>NZ_RKHG01000001.1:3138953-3452849 GCF_003752415.1 Luteococcus japonicus | reverse complement strand
TGGTCGCTGGCGCGAGCCGCGACCGACTCAACCAGGGTCGTCGTCTTGCCGGTGCCGGGTCCGCCGGCCACCAGCAACGCGTTCCCTGGCCGGGCGTGCCGCGGTGCGTGACCACGCGAAGCTGGGCCTCGTCGAGCTCGACGGGGCGCTCCTTCGGGCGCAGTGCCGGGGTGAGGGTGAAGCGTCGCTCTGCCACGTCGACCATGCAACCAGATGGCACTGACAAAACCTGCGGAGCACCACGAAGCCAATCCATCCAACACACTTTGGGAGGGTTTTGCATGAGCCGCGTCTGTGACAGGGTGGTCTTCACGAGGCCGTGAGGTGCGGTTGCTCGCAAGCAAAATGCAATTAGGAAGTTGGTCATGGCAACGGAACCGTCAAGTGGTTCAATGCCGAAAAGGGTTTTGGCTTCATCGGCCGTCGATGGCGGCAACGAGGACGTTCTTCGTCCACTACAGCGCCATCGAGAGCTCGGGCTTCCGTTCGCTCGATGAGGGCCAGGCAGTCGAGTTCGACGTCGTCCAGGGCCGAGGGCCAGCAAGCGGATCACGTCCGCGCGATTGACACACATGCCAGGCGATTGACAACACATGCCAGAGGGTCAAGGATGACCCTGCCACAGTGCCCCGGGAGGTGACTCCCGGGGCCACTTTGGCGTCACCGACTCTTCTGCTGGCATCATGGGCGCCCCATGTCCATGCCCGAGGCCAACAGCGTCACCACCCAAGTGGAGGGGCGTCCACTGGGCCTGACGAACCTGGACAAGCCGCTGTTCGCCACGGGCTTCACCAAGGCCGAGGTGATCGACTACTACGTGCGGATTGCTCCTGTCATGCTTGCCCATCTCGAGGGCCGCTGCATCACCCGCAGGCGCTTTCCCGAGGGGGCCGACGGCGACTCCTTCTACGAGAAGAACCTGCCCGGGGCCACGCCGGAGTGGGTGGTGCGCCAGCGGGTCGATGCCTCGTCGGTCCCCATCGACTACCCGCTGGCCGACTCCCCGGCCACCCTGGTCTGGCTGGCCAACCTGGCGGCCCTGGAACTGCACACCCCCCAGTGGCGGATCGACACCCTGACCGGTGCCTGTGCCAGTGCCGACGCTCCGATCAGCCTGGAAGCTCCTGACCTGGTCCGTAGCGACCGCCTGGTGGTGGACCTGGATCCGGGCCCGGGGATCACGATGGCCGGCTCGTGCCGGGCCGCCATGCTGGTGGCCACCGAACTCGCCGGGCTCGGCCTGATCCATTCGTGAAGACCTCCGGCAACAAGGGGCTGCAGGTCTTCGCCCCCATCGAGCCCACGGCTGGCAGCTGGTCGTCGAGCAGGCGCGCGCCTTCGCCCAGCGCCTGGCCTCCCAGTACCCGGAGATCTTCGTGGCCGTGATGGCCAAGGAACGACGCGCCGAGCGCATCTTCGTCGGACTACCTTCAGAACCAGGCAGCACGCAACACCATCGCGCCCTACTCGTTGCGGGCGAGGCCCTTCGAATCGGTCTCCACGCCACTGTCCTGGGACGAGGTCGCCGCGGTCGGCGAGCGCGACACGCTCAGCTTCACCGCGGGTCAGGTCCTGCAGCGCGTCGAAGAGCACGGTGACCTCTGGCACGAGTTGCTGGATCCGGCATGCGCCGCTCCCCTTCCCACGCTCGGTTGACAGGCCCGGGCCCCCGACTGGCACAATCACCCCCGCTCATGGTGGACTTCCTTCCATGACTGACCAGGATCGGGGGTCCGAGACGGCGTCCGGGCTGTCCCATGTGGCCGTCGGCGAGACGGCGCGTGACCACTACACCTTGGCGCCGCTGCCCTGGCTGGCCGGCTGCAGCGACGTCGGCCGCCGGCACGAGACCAATCAGGATGCCCTGGCGCTGGGCGGCCGAGAGACCACCCAGGGCCGGTTGGCCGTTCTGGTGATCAGCGATGGCGTGTCCACCTCGCTGGGCTCCGAGGAGTCGGCGGCCATCGCCGCGGAAGTGGCCAGCTCCACCCTGATCGCCATGCTGCGCACGATGCCCGATGCCTCCGCCGAGCAGGTGCAGGCCACACTGACAGATGCCTTCATCGCCGCCAATGACGCAGTGCTCGCCAGCACCGGCCCCGGCCCGACACCCGGCTCCTGCACCCTGATTTGCGCAGTCCTGAACGAGGGCCGGGTGAGCGTCGGCAATGTCGGCGACTGCCGCGCCTACTGGATCGGCGACGACGCCTCCTGCCACATCCTCAGTGTCGACGACTCCCTGGCGCAGGCCAGGATCGATCTGGGGATGAGCCGGGAGGACGCCGAGCGCAGCTTCCAGGCCCACGCCATCACCCGCTGGCTGGGCCCCGACAGCCAGGACGTGACCCCAGGGTCGCGGCGCTGGACGTGCCCGGCCCGGGGTGGCTGCTGGTCTGCAGCGACGGGCTGTGGAACTACCGCTCCGCCCCGGAGGACATGACCAGCCTCGTGCACCGCATCGTCGACGAGTGCGAGCACGACGCGGCCGAGAGCGCCGCCATGCTGGTGGCCTGGGCCAATGAGCAGGGCGGCCGGGACAACATCACCGTCGCCCTCTTGCGCGTCGGGTAGGTTGGGGCCGTGGAAATCAAGATTGGTGTCAACAACGTCCCGCGCGAGATCAACATCGACACTGAGGCCTCGGCCGACGAGGTCGAACAGTCCCTGCGCTCCGCTCTGGCCGAGGGTGGTGTCCTGCGACTGACCGATGCCAAGGGTCGCCGTGTCCTCGTGCCCTCACAGCAGATTGGCTACGTGGACCTGGGTCAGGAGCACAGCCGGCCCGTGGGCTTCGGCGCGGCCTGAATCAGGCGAGCCCCAGCGACTCCATCCGAGTGGCGTGGGCGGCGGCCAACCGTGACATCAGGTGACTGATTGCGGCCAGGTCGTCGCCCCCGTCCTGTCCCAGTCCGGTGAGCAAGCCCGTGAGGTCCGCGCGGGCTGCCGCGACGCGCTGCGCCTGGCTGAGCGCCTCCCCCAGCATCCGGCGGCCGAAGAGCGCCAGCCGACCCTGCTGCTCTGGATCCTCCTGGAGTGCCCTGGCCAGCATCTGGCCCGGCTCGGAGGCCAGTTCCCCGTCGTCGATGGAGCCGGTGAGGATCTCACGCAGGCCCGCGTCCAGGTGCCCAGAGATCTCGTCGGCGAAGTCCTGCACGAGCCCTCCGATGATGCACAGCTTCACCAGGACCTCACCCCAGGTGCGTGGCTCGGTGTGCTGGTTGAAGGAGTCGATCGGTGCGACGAAGGCTTCCATCGCTGCCTTGAGAGTGCTGCCCCGACGGGCCAGCTCGGTCTCCAACCGCCCCAGGTGGGTGAAGCGCTGCGCCGCGATGCGCGCCAGCACCAGCTTGTCGTCGATGCTGGTGGCGGCCGCAGAGGCCTGCGCGGTGCGCTCGAAGGCCGCGAGCGAGCCATACGCCACCAGCCCCAGCAGCTCGATCTGGGAGGTGGGTTCCACGGGGCGTCCAGCGCCGGAGGTGTTCTTGCTCACGGCAGCAAGCGTAGTGCGCCGCGGCACCTCTTCCCGGCGTGGAAGCGGGTGTGTTGCCCCCGATGACGGGCCGTGGCAAGGCCGGATCCGGACGCCGGGACCGCCAAGAGGGTAGCCTTGAGGGGTCGCACGTTCCCGTGCGACCGCAGGTCGAGCCCCGCGCCTGGTGCCCGGACCCCTCTGGGCACCGCCGGATGTGGCCACCTGCAGAAGTTCTGGCCGGTCTGACGATCGGCGACGAGAGAGTCTTGGACCGTGACAGAGAACATGAACGTGGACGCCGAGCGCGTCGATGGCCTGGTGGGCGACAACGTAACCACCCCCGAACCGGATGTGCAGACCAGCTGGGATGATCTGGGCGTCGTCCCGGAGATCCAGCAGGCGCTGGAGACCCAGGGAATCACCCATCCTTTCCCCATCCAGACGCTGGCCATCCCGATCGCGGTGATGGGCACCGACCTGATGGGCCAGGCCCGCACCGGAACCGGCAAGACGCTGGCCTTCGGCATCTCCATCCTGCAGCGCACCATCCTGGAGGGCGACGAGGGCTACGAGGACCTGGAGATGCCCCGGGCAAGCCGCAGGCCCTGGTGATGTGCCCCACCCGTGAGCTGGCGCTGCAGGTCTCCAAGGACCTGCAGGTGGCCTCCACCATCCGAAAGGCCCGCGTCCTGACCGTCTACGGCGGCGTCGGCTACGACGCCCAGGTGGATGCCCTCACCGAGGGTGTCGACGTGGTCGTCGGCACTCCGGGCCGTCTGAAGGACCTCGCCGAGCGCGGCACCCTGGACCTGTCCTGGCTGCGCATGCTGGTGCTGGACGAGGCCGACGAGATGCTGGACCTGGGCTTCCTGCCCGACGTCGAGCGCCTGATCGCCATGGCCCCGACCGACCGTCAGATGCTGATGTTCTCCGCCACCATGCCGAGCGCCATCATCGGGCTGGCCCGTGCCCACATGCACCAGCCGATCAATGTCCGCGCAGAGGGCCACGATGCCCAGGCGACCGTGCCGGACACCACCCAGTTCGTCTACCAGGCCCACAACCTGGACAAGCCGGAGATCATCGCCCGCGTCCTGCAGGCCAGTGACGTGGACAAGGTGATGGTCTTCTGCAAGACCAAGCGTGCCGCGCAGCGGCTGTCCGACGAGCTCGAGGATCGCGGCTTCAACGCGGCCAGCATCCACGGCGACCTGAACCAGGCCATGCGGGAGAAGGCCCTCAAGCGCTTCCGCGCCGGTGAGGTCAAGGTGCTGGTGGCCACCGACGTCGCCGCCCGCGGCATCGACGTGACGGGTGTCAGCCACGTGATCAACCACGAGTGCCCGGAGGATGCCAAGACCTATGTGCACCGGATCGGCCGCACCGGCCGCGCCGGGCACAAGGGCATTGCCATCACCCTGGTCGACTGGGCGGACATCGTGCGCTGGAAGACGATCAACAAGGCCCTGGAGCTGAGCTTCGACGACCCGGTGGAGACCTACTCCACCTCCGCACACCTGTACACGGATCTGGACATCCCGGAGGGCACCAAGGGCAAGCTCGCAGGTGCCCAGCCCAAGGACCGCCCCAAGCGCGACGACGACCGTCGTGGCGGTGGCCGCGGTGGACGGGACGCAGGCCGTGGCCGAGGCAGGGAGAAGTCCAGCGAGGACGAAGGCGTCGAGCATTCCCGCGAGCCCCGCAAGGACCGTCCGCAGCGCAGCCGTCGCCGCCTGAAGAATGGTGAGCCGGTGGCCGAGGGCAGCGAGCAGACCGCTTCTGCCCCCGCCGAGGCCCCGAAGTCAGAGGAACAGGGCGAGCACAAGCCGCGCCGCCGCCGCCGCAACCGCGGCAAGGGATCGACCGCGCCGGAGAGCACGCCCGAGGCCTGAGCCACGAAGGAGGCGCGATGGTGGACGGACAGGCGCTGCACCTGACCGCCTTCCGCGCTGCCGTCGACGCCTCCTTCGTGCCGCTTGAGGTCACCAGCCCCAGCCCGGACGACTTCCGCGGCAAGCTCGCCTCACGCACCGTGGCCGGGGTTCCTTCTCCACGGTGCGCGCCACGGCGCAGACCGTGCGCCGCACTCCCGTTTCGGCATCCCCTACGGACTGCTGGAGCAGATGACCGTCGTGCGGTTGGGAGGCGATGCCGGGCTGGGGCGGATCGTCTCGCCCTTCCTCAGCCAGCTCGTCGCGGGCCTCGACGACCTGTCCGGCCCCGCGGGCACCCGGCTGGTGCACAATACCGTCGACCTGCTGCAGACCCTGCTGACCAATGAGCTCGACGTGACCAGGACGGCCGCCTCACCCCACTGGGCCCTGCTTCAGCAGATTCGCGACCACATCGACGAGCATCTGGGCAGTCCCGGCCTGTCCCCCAGCTCGATCGCCACCGCGAACTTCATCTCCACCCGGCGCCTGCACAATGTCTTCCTCGAACAGGGCATGACCGTCTCCGCCTATGTGCGCTCCCGCCGCCTGGAGCGCTGCCACCAGGACCTCGTCGACCCCGCGCAGCGGTACACACCGGTGGCCGTGATCGGCGCCCGCTCGGGATTCACCGACGCCGCCCACTTCTCCCTCACCTTCAAGGCCGCCCACACGGAATCACCCGCAGCAGCCCTGCGACGACGTGGCCGGGGCGACGGGTGAGTCCCTCGACAGGCCCGGGGAGCGTGTGAGGGTCGGGGAGCGTGTGAAGGTCAGTGGCTGACCACCTTGGGCAGACCCATCTCCTTGAGGCCCTCGACGCCGAACTCCAGCCCGAAGCCGGACTGCTTCACGCCGCCGAAGGGAACCCGCGGATCGATGGCACCGTGCTTGTTGATCCACGTGGTGCCGGCCACCAGGCGGTCGGCGACCTGCAGGGCACGCTCCGGGTCGCTGCTCCACACCGACGATCCCAGGCCCACCTCGGAGTCATTGGCCCACTCGATGGCCTGCTCCAGATCGGTGTAGGGCACGATCGGCAGCGCGGGCCCGAACTGCTCCTTCTGGACCAGGGCGTTGTCGTTGTCGATGTTGGCCACCAGCGGGCGCACCCTTGGCTCGGCCCACGCTGGCGGGCCCATGCCACCGGAGATCAGGACCTGGAGCCCTCCGAGTCCAGGAACTGCCGCAGGGTGCCCAGCTTGTGGCGTCGTGCCAGCTCCTCGATCATGGCTTGCGGCGCCTGACCACCGATCAGTTCGAGCAGCTGGTCGTGCTCCTCCACCGATGTCCGGGAGCGATCCGGGACATGGCTGAAGGTGGAGCTGCGGATCTGCGCCATCCGCTCCCATTCACGTCCCAACAGGTCCAGCAGGTGGTGGTTGGGGCAGACGCTGCACAGCACGACGTGGAATTCGTGGTTCAGTGAGGTGAACTGCACGGGATCGAAGCCGCTGGAACGAAGCTCGCGCATCCGTTCGTTGATCTCCCGGGCGCGCTCCAGGGTCTGCTCGTCCATCACCTGTGCGGCCAGCGCGGTGGCCAGGCCCTCCAGCTGGGCCAGCACCTGCATGGTCTCGGTGTAGTCGGCCGCATTGACGCCGACGACCTCGGCGCCGATGTTCAGGGTGTAGCGGACCAGGCCTTCGGCCTCCAGACGTCGCAGCGCCTCACGCACGGGCACGGGGCTGACCTGGTAGTGCTCGGCCAGCCGGGCCAGCACGAGGCGATGCCCCGCGGAGAAGTCGGCGTGCATGATCCGTTCGCGCAGGTCACGGTAGACCAGCTCGGACTTCGACTCCCCCACGGGGCACCTCCAGGTTTGACCATCTGCTGTGGACGAGGATAACGGCGCCGCACGCTCAGAGCTGCGGCATGTCCGGCGCGTCCTTGTCCAGGCGCAGGCCGGTTCGGTCCTTGGTGGTGAAGATGGCCAGCAGGGCGAGCAGTGTCACGCCGATCAGGTAGTAGGCCACGGGACGGGTGCTGTGGTACTTGGTGACTTGTCGGACAGCACGCCACCCATCCAGGTGAAGAAACCCCAGCTGACGGCCGACAGGGTCACGACGTTGAGGACCTCCTGCTTGGGCATGCCCAGCACCTGTGTGGTGTAGGCGATGATGAAGCCACCCACCAGCATGTAGCCCGCGGCATTGTTGCCGATGAAGTCACCGGCGCTCTGCAGCACCTCCTTGGAGCTGTGCTTGAAGACCTGGCCGAGCGGCATATTCACCTCTTCGGGGGTGCTCGGTGAGCTCCTGGAAGACGGGAGACTCGGTGGCGCCCATTCGGATCCACATGCCGATGCCGATCAGCACGACCGAGAAGAGGAAGGGCACGCGCCAGCCCCAGGCCTGGAACTGCTGCTCGGTGAGCAGCACCGAGAGCATCGCCAGGAAGCCGGTGGACATCAGCATGCCGACGGGACCACCGATCTGGGGGAAGGCGCCGAACCGGCCGCGCTTTTCGGACGGTGTGTGCTCGACGGCCATCAGGGCAGCACCGCCCCACTCGCCGGCGGCGCTGAAGCCCTGCACGATGCGCAGCACGATCAGCAGGATCGGGGCCCAGATGCCGATCGCATTGGCGGTGGGCAGCAGGCCGATCAGTGTTGTGGCGCCGCCCATCAGCATCAGGGTGAGCACGAGCATCGCCTTGCGGCCGAGACGGTCCCCGTAGTGCCCCGCAACCGCCGCACCGAACGGGCGGAAGAGGAAGGAGATGCCCACGGTGGCAAAACTCAGGATGAGCTGCATGCTCTCTGGCACGGCCTTGAAGAAATGCGGGCCGAAGATCAGCGCCGCGGCATTGGCGTAGATGAAGTAGTCGAGCAGCTCGAAGCCCTCGGGGCGCTCCACCTCGGCGCTGGCGGCAAGGGAGCTGGTGGGCTTCATGAAGTAGCACGCCTCGCTGGGTGTCCGGCCTCGCTCGTCGCAGCGCAAACGGTAGTTGAGGTGGACGGCGATGATCTTGCCGACCGGATGCCCGGTCTGACTCTCGACGCCGTTCAACAGGGTGTCTCCCTATGACGTGTCCGCGACCCTGCGGACGTGCGAGCAATGGGGCCTTGCCTCGTGCCATGGATCGCATACGATTTCGTATACTAATGCAACGGTCTATCGTGAAAGCGAACGCGTAGATCCAAATCCCCCGGAGGTGTCCCAACGATGTCGACCACCACCCACCCGAGCCTTCCCGAAGACCTTGAGACCGGACTGTTCATCAACGGCTCGTGGCGCCCCGGGAGTCGGGGCACCCTGGCCGTCGAGAACCCTGCAACGGGTGAGGTGCTCTGCGAGATTGCCGATGCCAACGTCGAGGATGGCAAGGCCGCGATGGACGCCGCCTGCGACGCTTCCCGGACCTGGGCCGCCACGCCCGCGCGCGAGCGTTCCGAGATCCTGCGCCGCGCCTTCGACCTGGTGATCGAGCGCACCGATGACTTCGCCCGGTTGATGACCCTGGAGATGGGCAAGCCGCTGGCAGAGGCCCGCGGCGAGGTGACCTATGGCGCCGAATTCCTGCGCTGGTTCAGCGAGGAGGCGGTGCGGATCCACGGCCGCTACGGCATCTCCCCCGAGGGCACGGCCCGCCACCTGGTGGCCAAGCGCCCCGTCGGCCCCTGCCTGCTGATCACCCCGTGGAACTTCCCGCTGGCCATGGCCACCCGCAAGGTGGGCCCGGCACTGGCCGCCGGCTGCACCGTGGTGCTGCGCCCCGCCTCCCTGACCCCACTCACCTCACTGTTGTTCGCCAAGGTGCTCGCCGACGCCGGACTGCCCGCGGGCGTGGTCAACGTCATCACCAGTGAGAAGCACGACGTCACCGACGCGATCCTGGCCGACGAGCGGCTGCGCAAGCTGTCCTTCACTGGGTCCACCGGCGTGGGCAAGCAGCTCCTGGAGCAAGCGGCCGACGGCGTGCTGCGTACCTCGATGGAACTGGGCGGCAATGCCCCCTTCCTGGTCTTCGAGGATGCAGACCTGGACGCCGCCGTCGAGGGCGCGACGGCCGCCAAGCTGCGCAACATGGGGGAGGCCTGCACCGCGGCCAACCGCTTCATCGTGCACGAGTCGGTGGCCGAGGACTTCTCCCGTCGTCTGGCGGATCGCTTCGCGACACTGAGCGTGGGCGACGGCATGTCCGAGAGCACCGACATTGGCCCTGTCATCACTGGCAAGGCCCGCGACGAGATCCTCGACCTGGTGGGCAAGGCGGTGGAGCAGGGCGCCACTGTGCTGACCGGCGGCAAGGCCGTCGAGGGCCCGGGCAATTTCCTCTCCCCCACCGTGCTCACCGGCGTCAGTCACGACGCCGACATCCTGGGGCAGGAGATCTTCGGCCCCGTTGCCCCCATCACCACCTTCACCACAGAGGAGGAGGCCCTGGAGCTGGCCAACCGGGCGGCGGTCGGTCTGGCGGGCTACGTCTTCACCCGCGACACCTCCCGCATCCTGCGGATGGCCGAGCTTCTGGAGGTGGGCATGATCGGCGCCAATGTGGGCGTGATGAGCAATGCCGCGGCGCCTTTCGGTGGGGTCAAGCAGGCAGGCCTGGGCCGCGAGGGTTCGCACGAGGGACTGGAGGAATTCCTGGAGACCATCTACGTGGCACTTCCCAACCCCCTCTGAGAGCTGGTCCGGCAGCTCCACCTCGTTGGCGTCGCTCAACCGCATCACGGGTGAGGACTTGAGCCGCTTGCCAATCGTCCACCCCGCGGCGAGATCCTGGTGCTCGTCGGTGCCGATGATCCGCGACGGCTTGTAAACCACTCCCGGTCGAAGTCGATCAGGTCCTGGGCGATCTCCTGCCGCTCGGAGGTGTAGGTGGTCAGCAGGCTCTCGTCGGACAGGCCGCGTAGCACCTGGGCCAGCTTCGAGGCCAGGTTGAAGCCGTCCTGCATGGAGACGTTCATCCCCTGGCCGGCTTTGGCGGAGTGGTGTGGCAGGCGTCGCCGGCGATGAAGACGTGCGGCATCCGCTGCCCGGCCTCCTCGACGGGGATGTCGTCGAAGCGATCTGTGACGCGATGCCCATCTCGTAGACGCTCCACCGGCAGACCTCCAACACATCGAAGGAGTACGGCGCGAAGATCGCATTGCCGCGACGGATGATCTCCTCGACAGGCGTCTTGCGGATGTTCCCGTTGTCGTCCTCGGGCACCTGACCCAGGTCGACGTAGACCCGCACCAGGAAGCCGCCCTCGCGCGGATGTGCAGGATGGAGCCCTGGTTGGACTGGATGATCCACGTGGTGTTCCAGTCCGGGAAGTCGGTATTGGCCAGTATGGCCATCACCCCCAGGCATGCTTGCTGGCGCCACCGGTGTGCTGCGCGCCGATGGCTTTGCGCACCTTGGAGTGCGCACCGTCGCCACCGACCACGTACCGGGCGCGGATGGTGCGCTCGACGCCCATGCTGCGCGCGAAGCCGAAGACCTGGAAGGTCTCGACGCTGCGGGCCTGGATCGGCAGGCCAGCGGCCGGGACATCCCGACGGTCATCCACGTCCCGATGCCGCTGCAGCCTGACGTCACGCCGTGGCGCTACCTTGCTCCGCAGTCGCGGCAGGAGAACCGCTCGCAGGAGTGAGCGCAGCTCAGTACTTCATCTCCATCGCGGAGCGGACCTCGTCGAGGGTCTGCTCCGCGATCGCGTTCGCCTTGTCATTGCCCGCGCGCAGCACCTCGCGCAGGTGGTCCGGATTGGCCGCCAGTTCGGCGCGACGGGCACGGATGGACGCAAAGTGCTCGTTGATGGCCTCGGTGACCAGCTTCTTCAGGCCGCCACCGCCGGAATCGCCCAGCTCGTCGGCGATCTGCACCGGGTCCCCGCCGGTGGCCAGTGCCGCGAGCAGCACCAGGTTGCTGACCTCGGGACGGTTGACCGGGTCATAGCTGATGTGACGCTCCGAGTCCGTCTTGGCGCGCTTGATCAGCTTGGCCGTCTCGTCGGCGGTCATCCCGATCTCAATGGTGTTGCCCTTGGACTTGCTCATCTTGGTGCCGTCGAGGCCCAGGATGGCGGGGGCTGGGCTCATCAGGGCGTCGGCCTGCGGAAAGACGGGGGTCTTGGCGTCAACTCGCCCGTAGCGCTCGTCGAAGCGACGGGCGATGACGCGGGTGATCTCGATGTGGGGCAGTTGGTCCTTGCCGACGGGGACAAGGTTCGCCTTGCAGAACAGGATGTCCGCGGCCTGGTGCACCGGGAAGGTCAGCATCAGGCCACTCATCGGACGGTTCGGGTTGTTGGCCATCTCGTCCTTGACCGTCGGGTTGCGGTGCAGTTCGGGCACCGTGACCAGGCTCAGGAAGGGCAGCAGCAGCTGGTTCAGGGCCGTGACCGACGAGTGGGTGAAGATGGTGGAGCGCTCGGGGTCGATGCCGCAGGCCAGGTAGTCGGCCATGCCGTTGAGCACATTCTCCTGCAGGCTTCCCACGCCGTCGCGGTCGTAGATGACCTGGTAGTCGGCGACGACGAGCATCGTCTCCACCCCCAGGTTCTGCAGGCGCACGCGGTTGCTCAACGAGCCGAAGTAGTGGCCGATGTGCAGCTTTCCGGTCGGTCGGTCACCGGTGAGGATGCGGTACCTGCCGGGATTGCTGGCAATGTCCGCCTCGATCTGGCGGCTGCGCTCCAGGGAGTGCTTCAGCGACGCGTCGCTGATCTCTTCGCTGATCTGCTCCTCGACGACCTCGGCCGTGGTGTTCTCGCTCATCATTTCCTCTCGATTCGCGTCGCCGGGAACCCGACGGACCGCACGTCGTCAAGACGCACACAAGGGCCGCCGAATCTCGGCGACCCTTGGGTGGTGTCACATGATCTTGTGGATGATCACTGCTTCCGTTGGCCGCCGAGGGGCGGCCACCAGCATGTCGTGGTCATCATGGGGCCAGCCTAACAGGCCTGCTGCGCGCTCAGACGATGCCGCCGCGCAGGCGGATGCGACGCAGCATCTCGCGGTAGGCGGTGTCCCGGGTGTTCTCGCCGCCCAGCGGGTTGTTGCGCTTGCCGAGACCGTGGTAGTCCGAGCTGCCGGTGCGGATCAGTCCGAGGCGGCCGCCCAGGGCGAAGAGCAGCTCACGCGCACGCTCGTCGTGGTCGGGGTGGTTGACCTCGATGCCGTCCAGACCCTTCTCGGTGGTCAGACGCTCGATCACCTCGGCGGTCAGCACGGACTCATTGCCGCGACCCCACGGGTGGGCAAGGATCGCGATGCCCTTGGCGGCGTGGATCAGGTCGATGGCAGCGGACAGCTCGCAGGCATAGCGCGGCACGTAGCCGGGCTTGTCCTCACGCAGCCACTTGTCGAATGCCTCGTCGCGGTGCCCGACGTAGCCCTTGGCCACCAGCGCGTCCGCGACGTGCGGACGGCCGATCGAGGGCGATGCGCCGGCGGCGGCGATGATGTCGTCCACGCCCAGCGGCATGTCCAGTTCGGTCATCCGCTCCGCGAAGGCCTTCAGGCGCCCCGTGCGGGCCACCCGGATCTTGGCGAGTTCCTGCACCAGCGGACGATGGAAGGGGTCGCAGCCGTAGCCGAGCAGGTGCACCGAGTGTCCGTCGAGCTGGGTGGACATCTCGATACCGCACATGACCTTCACGCCGATGCGCTTGCCGGCCTCGATGGCCTCGGGAATTCCGTCGAAGGTGTCGTGGTCCGTGAGTGCAATCACGTCCAACCCCACCTCCATCGCCTTGAGGACCAGGCGGGTGGGCGTGTCGGTGCCGTCGGAGACTACCGAATGGGTGTGGAGATCGATCCGCATGGTCATATCATGCCTGACCCCTCAGGCCTTCGCCATGAGGGAGCGCACGGTTCGCAGCCCGACGGACATCCGTGCGAGGTCCGTATCGCTGTCGAGGATCGCGGACAGGGTGCTCGCACGCTGGTCCACCCCGGGTGTTGCCTGCCACCAGGCGTCCACGATCTGGGCCGCATCGCCTTGTCCTGCGCCATGGGCGACCACCTGGGCGGCCAGCTGCGTCTGGACGGACAGGAGGTCGTCGCGGATCGCGGAACGCGCCATGTTGTCCCACCTGTTGGTCCGGGGCAGGTTCTCGACGCGTTCCAACATGCGGTCCAGCCCCAACCGCTCGGCCAGTTCGAAGAAGGTCTGGGCCACCTCGTCCAGCGGCCGTCCCTGTTCCTGGGAGATCTCCACGCAGCTGAGCAACAGGTGCGCCCAGTCCGCCCCGACGGCCACCGGGGCCAGGTCCTCGTCCACGCCCAGTGCCAGTGCCTGCTGCAGGGCCATGTCGTAGACCTCGCGGGCCCTGGCGGACAGCAGAGACGGCAACTGGCCGAACAGCTCCTGGACACCGTCGTGGTAGCGGTCGATGGTGGCCTGGACATCGATCTGCTCGGGGTGGCGGTGCAGCAGCCAGCGAGCCCCGTATTCCACCAGCGTGCGCAACCGGACCCGCAGGTCCGTCTGGAGCGCGGCATCCAGCGCCGCCCGCCGGGTGTTGGACTCCACCCGCCCGGCGTCGAAGATGCTGCGTGCCGCGAGCTGGGCACGCATCACCTGTGCGGGCGCAGCTCCGGTCTCCGTCGACAACCGGTGGCATGCCGTCATGCCCTGGGAATTGACGAAGCGGTTGACCGCCACCGTGGTGATGATCTCCCGGTGCAGGCGGTGCTGCGGCATCCGGTCCCGGTAACGCTCGCGCAGCAAGGGCGGGAAGTAGTGCACCAGACGGTCCGCCACGTAGGGGTCATCGGGCAGGTCGGAGTCGAGGATCTGGTCTGCCAACCAGATCTTGCTCCACGCCAGCAGGGTGGCCAGCTCCGGACTGGTCAGCCCGTTGCCCTCGGTGATCCGCTGCGCCATCGCGGCGCTGCTGGGCATGTACTCGACGGCACGGTCCAGGTAGCCGGAGGCCTCGAGCTGCCTCATCCAGTCCTCGTGCACCCCGGCCATCTCGACGGCATGGGCGCGTGCATTGGACAGGGCCAGGTTCTGGTCCACGTTGTGGCGCAAGACCAGCGCGGCGACGTCGTCGGTCATCTGCGGCAGCAGGGCATCTCGGTCCTGCTGGGAGAGCCGGCCGGCCGAGACCTCCCCGTCCAGCAGGATCTTGATGTTGACCTCGTGGTCCGAGGTGTCGACCCCGGCCGAGTTGTCGATGAAGTCGGTGTTGATCCGGCCACCCGCCCGGGCGTACTCGATGCGGCCGAGCTGCGTCCAGCCCAGATTGCCTCCCTCCCCCGCAATCCGGGCACGGACCTGGGCACCGTTCACCCGCACCGCGTCATTGGCCTTGTCCCCCACGTCCTGGTGCGTCTCCTGCCCCGCCTTGACGTAGGTACCGATGCCGCCATTCCACAGCAGGTCGACCGGCGCACACAGGATCGCCCTGATCAGTTCCGTGGGGGTCAAGTGGCTGGTCTCGGCATCGAGTCCCAGGGCCTCGCGGACCTGCGGGGTGATCTCGATCGACTTGGCCTGCCGGGAGTGGACACCACCCCCCTCACTGACCAGCGACGCGTCGTAGTCCGCCCAGGTGGAGCGGGGCAGGTTGAACAACCGGACGCGTTCGGCATGGCTTGTGACGGCGTCGGGATTGGGGTCGAGGAAGATGTGCAGGTGGTTGAAGGCGGCCACCAGGCGGGTGTGTTCGGACAGCATCATGCCGTTGCCGAAGACGTCGCCAGCCATGTCTCCGATGCCGACGCAGGTGAAGTCCTCGCCCTGGCAGTCGACTCCGAGTTCGCGGAAGTGGTGCTTCACTGATTCCCAGGCACCGCGCGCGGTGATGCCCATAGCCTTGTGGTCGTAGCCCACCGAGCCGCCGGAGGCGAAGGCATCGCCCAGCCAGAAGTCCCGCTCGATGGCGATGCCATTGGCGATGTCGCTGAAGGTGGCGGTGCCCTTGTCCGCCGCGACAACGAGGTAGGGGTCGTCCGCATCGTGGCGCACCACCCGCGGCGGCGGTACCACCTGGCCGTCGACGATGTTGTCGGTGAGGCTCAGCAGGCTGGAGATGAACAGCCGGTAGCTGGCCTGGCCCTCCTCCAGCCAGGCGGCACGGTCGGTAGCCGGGTTCGGCAGCTGTCGGGCGAAGAAGCCGCCCTTGGCGCCGACGGGAACGATCACGGTGTTCTTCACCATCTGGGCCTTGACCAGCCCGAGCACCTCGGTGCGGAAGTCCTCCGGCCGGTCCGACCAGCGCAGCCCGCCGCGGGCCACGGATCCGAAGCGAAGGTGGACACCCTCGACCCGGGGCGAGTGGACGAAGATCTCGAAGGCCGGGCGCGGTTGGGGTGCGAAATCCAGCGCGGTGGGCAGCAGCTTGATGGCGAAGGCCGGCGCGTCGGCGGCGAAGAAATTGGTGCGCACGATGGCGTTGACCACGGCGACGTACTGGCGCAGGATCCGGTCCTGGTCCAGGGAGGAGACCTCGTCGAGGTCGGCCTGCAGCTGTTCGTTGAGGCGCTCCACCTCCTCGTCGCGGCCCTGCTGCCGGTCGGGGTCGAAGCGTGCCTCGAAGAGCTCCACCAGGTGCCGGGCGGCGGTCTGGTTGGCCCGCAGGGTCTGGGCGATCCAGGCCTGCGAGTAGGCGCTGCCGAGCTGCTGGAGGTAGCGCCCGATGGCTCGCAGGACCATCACCTGGCGCCATCCCATGCCGGCCTCGCTGACCAGGCCGTTGAGGGGATCCACCCCGGTCTGCCCCTGCCAGGAGGCTTCGAAGGCCTCGGTGAGCCGCCTTCGGGCCGCCATGTCCCAGTCCTGCAGGCCGCCGGGGAGTGACAGGCCGAAGTCGTAGACCATCGCCTGCTGGCCGCGCAGTTCCAGTTCATAGGGTCGTTCATCCAGGACCCGCACCGCGAGGCTGGTCAGGTGCGGCATGACATCCTGCAGCTGCATCACGGCCCCGACGCGCATCACCTTCAGTCGCAGATCGGAAGGATCGGCCTCGTCATCGGGCGCATAGACGGCGAAGCGCATGCCCTCGCTGCCGGAGATCTCGTTCAGGGCCCGGAGGTCCGCGATGGCCTGGCGCGCCGTGGAGTCCTCCTTGTAGGCATCCGGGAAGCTCACCCCGCGTTCCTCGCTGGACAGCTCCCGGGCGAGGTCCACGAATTCGTCCTCCCAGTCCCGGGTCGCCGCGGTCAGTTCTTCCTCGATGGCCGCCGCATCGAGATCCGCCGGCGCCTCGTCGGGCAGCACCAGGGCGAAGTAGAGCCGCGCCAGCACGGACTGGGTGACCTGCGCCTGGTACTCGATGGACTGGGCCCCCGTCGCCTTCAGCAGTACTCGTTCCATCCGCAGGCGCACGTCGGTGTTGTATCGATCGCGCGGGAAGTAGACCAGGGCGGTCAGACGGCCCGGCCACGGACTGGGGCGCAGGAAGAGCCGGACCTGTCGGCGTTCCTTGAGCTGGGAGATCTCGTGCACCACGGGCTCCAGCTCGGCGGCTGTGGCGTGGAAGAGTTCCTCCCGCGGAAAAGCGTCGGCGACGGCCCAGATGGCCCGGGCTCCATGCCCACCTGGCTCGTAGTGCACCTCGTCGAGGATCTGTTCGATCTTGTCCCGCAGCACGGGAATCGTGTGCACGCTCTCGGTGAAGACCCGGTGGCCGAAAAGGCCCAGGAAGCGCTGCTCCCCCACGGCCCGGCCCGATTCGTCGAAGCGGCGGACCGCCAGGTAGTCCATCAGGACCGGACGCTGCACCCGGGAACGACGCTGGTCCTTGGTGATGGCCAACAACAGCGCCGGATCGTGCGCGGGCATCGCGTTGAAGGTGTCCGGCTCGTCGTGGCCCCGCAGGATCCCCAGGCCAGACCCGGGTACCGGCACGGCCCCGCCGTCGGCATAGTCGTACTCGCGGTAGCCCAGGAAGGTGAATCGGTCGTCGGCGAGGTAGCGCAGCAGCTCGGCGGTGACGGCCATCTCCTCGGACGGGTAGGGAGTGGTGCGTCGCGGCAGGTCATCGGCCACACGACGCATCAGCCTGCGCATGGCGTCGAAGTCCTCGACGGCCAGCGCCAGGTCCTGCAGGCTGGTGCGGATCTCGTGCTCCAACTGGCGGGACAGCTGCTCCACGTCCCCGCCCAGCGGAGGGTTCGCGAGGATTCCCACCCAGGACTCGTGCCGGTTCTCCTGCAGGGCAGTCTGGCCGGCCTGCACCAGCCTCCCGTCACCGTCCCGGGCGACGTGGAACTGCGGGTGCAGGAGTTCGGCGATGCTCCACCCGGCACCGGTCAGGGCCATGGCGATGGTGTCGACGACGAAGGGGCGGTCCTGCGTGACCACCTGGACGAGGGCTGGACGGCCCGCCGCGACGGCGGCCTCCACTCGCACGAGGTCCTGTCCGTCAGCGCGCCTCCTGCCCAAGTCGAGCTGGCCCTGCATCAGGCCGGTGAGGACCTCGCGATCCATGGCCGCAAGGTCCTCGTCACGCACGTGGGACAGCCACAGCTCGACCATCTCCTGCAGGCGACCGTTCGGCATGCCCGGCAGCCGCGACTGCAGGACATCGCCGAGCTCGTGGACGACATCGGTGCGTGACATCGGTGTCAGCATCATCTCTCCCGTGCGGCGTGAAGACTGACATCCCTTGTCAATCGCGATTCGACGGCTCCATGGCCATCAACTTCCACCCTATCCATCGCTACCGACAAAAGTCAGTGGTCATGGCGCACCAATTTGTTCGGTAGCCGCGAAATGCGCGGGGAATTGCCTCCTGACCCGCAAGAATGGGTTCATGCAGATCACGTCACGGCTGGAATTCGCCGCCGATCCCAAGACCGTCCACCTGATGATGACCGACAGGGGCTGGCTGACCGAACTGGTCGGACGCTCCGAGGCAACCAGCCATTCCATCGACATCGCCGGTCCCACCACCCGCGTCGAGATGGCCTTGCCCGCGCCGCAGGAGATCGCCCGCTTCGTCGGCTCCGCCCTGAACCTCCGCCAGACCGTCACCTGGGGAGACCCGGCGCAGGATGGTTCCCGCGAGGGCAGCCTGGTCGTGGAGGTTCCGGGCATGCCCGTGACCATGAACGGGAGCGCACGGATGTACCCCGGCGGCCAGGGCACCGTCGTCGACTACTCCGGTGACCTCAAGGTCAACATTCCCTTGATGGGCAAGAAGATCGAGCAGCAGGCCGCGCCACATGTCAAGGACGCCATCGACACCCAGCAGGCCGTCGGCGACGACTGGCTGGCCGCGCGGGGCTAGTCGGTCTCGATGAAGGTGTCCTCGCCCACCACGGGGCGCAGGACATCCGGCTCCGCGGGAGTGGCGACGACGAAGTCGATGGCCTCGTCGTCGTCCTCCCCGGCGAAGCGCTCCTTGATCAGGGCCACCTCATGACCGGCGGCGTCAATCGCCTCGGCTGCCTTCACGGCCTCGTCCTCGTCCTCGAAGTGCATTCGGGAAACCATCAGCTTGCCGCCTTCTTCTTCTCGTCGTCCTTGTCATCCGTGCCCTGGCCGGCGGCCGCGGCACGCTTGGCCTTGGCAGCCTCCACCGAGGCCTTCAGCGCGGCCACCAGGTCAACCACCTCGCCACCACCGCTGGAAGGCTGCTCGGCCTTCTCCTCCACCGCGACACCGGAGAGCTTGGCCTGCACGACGGCATCCAGCGCCTCCCGGTAGGAGTCGGAGAAGTCACCGGGGTTGAAGGTGCCCTCCATCTGGGTGATGAACATCTCCGCCATCGCCACCTCGGCGTCGCTGGCCTTGATGTCACCGTCCGGGGCGGCGAAATCATTGTCGCGCACCTCGTCAGGCCACAGCATGGTGTGCATCAGCAAGACCTTGCCGGACGGGCGAACCAGCGCCAAGGACTCCCGGCTGCGCAGCGCCACCTTCACCACGGCGGACTTGCCCGTCTTGACCAGGGCATCCCGCAGCAGCACGTAGGGTTTGGCGCCGGGTCCCTCGGCCTCCACCACATAGGTCTTCTCGAAATAGGTGGGGTCGATCTCGTCCTCGTCGACGAACTGCACGACGTCCACGCTCTTGGCGGAGCTCAGCGGCAGCGAGTCGAGATCCTCCTTGCTCAGCACCGCCATCCGGCCGTCGGGTGCCTCGTAGCCCTTGCCGATCTCGGCATAGGGCACTTCCTCGCCGCACTTCTCGCAGACACGCTTGTACTTGATCTTGCCGCCGTCGGCGGGATGCACCTGTTTGAAGGAGATGTCCTTCTCCTCCGTGGCACCGTAGAGCTTGACGGGAATCGTGATCAGGCCGAAGGAGATCGCGCCCTTCCAGAGTGAACGAGGCATGTCAGACATCCTTCCCGAGACGGGCCAGCTCTTCCACCGAATGCCACAGGAGGCTGGTGCCGCGCATCAGCTGCTGCACCTCGTCGGTCTCCCACGCCTCGTCGAGGCCCAGGCCTTCCACGGCGCGGGAGGCCTCGGCCACCAGGCTCTGGCCGGCCTCGTCGGTGAAGAAGCTCTGCAGGTGACCCAGCCGCAGGCCGCTCACCCGAACCCCGCCATTGTCCGCGTCGTCGCCCTCGCCGACCTGCCCCTGTGGCACCTCGGCCACCAGCACCAGACGGGTCCCGTACTGGGCCAGCCCCCAGACCGATGCGAGCAGCATGCACCCGTACTCGGCGTCCTCGTCATCGGCCGGGGTGAGGTCGAGGGCGCGCAGCAGTGAGGGGGTGACGGCGAAGGCCTGGCAGCTGGCGAAGGACTCGCCGTCGCTCAGGGCGAGAGCCCGCTCGGGGCTGCAGGGGACGAAGACCAGAACACCACTCATGGCGCCCACAGTAGTTGTCCACAGATTTCGCGTCACCTCTTGGCGGCCGGACCTGTGGGCCCGAGGCTTGTGAGCCATGGACAGACCCGTTGCATTCAGCCTCCACGGCCTCCCGGTGCGTCTGGTGGCCCCCGATCTTCCCCTGGCGCCGGCCCCCGACACGCTGCAGGGGCAGCTGCCATGGCTGGCGGGGCCCGACGAGCCACACCCCCGAGATCCGGCCACGATCGGCGGCAGCGACGGCAACGAACAGGCCAGGCAGCTGGTGGGGGCCATGGCGCGGGGCATGGTGGAGGTCCTCCAGCACCGCCGCTCCCCGTCCCAGCTCGAGCAGTGGATGGATGACCAGAGCCACCTGCTGCTGCTGGCCTGGAGCCGGCAGCACGACTGGTCCGGTGCACAGCTGGCGTCCGTGCACGCCTGCCGGGTGGCGACGCGCGCGGTGGAGGGCAGTGTTCAGCTGCGTCAGGCGGGCCGGGTCTTCGCCGTCCTGCTCCGCCTCGAACATGCCTACGGCCGGTGGCTGGTCACCGTCTTCGACGTGATCAGCCCACCGGCCGTGGGGAGTGCTGTGGCGTGATGTCCCTGATGGATCAGCTCTTCTTGCCGTGGCAGGCCTTGAACTTCTTGCCCGAGCCGCACGGACAGGGAGCATTACGCCCGGTGCCCGCGTAGGGATCCTGCTCCGGCTCCGCACGACGCGCCTCGGCCTCGCCCAGCTCGTCGGGGGCGGTGTAGGTGAGGTTCTGGGCACGCTTGCCGCCCAGCCCCTTGGCCTGGATCTGCGGCTGGTCGACGCCGCCCATCAGACTGTCCACGTCCACGGCCTGTCCATCGGAGCCGGTCACCAGGCCCACCTGGGGCTCCTGGTTGACCTGCACCTCCAGGTTGAACAGGAAGCCGACGACCTCCTCCATGAAGGCCTCCATCATGGCGTTGAACATCTGGCCACCCTCGCGCTGGTACTCCACCAGCGGGTCGCGCTGCGCCATGGCGCGCAGGCCGATGCCCTCGCGCAGGTAGTCCATCTCGTAGAGGTGCTCTCGCCACTTGCGGTCCAGCACGGTCAGCAGCACCTGACGCTCCAGCTCGCGCATGTTGGACGCGCCCAGCTGCTCCTCGCGCTCGTCGTAGGCGCCCATGGCATCCTCGACGAAGGCATCGACCATCGTCTGCACGTCGGTCTCGTCCGCCCACTCCTCCTGCACCAGGGCCACCGGGTAGAGAGTCTGCATCTCCGTCCACAGGGCGTCCAGGTCCCAGTCCTCGTGGAATCCCTCGGTGCGGGCCCGCACCAGGCCCTCGACGACCCGCTTGGTGGTGTCACGCAGCTGCTGCTCGACATCTGCCCCCTCCAGCACCTTGCGCCGGTCTGCGTAGATGGCGTGGCGCTGGCGGTTCATCACGTCGTCGTACTTGAGGACGTTCTTGCGGATCTCGAAGTTCTGCGCCTCCACCTGCTTCTGGGCGCTCTCGATGGAATTGCTGATCCACTTGTGCTCGATCGGCTGGTCATCGGGAACCTTGAGGGTGATCATCGCCCGCTCGACGACATCGGCCTTGAACAGGCGCATCAGGTCGTCGCCCAGGCTGAGGTAGAAGCGGCTCTCCCCCGGGTCTCCCTGACGTCCGGAACGGCCACGCAGCTGGTTGTCGATGCGGCGGGACTCATGGCGCTCGGAGGCGACGACGTAGAGGCCGCCGGCGGCGGTCACCTCCTCGTGTTCGTCGGCCACCTGCTGCTCCAGCTCGGCAAGCACACCGGGCCACGCCGCCTCGTACTCCTCGGGGGTTTCCACGGGGTCCAGGCCCTTGTTGCGCAGGACCTGGTCGGCCAGGAACTCGGCATTGCCACCGAGCATGATGTCGGTACCACGGCCAGCCATGTTGGTGGCCACCGTGACGGCGCCCGTGCGGCCCGCCATGGCGACGATGCCGGCTTCGCGCTCGTGCTGCTTGGCATTGAGCACCTCGTGCGGCACGCCCGCCTGGGTGAGCAGCTGGGAGATGATCTCGCTCTTGTGGACGCTTGCGGTGCCGATCAGCACCGGCTGGCCGTTGGCGTGGCGTTCGGCGACATCGGCCACCACGGCGTCGAACTTCGCCTCTTCCGTGCGGTAGATCAGGTCCTTCTGGTCAATGCGCTGCATCGGCTTGTTGGTGGGAATCACCACCACACCCAGGCCGTAGATCTTCTGGAACTCGCTCTCCTCGGTCTTGGCCGTACCGGTCATGCCGGAGAGCTTGGTGTACATGCGGAAGAAGTTCTGCAGGGTGATCGTGGCGAGTGTCTGGTACTCGTCCTTGATCTCCACGCCCTCCTTCGCCTCGAGGGCCTGGTGCAGGCCCTCGTTGTAACGGCGGCCGATCAGGGTACGGCCGGTGTGCTCGTCGACGATGAGCACCTCGCCGTCCATGATCACGTAGTCCTTGTCGCGCTTGAACAGCTCCTTGGCCTTGATGGCGTTGTTCAGGTAGCCGATCAGCGGGGTGTTGGCGCTCTCGTAGAGGTTGTCGATGCCCAGCCGGTCCTCGACCTTCTCGATGCCGGAACCGAGCACGGCGATGGTCTTCTTCTTCTCGTCCACCTCGTAGTCGACGTCGCGCTCCAGACGCTTGGCCAGCTTGGCGAACTCGGGGTACCAGGAGTGGTCGTCCTCGGCGGGGCCGGAGATGATCAGAGGGGTGCGGGCCTCGTCGACCAGGATCGAGTCCACCTCGTCGACGATGGCGAAGTAGTGGCCGCGCTGCACGCACTCGTCGAGAGTCAGCGCCATGTTGTCGCGCAGGTAGTCGAAGCCGAACTCGTTGTTGGTGCCGTAGGTGATGTCGGCCTTGTAGGCCTCACGACGCTCGGCCGGGTCCATGTTGGCGAGGATGACGCCCACCGACAGGCCCAGGAAGTGGTGCACACGGCCCATCTGCTCGCTCTGGTAGCGGGCCAGGTAGTCATTGACCGTGACGATGTGGACGCCCTTGCCGGTGATGGCATTGAGGTAGGCGGGCATCAGGGCGACGATGGTCTTGCCCTCACCGGTCTTCATCTCGGCGATGTTGCACAGGTGCAGGGCGGCGCCGCCCATGATCTGCACGTCATAGGGACGCTTGCCGAGCACGCGCTTGCAGGCCTCACGCACCGTCGCAAAGGCCTCGGGCATCAGCGCGTCGAGAGTCTCGCCGTCGGCGTGACGCTGCTTGAACACCTCGGTCTGGGCATGCAGCTCCTCGTCGCTCATCGCGGCGAAGTCGTCCTCGATGCTGTTGACCTGGTCGGCGACTTTCTTCAGCTTCTTCAGCGTGCGGCCCTCGCCTGCCGAAAGCAGCTTGTCCATGAAGCCCATGTGGTCGAATCCTTCGTCGGTGCTCGTGGCGCGCTCACACGCCCTGTTAGTCGTCAGACCCAACCCATCCTAGGGGGTGGCGGCAAGCTCTCCGGCAAGGTCGCCCCGCGGCTCCACCTCGATCTGCGCAAGGTCCAGCCAGCGGGCCAGTTCCCCCAGTTCGGCGCGCAGTTCCACCGCCACCTCCTGCGGTGGCCGCGCGGCGCCCGGTTCGAGCCAGGCGGCCTTGACGCGCAGCACCCCTGCGGCGCGGTCCGCCTTGAGGTCGACGCGGGCAGCGAACTCTTCCCCCAGCAGGAAGGGATGGACGTAGTAGCCGTGGCGGCGCTGCGCCTCGGGGACGTAGATCTCGATGCGGTAGTCGAGGTCGAAGAGTGCCAGGGCGCGGGATCGTTCGAAGATGAGGGGGTCGAAGGGGCTGATCAGGGACCGGGCACCGATGCGGCGCGGAATGCGGGGCTGGCCGTCACCCGTCCACAGCCACGTTCGGACCGGCCAGCCGGCCACCTCGACTTCCTCCAACTCAGCTCGGGCGGCCAGGGTGGCGACCGCCTGCTTGGTCTCGGCTCGGCTGAGACGGAAGTAGTCGGCCAGGCACTTCTCGCTGGCCACGCCCAGCGCCCGGGCCGCGCGCCGGACGAGGATGACGTGCGCCTGCTCGTCTGTGGGTGTCGCTGCCTGGGCCACCGACTGTGGCAGGACTCCTTCCGGCAGGTCATAGCGACGTTCGAAGGCCGGATTGCGGCCGGCCGCTGTGATCTCACCATTCCAGAAGAGCCATTCCAGGGCGGTCTTGGTGGCCGACCAGTTCCAGCCCCAGTGGGTGCGGTCAGGCTGCTCGTCGAACTCGATCTGACGTGCGGTGATCGGGCCCCGACACGCCACTTCCTGACGTACGAAGTCGACCAGTTCGGGGTGTTCGGCCTGGACGCGTCGGATACCACCCCACGCCTCGCCCCGGGCCCGGGCCATCCGGAAGCGCAGTGCTGGTTGCAGGTTGACGTCGACCAGGCTGGCGGCGTGTCCCCAGTACTCGAACAGGCGACGTGGGGCACGGCCGCTGGCCCGGGTGAGCAGTTCGACGTCGTAGGGTCCGAGCCGGCTGAACAGGGGAAACTGGTGGGCCCGGGCCAGGACATTGATGCTGTCGATCTGGAACTGGGCCAGCCGGTCGATCTGTCCCTGGACGTCGCGCATCGTGATGGGGCGCTGGGGCCGCGGCCGGCCGAATCCCTGCGCCGCCAGGACAATCCGACGAGCCTGGGGCAAGGTGAGTTCACGCATCGAGGCCCGCCAGGGCCAGCAGGTGGTCAACCGTGCTGACGTGTGGCATCTGCCGGATCTCGTCGGGGGCGAACCAGCCGGCCATGTCACTGCTGCCGTCGGTCTCGAACCTCAGCTCTCCCCCGGTGACCGCGGCGGTGTGGAAGACCTGAATGGCGCGCATGGGCCTTTTGGCGTGGCGGATTCTTTGCTCCGCGGGGATCTCGAAGGTTCGTACGTCCAGCAGCCGGCCGACCTCCACGATGCAGCCGGTCTCCTCGCGGAGTTCGCGCCGGATGCCGTCGACGACCTGCTCTCCGAACTCGATACCACCACCCGGGCAGGTCCAAGTGGGCTTGTGCCCCTCCACCCACCGGCTGAGCAGGATGCGGCCGTGCTCGTCACGGACCAGGGCGTAACCGGTCAGCCGGGTGTCGTAGCCGGTGTAGTCGAGCGGGGTCATGACGTCAGGCTACCGAGGCCAGCGGCGGCACGGTCAGGTGTCTGGGTGTGTCTGGTCTTCCGAGGTCGAGGGTTCGGCTGGGTGTGACGAGGTAGCGGTATCCGAGGGGTGATTGCCACAGGTAGATGCCGGGTAGGGGTTGGTGGAGTTGCCAGCCGCCGTGGGTCTTGGCCCGGTGGACGGTGCGGGTGAGTGCCCCAAGATCAGCGCATGACAGCCTCCAAGATCGTGGTCCGGCAGAACCTCACCGACTCTGCACCAAGACCCACCGGATGGCTCGTCACATCTCTGGAGGATCGCGGAGAAGAGGCCCTCAGCCGCCTCATGGTGCTCGCAAGTGATGGTGAACCTACGACACGTCCACCGACGAAGCCGTTCTCGATGACCTTCACGAACTGGTTCTCGCAGCGGGGAAGCTGTTCAACCCCCAGCACTGGTTCGCCATCGCTGATGACCTCGGTGACTTCGGAGTAGTCCTTCCCCAGGTCTTTCCGGACGAACCGACCACGGGAACCCTGTTCTACCTTGCGGTGGTCCCCGATCGTCGAGGCGAGGGGCTGGGAGGCCAGATCCATCGGTTTGGTCTCAGCGAGCCCAAGAAGCGTGGGGCATCCAGGGATGTCGGCTCCACAGCCACCGAGAACCTGGCGATGATCTCGATCTTCCGAGCCAACGGCTGCGAACTCGACCCCAAGGTCAAGGCTGTCCTCTCACCCGCGGCACTGCCGTAGGCTCGTCGCCATGGCCAAGAAACCCCGCATCACCGTCCTGCAGCCCGAAGCCGACGTTCCCCTGGAGCGCTTCGACGCGTGGCTGCGCGAAGGCCTGCGCCTGACCATCATCGACCTCGCAACCAAGGACGTCCCCAACCTGGAGACCATCGGCGACGGCCTCGTGGTGCTCGGTGGCCGGATGGGCGTCCACGACGACATCCGCTGGATCGGCGAGGTGAAGGACCTCATTGCCGATGCCCATGCCATCGACCTGCCGATCCTGGGAATCTGCCTTGGCCACCAGCTGTTGGCCGAGGCACTGGGCGGGCAGGTCAGCGTCGCCGACGAACGTGGCCCCGAGGACGGCCCCGTCACCCTGGAGTGGTTGCCCGGCGCCGAGGAGGACCCGGTCCTGGGCGCAATCGCGGCCAGCGGGGCGCCGGTGCCGATGAGCCACCACGACGCCGTGACCGAACTGCCCGAAGGTGCCATCGAGCTTGCCCGCAGCCAGACCTACCCGAATCAGGCCTTCCGGCTCGGATCGGCCGTCGGCGTGCAATTCCACCCCGAGGCCTCGCCGGAACTGATGCAGTACTGGTGGACCAAGGAACACCGCACGAAGGCCACCACCATGCTGGACCGGATGCGTGCCGGAAACGATCGCACCGAGCCCGCCTGCCGCAGCATCGCCCAGGGCTTCATCACCGAGGTGTTGGGCAACGCCTGACAGGCACCCACGAGACAGACGCGCACGAGGCCCGCATCCCCGATCACTCGGGGATGCGGGCCTCGTCGTTTGCTCAGGCCTGCGTCAGGTGGATGACGCCGTAGTCATAGCCCTTGCGGCGGTAGACCACGCTCGGCTTGTTGCTGTCCGCGTCGACGAACAGGAAGAAGTCGTGCCCCACCAGCTCCATCTCGTCCAGTGCCTGGGCGAGCGTGAGCGGTGCCGAGGTGAACTCCTTCTCGCGCACCGCCAGCGGGCCATCTCCCGTCACCTGCAGGCCGGCGAGATTCTTCGTCACCGGTGTGTCGTCCTCGACCACGGGCTCGGGAGCCAGCTCGGTGATGACCTGGTGCGCGCGCAGACCGCGGTGGTTCTTGCGACGATCGCTCGCCTTGCGCAGCTGGATCTTGAGCTTGTCCATCGCACCCTCGAAGGCAAGCATCTTGTCCTCCGCGTGTCCCTGCCCGCGAATGACGGGACCCTTGCTCCGCAGCGTGATCTCACACAGCATGTTGTCGTCGGGATTCCCCTTGGACTCCTCGGCCGTGAACTCGACCTCGGCCCGGATCACGCGATCCTTGAGCTTCTCGATGGTGGCCAGACGCTCGATGACCCGCTCGCGCACGTCATCGCTGACGGTGCAGTGACGTCCGGTGACGACGATGTCCATGGTGATCCTCCTCGATCAGGTGACCCTCGGGGAACCGAAGGCCGCGGCAATGAACACGGCACGACCCACAAGGCCCCCCGGAAGCGACTCCCAAGAACCTGCATGTCGTGCCATACCGAAACGTTACCCCCTGTCAGACCCCTTTCAAGGGATCTGGGAGAAATACCTTCAACGGATCTTCCCTCCGGCCCACGGGATGCGAGGGATGGGCGACGACGGCCGCTCCCAGCACGGTCCATCCCGCCTCGGTCAAGGCCCGGGCCGCCTCGGAAAGACTGGCGCCGGTGGTGCACACGTCGTCGATGACCACGGCGCGGCGACAGCCTGCCGGTGGCGCCGCCCGCATGGTGCGGTGCTGGTTGCGAAGCCGCTCGGCGCGCCCCAGACCGGACTGGTCTGCCACAGCTCGGACCCGTCTCAGCGGCCTGGCAACTTCCACCCGCAGGCCGCCGGTGTCACCTTCCCGGAGCAGACGAGCAGCCGTGTCGGCCAGGACACGCGAGTGGTCGAAGCCTCGGGTTCGCACCGCCTTGGGGCTCGAGGGCACCGGCACCAGCACCACCTGCCGAGTCCCCTCCAGACATCCGTCCTGCAGCACCCCGTCCAGCACCCAGCGCACGGCCAATGCCAGCTGTCCTCCAAGGACCCGACGCAGCCCCCAACTCCCCCGGTCCTTGAAGGCGGTCACCAGCTGGCGCACCGGACCATCCCAGTCGCCCGCACACGCGGCTCGGCCAGAGAGGAGCGGTCCCAGCGCCACCGCGTCGTCCAGGGGCCGTGCCGGGCGCGACACGACGCGGCGACAGTCCTCGCACAACCGCCACGAGGGCGCTCCGCAGCCGGGGCACTGGGCCCCCAGCAAGAGGTCGGCCATCTCGTCGAGCATGGCCTCAGCGTGTCTCCCGTCCACCCGCGACGCAAGCGCCCAAGCAGGACCTGTGGACAAGTCCTCGGCCGTCACCGAACTGTGGACAAGCCTCAGGAGGGCACGGCCAGGGACCGCACCCGGTGCGGCAGGATGTGCCACCGCCATGCGGACACATGGCGCAGGACCTCACCGGAACTGGCCCGCAGCAGCACCGGCGCACCGCGCTGCTGGGCGCGGGCGGTGACCTGCACGAGATCGAGCTCCCCCGCGGGCCCCACCGGATCCACCTGCGAGGCGTCCGCGCTGATCAGGAAGGCGCTGGGCCGTGCCCCGGGATGCTGGGCTGCCAGCACCATCAGCTGTTCCGGCCCGGTCCAGGCCGCATCGACGACCTCCTCGAGGGACAGCTGTGAGACCTCCAGCGGGATCCGGCGCAATCCGTCGACGACCCCGCCGTGGATGCGCAGCAGGGCCAGTTCGGAGCGTCCACCCCGACGCAGGACGACCGCCATCCGCGTCTGGTCCGGGGCGACCGCCACCTGCAGGATCCGGCTGCCCTTGAGACTGGGCACCCGCACCGGAGCCAGGTTCTGCGTGCCGGAAGCCCTCCGCAGCGCCACTTCCCCGTCGGCATCGACAACGGCCCACACCACCCCGGTGGCCGTCACCACGGGTGATGCCAAACCGGTACCGGTCAGCCGCGGACTGACCTCGTCCTGCCCCAGCCGGCTGGTCACGAGCCGGGTACGGCCGTGGTTGACCAGTGCCACCACCCCGGCCGTCGTGGAGACGGCCAACTCCCCCGGCCGGTCGCCCCACTGGTTGCGCCCCAGCCGGCCGCCCAGCGGGGAGAAGGCACCCTGGTCATCGAGGCGCCCGACGGCATTCCCGACGACGGCAAAGGGTTGTTCATCGCCCTCCAGCGGAATGCTGGGCATGCCGGGAAGTGCATCGAGTGGCACCTCACCGCTCGCGGTCTGCCCGGGGGCATGCCACGGCTGCCCGTCGCACAGGATCCGCACGGCCCGAATGTCCGGGAAGGCCTTCAGCGTGGTGCCCACCTGCGACACCAGCTGGCTGCGCTGGGCGTCTGGAAGCGCGGCGATCCGGCCGTCCAATGGGACCTCCGCCACACCACCGGTCACCGTCACGGCATCGACCGTGAGGCGTGTACCGGCCGGGAAGGCCGTCGTCACGCTGACCTCCAACCACCGCGACGGTCCGTCCAGGAGCGCCTGTACCGCCTCCAGCGGGCTCGCCGGGCTGCTCGCCAGCCACACGCGTTCCGGCACCAGCGTGTGGGCATCGAGCCCCTGGAACCAGACCTGGGCGGGAGTGAAGCGGTTGAGCAGGGTGTACTGGCTGACCAGCAACCCCGAGGGTGGATTGCTGATCCGCCACTGGCCGTCCACCTGATGCATGGTGAAGTTCTGCCGGATCAGCCGCCCGGTGGAGGCCGTGTAGTGGCCTTGGGCATCCAGCGTGCCGACGACCCGTGCCTGCAGACCGGCGGTGGTGGACCCCGGCAGGCTGCTGCGGGTGTCCCCGTCGTAGACGATCACGCCGGCGTGGGGGTCCCAGGATCGCGCCGCCTTCGGTGTCAGGTACTGGCGAGCCACGCCGAAGCCCGGTTCCAAGGAGGCCATGGCGTCCAAGAATCCGGCGAGCACGACGTCCGGCGCGACGTCCTCCTGTGGAGGCGCTGGCTGCACCCGGACACCACGCTCGACGCGGCCCTGCGCAGCGGGCGCAACCTTCTCCACGGGGCCGGTGCTGGGCACCGTGGTGCTGCACCCTGCCAGCAGCAGGGCAAGCAGGCACGCGACGGCTCGGCGGAGGCTCATGACCGCTCCCGGGGCACGAGTGGCAGCGGGCTGTCCGTGAGGGTCACCTTCTCGTCGCGCGGGAGCACCAGCAGGAACTGGGCCCCCCGGTGCGGCCGGCCCCAGGCCCGGAGCCAGCCCCGGTGCAGGTTCGCATCCTCGAGGGAGATGGCCAGTCCCAGGCCAGTGCCACCGACGGCGCGGGTCCGGCTCGGATCCGCACGCCAGAAGCGCAGGAAGACCTGGTCCGCCAGGTGAGGCGCGAAGCCGATGCCATGGTCCCGCACCGTCACGGCGACGGACTGCTCGTCGGCCCCCACCGTGACGATGATCGGCTGCCGTTCGCCGTGCTCGATCGCATTGGTCAACAGGTTACGCAGGATCCGGGTGATCCGACGGTCATCCATCATCGCCACCGCGCTGTCGATGCCGTGCAGCTCCAGCCGACACCCCAGCCGCTCCGCGAAGGCCTGCTGGGCCTCCATCTCCCGGCGCACCACCGGGACCAGGTCGTGCTCGGCCAGTGACAGCACCGCCGCACCGGCGTCGAAACGGCTGATCTCCAGCAGGTCCGCGAGCATCGCCTCGAAGCGGTCGAGCTCCTCCTGCATCAACTCCGTGGACCGCGCGGCGAAGGGATCCATCTCGTAGCGCCCCTCGTGGAGGAGGTCGGCAGCCATCCGCACCGTCGTCAACGGCGTGCGCAATTCGTGGGAGACATCGGAGACGAAGCGCTGCTGGACCCGCGACAGGTCCTCCAGCTGGCCGATCTGGTGCGACAGTTCCGCCGCCATGTCATTCATCGACGTCGCCAGACTCGCCAGGTCATCGGTTCCCCGCACCCGCATGCGCTCCTCGAAGTCTCCCGAGGCGATCTTCGAGGCCGCAATCGACGCCTCGCGGACGGGGCCCATCACCTCGCGGGAGACCAGCCAGGCGATACCGCCCAGTGCAAGCAGCAGGACCACGCTGGTGGAGGCGATGGCCCGGCGCAGCACGGACAGGGTCTGGGCCTCGTGCGATTCGGGGAAGATGAAGTAGATGGGATAACCCTCCTGCCCCGACGGTGCCTGCAGCATCGCGCCGATGGCGAGCCCCGGCTCCTCGCGGCGCGGAATCTGGGCCCACACCACCGTGGTGGGCGTCACGTACATGCCGTCGCCCCTGGCCACCTCCTGCACCAGGGAATCCGGCACGCTTTCCTCGGAGATCCCCGGGGACACGAAACGCGAGACGGGCCCCTGGATGACCACCCGGTACTGGCTCGGCTGGGCTCCCGCCTCGTCGGCAAGCTTGTTGAGCCTCTCGTAGACCGACGTGCTCCTCATGTCGCTGGAACGCAGCTGCACCTGCATCCGCTCCAGGGCCGTCGAGGCCTCCGCCACCGCCGACGTCCGTTTGCCGGCCAGCACGCCGCTGGAGGCCTGGCGCATCAGCAGCAAGCCGCCCAGCAGGAGCACCAGCACCGATCCGGCCACGGTGAGCGCGATCACCCGCAGGGGCAAGGAGGACCACCACAACCGGGACAGGTTCCTCGACAGTGGGGCTGGCTGGCCTGTGGTCAACGGCCCGGCTCGCGTGCGCTGCTGGCTTCCCCTGCGCGGTACCCGGCGCCACGCACCGTCACCACGATCTCCGGCCGTTCCGGGTCGCGCTCGATCTTGGCGCGCAGGCGTTGCACGTGCACGTTGACGAGTCGAGTGTCGGCCGCGTCACGGTAGCCCCACACCTCCTGCAGCAGGGCCTCACGACTGAAGACCTGGTGGGGCTTGCGGGCCAGCGCCAGGAGGAGGTCGAATTCCAGCGGGGTGAGGGCGATGCTCTCCTCTCCCCGACGCACCTGGTGACCGGACAGACTGATGGCAAGGTCGCCGATCCGCAGGACGTCACCGCCGGACTCGTCGACGGGCGTGCGGCGCAGCCGGGTGCGGATCCTCGCGATGAGTTCCTTGGCCTTGAAGGGTTTGCTCACATAGTCGTCGGCCCCCGCCTCCAGGCCGACGACGACATCCATGGTGTCGCTCTTGGCGGTGAGCATCACGATGGGAACGCCCGACTCGGCCCGGATGTCCCGGCAGATCTCGATCCCGTCGCGGCCGGGCAGCATCAGGTCCAGCAACACCAGGTCCGGGCGCTGTTCACGGAAGGCGGCCAGCGCCTTGTCCCCATGTCCGCACCAGGAGGGTTCGAAACCTTCCTGGCGAAGCACCAGCTGGAGCATCTCTGCCAGCGCCGCATCGTCGTCGATCACCAGGATGCGGCTGGCTGCCTTCGTCTCACCCATCGACCCCTCCAGACGATCTTGATTGAGCGCAATCGTAACGGCCCGCTGTGGCGCGACCCTCGCCCAGCCTCAGTTCATCTGCGGATCTTCAACCCAGGTGGAGAACCACGCCAGTTCCCCGCCCTGCCGTCGCAGCACGCGGCGCCACAGCCCCTCCGGATCAGCCCCGAAGACGTCCTCGTCACGGCACGGCACCCGGTGCCAGTCTCCGCGGACCAGTTCACTCTCCAACTGCCCCGCATCCCAGCCCGCGTAACCGGCGAAGATCCGAAGGTCCGAATAGGTCTGCGCGATGATCTCCACCGGCGTGTCCAGGTGCAGCAGGCCGAGGTCTCCACAGACCCGCCGCCAACCCGGCGGCTCCTCGGCCGGATGAGCCAGTTTCGCGACGCAGACCGCCCCGTTGGGAGAGATGGGGCCACCTTCGAAGAGCACCTGCGGCGGGCACACCTGGTCTCGCCACTGTGGCAGGACGTCGTCCAGGTCGGTCTCCGCGAGGCGGTTGAGCAGGACTCCCAGGGAGCCGGAATCATCGCAGTCCAGCAGGAGGATCACGCACTGCTCCCAGTAGCCCTCGCCCATGCCGGCGGGCGCCACCAGGAGCTCCCCAGCCCGCGGACGGTTCGGCATTCTCACGCCGCCAGTCTTGCACGACGGCGCAACGACTGGACTTCCTCCGTCGGATCACGCCCATGGTCTGGGCCCGGTCTCGGCGGAGGGGATGCGCGAGATGGTGGCCGACAGGCAACCGGTCGCACTCAGGCCAAGGAACTCGCCGCCACCCTGCGCCAGACACTCGACGCCCTGCCGGAGCTGCGCGGTCAGGACATGGGCGCAGTGATCACGGAAACCCAGGCTCAGCCAGCCACCGACAGGGGGCGGACGAACACTGCTCTGGCCAGGTTCGCGCCCAGGCTGTACCGCGGGTTCTTGACGACGACGATGCACGCCCTGCGCTTCTTGGAGACCAGCGTGATCCGTTCCCCGGGGTAGGCGCCCAGGCGAAGCAGGAAGGCATCCATCGCGGTATCGCTCGTGACGATGCGCTCGATGACGTAGCTGGTTCCCGGCTGCCCATCCAGAAGATCCACCGGCTCTTCCAGCCTCATCACCGCTCACCCCTCACCATGGGCATGCCCAACAAGGTCGGCTGGTCTCCTGAACAGCACCCTGACAGGTGGCCCCTGGCTGGGACAGGCGACGGCCAACGGGCAGCCGACGCAGGCTGGGCCCGATTGCCTCGACCTCCAGAGGTGCCGGACTGCCCAGGAGACAATCACGACGAGGGTCACGGTGACAATGATGGTCGCCATGACGTCCTCCTACTCGGGTGTCGCTGTGTCGTGAGCGCGTACGCGGCGGCCATCCGGAGATGGCTTCGTCGCGCGACGACCACCACGGCCAGCACCATCAGGGCAACTACGATCAGCCCGGGCACGAGCCCCTCGGCAAGGTGGTGCTCGAGCACCAGCGTCCCGACCTGGTTGACCAGAAAGGCGATCGTGTAACCGGTACCCAGCTACAGCCCCACGGCTCCCAACAGCTACTTTCTTGCTGTCGAGCACCACCGCGATCCCGGAAAGGACCGCCATCGCCAGCAGCCCCGTCCAGGCAGCCTTCCGGAACGCCAGCTTCATCGGTGGAGTCATGGGGGCAAGCTGTCAAGCGGCAAGGTTCACGCACGGGGGGAGATTCGAGGATGCGGGATCTGTTCCACCCGCCGGATCACCCCCGACGAAGTCGCTCGATGAAGCCGCCGATCTCGTCCACCAGACCGGGGTGAGGCCCAGCCACCCGACTTGACCCCAGGGACACAACAAGGCCGGGGCTGCAGAAGCAGCCCCGGCCTTGCCAAACAGGGTGTGGTGGAGGTGGCGGGAATTGAACCCGCGTCCTCAAGAGGCGAACCAGGCATTCTCCGGGCGCAGCTGTGGTTGATGCTTTTCTCGGCCCCCACGCTCTCTACAGCACGTCGTGGACAGGCCCAGTAGCAGTAAAGTCCCGATCAACCCCTGCCACGCGGGTTGATCAGCAAGCCTTCATGATGAGGCCAGGAACCGGACGGAAGGCTACGTCCGGACTGACCCTTCGGTCACTGCTCAGGCAGCGAGAGCGAAGTCTGCGCGATTGGTGTCGGCAGTTATAGGTTTCCGGGGAACATTAACGTGTTGACCCTGGATTCACGGCCCGCTTCTCCTGGAACTACCGTCCCAAGTCGAAACCAGTCACCCCCTGTTGAGTTGTACTGCCCGGGATGCACCAACAACCCGGTTCATTCGAGGTTACTCGTCCAACGCCTCCAGCGCCAGTGAATATTCCCGAGTCAGCGGCCCAGTTCGCGGGGGCGACGCCCGGGGCGCCCCTCGTCGAGCGGGCGCAGCGGGATGACGCGGGTCACCGGATTGCGCCAGTCGTCGCCCGAGGCGGCATGGGCGATCCCCGCCACCGTGAGCACCAGCCATGTGACGCCCAGGATGCCGCTGAGCGTTCCCCCCAGGAATCCCTCGGTCAGCACACCGGTGATGGCCATCAACAGCAGGGCCACCAGCTGGAAGTTGAAGGCCTTGGCGGCCTCGCGTCGGGCATAGCTCTCGTGCGGGGCCAAGGCGTAGCAGACGGCGGGCCCGACGAAGAAGCTGCCGAGGCCGCTCACGTGGGCGATCGTCGCACCGGCGCGTCCCATCGGGCCGGGCACGCCGGCCGGGCGGCGGCGCGGCAGGAGCGAGGCACCCATGGGAATGGTGGCCAGACCGGTGAAGGCACGGTTCATCTCACGACGGGTGCTCGCCTCGAGGACCGTCTGGACGCGGTCCTCGAATTCATAGATCGTCAGACGACCCTCGGCATAGGCCTGCTGCAGGTAGTCGACGGCACGGTCCTTCTGCTCGTCGGTGACCGGAAGGCCCAGCGACGGGTGCTCGAAGGGCGAGGGCATGGTGGACAGCTTTCGCGCGGGCGTGGTGACGGTGGACATGCAACGATTCTTGCTCGCCCACCGCCCCCACACCATCGGGGCCAGCCCTGAGCCGGCCCGGGTTGTCAGCGGACGGCGAGCAGGTCGCAGACGAAGATCAGGGTCTCTCCGGGGGCGATGACGCCGCCGGCGCCACGGTCGCCGTAGGCGAGGTGGGCGGGGATCACGAGCTTGCGGCGGCCACCCACCTTCATGCCCTGGATGCCCGTGTCCCAGCCCTCGATGACCATGCCGGAGCCGAGCTTGAACTGCAGCGGTCCACGGCCGTAGCTGGAGTCGAACTCCTCGCCGGTGGAGTAGGCAACGCCCACATAGTGCACGGCCACGGCCATGCCGGCCGTGGCCTCGGGGCCGTCGCCCACGACGATGTCGGTGATCTCAAGGTCGGTGGGCGCCGGGCCCTCGGGGAAGTCGATCTCAGGCTTTTCAGTCATGACAGCAAGCCTGCCACATGTCACCAGCTGCCGACGCCGCCACCACCGCCACCACCGCCGGAGAAGCCTCCCCCGCCACCGAAGGAGGAGCCACCACCGAAGCCCGAGCCGCTGGTGCCGAAGGAGGAGGGCACCGTGACCTCGGGCGCCGCGGCGTGGTCAATGGTGTTCAGGGAATTGTTGAAGACGTAGAAGTTCCAGTGGTCGTAGGGCCCGTAGTACCACATCGGCGGCTCGGCGCTCAGGCGCCCCATTCGCACCAGCTCCGCGCACACGTCGGCCCACCGATCGGCCAGGCCGAACAGGATCGCCCACGGCAGGTAGCGCGAGAAGATGTCCTCGCCCTCCTCGAACTTCAGCTGGTCGGCCTCGGCCGTCGCGATGTAGGTGCGGAAGCCCTCCACCTGGTCGGTCAGCGCCCGGCCGTAACCGGTGCGTCGTCCCCGACGCATCTTCTTGCGCAGGACCATATAGGTCAGCGCAATGGGGATGAGCGGCACGGCCAGCCACAACAACCCAGAGGACGCTCCGAAGAAGAAGTAGGCGACGAAACCCATCAGCAGCACACCGGAACATCCGAATCCCGTGGTGGCCGCCGACGGCAGCGAGGTGAAGACCCTCGCCGAGGCCAGCTGGTTGCGCACACTGGTGACCAGCGCCGTGTGGGCTCGGTACATGTCGCCGCGGCCGGACAATTCGACCTCACCACTGCGGCCCGCGAACAGACGTTGCAGCAGGACCTGCTCATGCGGAGCGGTGGCAACCGACGCGTCCACCAGGGCGACTCGCGTCGAGCCGTCGTCGTTGGCGATCTTCACCGCGCCGCGCACCGCGAGGTCCACCAGGGTGGCGGTGGTCTCCTTGGTGTCGATCACACCGTCCACCAACAACCCAGCCTCAGCAACGCTGATCCGTGGCGGGGAGAAGGCGACGGGGATCTCAATCGGTCCGGTGGGCTTCTGGGTGCCCTTCTCCCCCGGCCCGGGCACCACGCCGGGCGGAAGGCCGACGTAGCGCAGGTCACGCCCCCGGCGTCGGTAGTAGAGCAGGCCGAGCAGCGGCGACAGCACCAGGCTCACGACGCCGGCTCCCATCGCCGTACGCTGCATGGCAATGGTCTCGGCGTCGGCACGGGTCACCAGGTGCGGCGCATTGTCGCTGACCTGCCCCGCCGCGATCTTGGCGCCGATGCTCAGCACGTCACCGGCCTGCTTGGCGTCCTGATGGTACTCGCCACGTTGGGCGTTGACCCGCATGCTGGTGCACGGGTTCTTGGTCTGGGCCGGCCCGGAATAGCACCGCACGCCCTTGACCCCGCCCGGCACGGTGACGGTCACGTCGATGTCCCGCACCAGAGGGGTCTCGCCGCTGAGGGCATCCCAGTAGAACTCGTCGTAGTCCCCGGAGGTGCGCATCGCACCCTTCACGTCGTATTCCAGGGTGTAGGTAACGGTCCGCGTCTGGATGTAGCGCCCCTGGGTGCCGATCCTCATCGAGAGGAACTCGTCGCGTCCGTCCTCCTGGTACTGCGGGGTCACCTGACCCGAGGCCCCGTCGCTTGCCGTGACGCTGAAGTTCTTGACCTCGTAGACGGCGTCGGAGTGCTCGTCGAAGGCCTCTCGCGTGACGAAGGAGCGGGCGATCCCCTGCCGTCCGGAGGTGCCGAAACGGTAGACCAGGGTCTCCTTGGCGTGGACGGTCCCGTCGGCCTTGACGGTGTAGTTGATCTTCCAGGAGTCCACCGTGTCTCCGGCCGCCCAGGCGGCAGAGGGTGCGGATGCGCCCAGCACGCCCAGCAGAAGCGCCATCAGGCCGAGCAGCCCGGCCTTCATCCGGCCGGTCATCGGCGTCGCTTGTTTCGCTCGGCGAGCTCACGCTGGGTCTCACGGTTCATGTCACGCTCACGAATGGTCTGGCGCTTGTCCCAGTCCTTCTTGCCCGTGCCGACCGCAATCTCCACCTTGGCGTAGCCATCACTGAAGTAGACGCTCAGCGGCACCAGGGTGCGCCCCGAATCACCCAGTTCGCGCTCCAGCTTGTCGATCTCACGACGGTTCAGCAGCAGCTTTCGCGTGCGGGTGGCGGCGTGGTTCCGCCAGGTGCCGAAGGCGTACTCGGGAATGTTGGCATTGCGCAACCAGACCTCGCCGTCGTCGATGGTGGCGAAGGCGTCCACCAAGGAGCATCGGCCATTGCGCAGGCTCTTGACCTCGGTTCCGGTGAGCACCATGCCCGCCTCGAGCGTGTGCCCGATCTGGTAGTTGTGCCGCGCCTTCTTGTTCTGCGCGACCAGCTTTCGGCCCTTCTCGCGTGGCACGGGGTCCCTCCTGGGTGAGTTCTGACTTGGGTGCGTCCTGACAACCCAGAATAGGGCCGATCCCGCACCACCCTAGCTCGCAGGGCAGTACGGGATCGATCGAATTCTTGCCGGCTGGCTCAGAAGATGGTTGCCGGGTTCACCATCTGCCCATTGCGCCAGACCATCAGGTGCAGGTGACAGCCCGTCGAGTAACCCGTGGTTCCGACGTAACCGATCACCTCGCCCTGACTGACGTGCTCCCCCACCCCGACCACATAGTGCGTCGCGTGGTTGTAGGCGGTGGTGACGTAGCTGCCACCGACACTGCCATGGTCGATCAGCAGGCGGTTGCCATAGCCAGCGTTGTAGTGGGCCTCGGTGACGACACCGGACTGGGGTGCCCGGATGGGAGCGCCACAACCAGCGCCGAAGTCCATGCCGTCGTGCAGCTTCCAGTAGTGCAGCACCGGGTGCAGCCGCATGCCATAGGGCGAGGTCAGCGGCCCGCTGACCGGCGAGATGAAGCCATTGCCACCGGAGGACACTGCGGGGCTGGAGACACTCTCTGCCGCCGGGGCCTCGACCCGGGCGGCCGTGGCGGCCCGACGCGCACTGGCCTGGGCTCGATCGGCGGCGCGCTGCTTGGCCGCGGCATCGGCCTGACGACGGCTGGCGGCCTCGGCGGCCTCGCGTGCGGCACGCTGCGCGGCAATACGGGCGCGTTCCGCGGCGGCCTGACGGGCACGGGCCTCGGCGGCTGCCTTGGCGGCCGCGGCCTTCTGCGCGGCAATGCGGGCGGCGATGCGCTGCTGGACGGCGCTCGACTCCCCCGCCAGGTCTGCCTCGCGCTGCTTCTCGGCGGCCACCTTGTCCTCGGCGGAGGCCTTGGCGCTTGCATTCGCGCTGAACAGGCTGGCGACCGAGGCAGCTGCCCGGTCCGCCTCGGACTCCGCGGCACGGGTGGTGGCCAGCTGGTTCGCGGCGGCCTCACGCTGCGAGGCCACCTCCTGCTCTGCCTTGGTCTGGGCCTGCTTGGCGGCCTCGAGCTGCATCTGGAGCGACTGGAGGCGGTCCATCTGGGCCTGGGTGGCATTGAAGATGGTGGAGGACCACTGCATCGACTCGTTGACGTCGCCGGTCTTCACATCGGTGACGAAGGCGGCGATGCCCATCAGCTCGGTGTTCTGCTGGTGCGTCTCGCGGACGCTGGCACCGATGAGCCGGGCCTCGGCGTCGACGCGCTTCTGGTTGTCGGCAACGGCCTGCTTGGCCTGCGCAAGCTTCTTGCGGGCCTCCTGCAAGGCGGCGGCCAACCGGGTGTCCTCGGCCTGCGCGGCGGTGCGCTGCTGCTGCGCGGCGGCGAGGGCCGTGCGTGCCTGGGAGAGCTTGGCCTCGGAGGCCTGCAGTTGGCTGGCCGCCTTGTTGAGCTCGCTGGAGAACTCGTCGACATTGGCCCGGGTGTCCGCCAGTTGGGCGTTGATCCGGTCGCGCTTGTCAGTGAGGTCGTCGGCATGGGCCGCAGGGGTGCCCCCCAGACCGAGCGCGAGGACCGTCACCGCGGCCATGGCAAGACGCGGGGCACGACGAGCGCCCGGCATGAGAGCGCCCGGAGCGCCGTCCTTGGTGTCGATGATCACGCGTCTACCTCTTCCAACACCCGTTGCTGAATGCGAAGGCACTCAGACTCTCAGGTATTTCCTAGTTGCGAACAGCGTGGGAATGATAGACAGCGCGATCCCAACTAGTGCAACCCCAACCATGGCCAGTCCCGCGTGGTGCCACGTGATCCAACGTAAAGCCTTGATGGAGACTTCAGCGTTCTTGACGATGATGGACCAGTAGCCGAAGGCCAGCGTTCCGCACGCCAGGGAGGCCCCGATCACGCCCGCCACCAGGCTCTCCAAAAGGAAGGGCAGCATGATGTAGGCGTTCGAGGCACCGACCAGCCGCATGATGCCCAGCTCGCGACGTCGGCTGAAGGCAGCCATCCGGATGGTGTTGCCGATCTGCAGTGCCGCAGCCAACAGCAGCAGCACGCTCATCCCGATCGTCGCCCACTTCAGGGCATTGAGCCAGCTGAACAGCGGGTCCAGCACCGTGTGCAGGTCCTGGACATTCTGTACGCCGGGCAGGACCTTGGCCTCGTCCACCACCCCGGCATACTGAGCGGGGTCCTTCAGCTTGATCCGGAAGGAGTCCTGCATCTGGTCCACGGTCAGGGACTCCACGATCGGCGAGTCCGAGAAGGTCTTCTTGAACTCCTGATAGGCCTCCTGCTTGCTCTCGTAGAAGACGGTGGCCACCTCCGGGTTGGCCTCCAGGCGCTGCTTGACCACGTCGCGCTGGGCCTGCGTGATGTCCTTGCCGGGCTCACACATCCCGCCCTTGGAGTCCTTCACGCACATGAAGACGCTGATCTCGATCTTGTCGTACCACTTGCCCTTGATCAGGTCCACCTGCTGCATGGTCATCAGGCCGGCCCCGAAGAGGCTGAGGCTGACCCACATGGTGACGATCACGGCGATGGTCATGGACAGGTTGCGGCGAAGGCCGGACCAGGTCTCGCGGAATGTGTGACGCATTGACTTCTTCCTTCCAGGTGTCCGGGGCCGCTCACGCGGTGCCGTAGACACCCTTGGTCTGGTCTCGGACGACATTGCCGGCGTCGAGCTCGATCACACGGCGACGCATCTGGTCGACGATGGTGGAGTCATGGGTGGCCATGATCACGGTGGTGCCGGTCTTGTTGATCCGGTCCAGGAGCTTCATGATCCCGACGCTGGTGGTGGGGTCCAGGTTGCCCGTGGGCTCGTCGGCGATCAGGATCTGTGGCCGGTTGACGAAGGCGCGGGCAATGGCGACGCGCTGCTGCTCACCACCGGACAGCTCCTCCGGCAGGCGATGCCCCTTGCCGGTCAGGCCCACCATCTCCAGGGTCTCGGGGACGAGCTGCTTGATCTCCGCATTCGGCTTGCCGATGACCTGCAGTGCGAAGGCGACGTTCTCGTGCACATTCTTGCCGGGCAGGAGCCGGAAGTCCTGGAAGACGGTGCCGATCTGGCGCCGCAGTGCCGGGACCTTCCAGCTGCGCAGCCGCCCGAGGTCCTTGCCCGCCACGTGGATCGTTCCGGTGGTGGGACGGTACTCGCGCAGCACCAGGCGCATGAAGGTGGACTTGCCGGAGCCGGACTGGCCCACGAGAAAGACGAACTCGCCCTTGTCGATCTGGACGTTGACATTGCGCAGGGCTGGCTTGCTCTGGCCGTCGTAGATCTTGGTGACGTCATCGAAGGTGATCACGATTGTCCTCGGCCGCGTCTTGGGGAAGGTCTGAGAATTCTCAGGACGGCCGCAAAGGAGTCTAGGGGTCGATCGCGACGACGAGCGGCGTGACACACCTCGGGCGGCAGAAGTTCAACCGCTCGTCATACCCGATCGGGGCATGTCCTCAGATCTCGTCGGGATCCTTCATGCGCCAGCGAATGCCGGCATCGATGAAGCCGTCGATCTCTCCGTCGAAGACCGCCTCAGGATTGCCCACCTCGAAGTTCGTGCGCAGGTCCTTGACCATCTGGTACGGGTTGAGGACATAGGAGCGCATCTGGTCTCCCCAGCTGGCCTTCACATCACCGGCCAGTTCCTTCTTCTTGGCCTCCTCCTCGTGCTGCTTGAGCAGCAGCAGACGGGACTGCAGGACGCGCATCGCGGCGGCACGGTTCTGGATCTGGGACTTCTCGTTCTGCATCGAGACCACGACACCGGTGGGGATGTGCGTCAGGCGCACCGCCGAGTCGGTGGTGTTGACCGACTGACCACCGGGACCGCTGGAGCGGAAGACGTCGACGCGGATCTCGGACTCGGGGATGTCGATGTGGTCGGTGTCCTCGATCAGCGGGATCACCTCCACGGCGGCAAAGGAGGTCTGGCGACGGCCCTGGTTGTCGAAGGGGCTGATCCGCACCAGACGGTGGGTGCCGCTCTCCACGCTCAGCGTGCCGTAGGCGAAGGGGGCGCTCACCTCGAAGGTGCAGGACTTGAGGCCCGCCTCCTCCGCATAGGACGTGTCCATCAGCGTCACGGCATAGCCGTGTCGCTCGGCCCATCGGGTGTACATCCGCAGCAGCATCTCGGCGAAGTCTGCGGCGTCGACACCGCCGGCACCGGCGCGGATGGTGACGACCGCGTCGCGCTCGTCGTACTCGCCGGAGAGCAGGGTCCGGACCTCCAGCGCCTCGATGTCCGTCTTGAGCTTGGCCAGCTCGGACTGCGCCTCCGTCGCCGCCTCGGCGTCGGACTCCTCGGCAGCCATCTCAAGCATCAACTGGACGTCGTCCAGACGGGTGCGCAGGTCCTCGACGCGCTCCACGTCGGCCTGCAGCCTGGAGAGGCGGGAGGTGACCCGCTGCGCATTGGCCTGGTCATCCCACAGGTCGGGCGCGCCCACCTGCTCCTCCAGGTCCCGGATCTCGGCCTTCTTGGCGTCGGGGTCGATGACCGCCTCGATCGACTTCAGTGAAGTCTCGAGGGTCGTGAGGGTGTCGGAAAGATCAGGAAGAGCCACGTCGCCGGAGTCTACCTCCTTGTCCGTGCCGGAACATGAAAGACTGTGACTGACAGACGAAAGGAATGCTCGTGGGAGCCCTGAAGGACCAGCTGAAGACCGATCTGGTGACCGCCATGAAGGCCAAGGACGATGCCGCGAAGAGCAACATTCGCATGGCACTGGCCGCCATCCACACCGAGGAGGTGGCCGGCAACGTCGCACGCGAGCTGACCGACGCCGAGGAGACCACCGTGGTCACCAAGGAGGTCAACAAGCGCAAGGACTCCGCCGAGGCATACCGAGCCGGGGGCCGCGAGGACCTGGCCACCAAGGAGGCCTCCGAGGCCGACTTCCTCGCCAAGTACCTGCCCACGCCGCTCACGACGGACGAGGTGCAGGCCCTGGTCGACGAGGAGGTGGCCGCCGCCAGCACCGACGGCGAGAAGCCGACCATGCGACAGATGGGACAGATCATCAAGGCCGTCACCGCACGTACCGAGGGACGCTCCGACGGCAAGACCATCTCCGGCATGGTCAAGACCGCCCTGTCCTGAGTCCTTGGCTTGCACTGCCGCTGCGGCCTGCCACAATGGTCCGCAGCACCCGGGCGCATAGCTCAGTTGGTTAGAGCGCTTCCCTTACAAGGAAGATGTCGGGGGTTCGAGTCCCTCTGCGCCCACAACCGCCCTCGCTGAGAGGCCCAGAAGAAGCCCAAGGGCCGTGTCATCCCAGCCGATGCGCTGGCCCTACCCTTGTGCAGTGAGTTCAGCAACTGGTGCGCGTGCGCACAAGACGCAGTCGCGCTTCAGCCGATGGTTCCTCGAGCGGGACGAGACCGACGCCCAGGGCCCCTACGAGAATCCCGACGAGGCCGTCAGCCAACACCATGTGAAGCCGTGGTACGCCGTGATGTGCCTCACGGGCGTCGACTACTTCTCCACCCTGGGCTACCAGCCCGGCATCGCCGCCGTCTCGGCCGGCATCCTCGCTCCCGTCGCGACCCTGGTCCTGGTGCTCATCACGCTCTTCGGGGCGCTCCCCATGTACCGCCGCGTCGCCAAGGAGAGCCCCAATGGCGACGGCTCGCTGTCCATGTTGGCCAAACTGCTCAGCTACTGGCCCAGCAAGATGCTGGTGCTGGGACTGATCGGCTTCATCGCCACCGGATTCATCTTCACCATGACCCTGTCGGCAGCCGATGCCACGGCACACATGGTGGAGAACCCCCTGCTGAAGGAGTCGCTGGAGGGCAAGCAGGTGATCATCACCCTGCTGTTGCTCACCCTGCTTGCCGCGGTCTTCCTCAAGGGCTTCAGCGAGGCGATCGGCGTCGCCGTCGTGCTGGTGGTGGCCTACCTGGGCCTGTCGATCGTCGTGATCGTCCGCGGCCTGATGGAGGTCTTCCGCCACGCATCGCTGATCTCGCAGTGGAGTGAGCACGCCGTCGCGCAGAACGGCAACTGGCTGGGCGTCTTCGGCGCGGCCATGCTCGTCTTCCCCGCCCTGGCGCTGGGCCTGTCCGGCTTCGAGACGGGCGTGCTCGTCATGCCGCAGGTCAAGGGGGACGCCACGGACACCCGCGGCAACCCCGCCGGCCGGATCCGCAATGCGAAGAAGCTCCTGGCCACCGCCGCACTCATGATGAGCGTCCTGCTGATCGGCTCCTCGCTGGCCACCACCCTGCTGATCCCGCCCGCCGAGTTCCAGCCCGGAGGCGAGGCCAATGGCCGTGCCCTGGCCTACCTCGCGCACGAATTCCTCGGCGAGGGCTTCGGCACCGCCTATGACGTCTCCACCATCCTGATCCTGTGGTTCGCGGGCGCCTCGGCGATGGCCGGTCTGCTCAACGTGGTGCCCCGCTACCTGCCCCGCTTCGGCATGGCCCCCGACTGGGCCAAGGCCGTGCGCCCCCTGGTCGTGGTGATCTGGGGAATCGCCGCCGTCGTCACGATCATCTTCAAGGCCAGCGTCGACGACCAGGCCGCGGCCTACGCCACCGGTGTGCTGGCCCTGATGACTTCTGCTGCCGTGGCCGTCGCCCTCACCGAACTGCGACGCAAGCACTGGCTGCCGGGCTGCTACTTCAGCCTGATCAGCGCCATCTTCATCTACACCTTCGTCCAGAACGTGCTGACCCACCCCGGTGGGCTGTGGATCTCGCTGATGTTCGTGGCGGCCATCATGGTGGTCTCCATCTGGTCCCGCACCAATCGCAGTCTTGAACTGCGCGTCAACGCCGTGATCTGGGACGAAGGCGCCCGCGCCATGCTCGACGACGCGATCGCCCAGGCCCAGGCCAAGCCGTGCCCGGTGCGCTTCATCGCCAACAAGCGGGAGAGCGGCGACGAGGACGAGTACAACTACAAGGCCCTCGAGGTTCGTCTGGACAACCACATCCCCAACGAGTCCGCCACCCTCTTCCTGGAGGCCGTCATCTCCGACGCATCGGACTTCGAGGCACCGGTTGAGGTGACCTCCTCCGTCGTGGGCCGGCACAGGATCCTGCGGGCCAAGGGCACGGCGGTGCCCAATGTGCTGGCCGCCGTCCTGCTGGACGTGAACTCACGCACCAATGAGCCGCCGCACTGCTACTTCGAGTGGTCGGAGAAGGGGCCGGTGCAGAGCGCACTGCGCTTCCTGGTCACCGGAGAGGGGGATACTCCCCCGCTGGTGCACGAGATCATCCGTCGTACCCAGCCCGAGGAACGCTGGCGGCCCCAGCTGCACGTCGGCGGCTGAGGTTCCTCACACGAGCGCAGCCGCGAGCCTGCGAGCGGCGGTGCGCGCGAGTGCCCGGGGGTTCAAGGGGGGTCGTCCCCCTTGCCTATGAACTGGCCAGGATCTCGTCGACCCTGGCCAGTTCTGCGTCCTCGAAGGCCAGGTTGTCCAGGGTCTTGAGGTTGTCCTCCAGCTGGGCCAGGGAGCTGGCGCTGACCAGCGTCGAGGTGACCCGCTCGTCACGCAGCACCCAGGCAAGGGCCATCTGGGCCAACTTCTGGCCACGTTCCTTGGCCATCTCGTCCAGGCCTCGGACCTTGTCCAGCGTGGCCCGGTCCAGCTGGCCGGCGAGCTTGTCCACCCGTGCCGCCCGCGAGTCCGCCGGGATGCCGTCCAGGTAACGATCGGTGAGGATGCCCTGATTCATTGCGCTGAAGGCGATGATGCCCATCCCCTGCTGCTCGCACTCATCGACCAGGCCGTCCTCCACCCAACGGTCGAGCATGGAGTACCTGGGCTGGTGGATCAGCAGCGGGGTACCCAGCTCCCGGGCGATCGTGTTGGCCTGGGCCGTCTGCTCCGGGCTGTAGGAGGAGATGCCGACATAGAGGGCCTTGCCGCTGCGGACCGCCTGGTCCAGGGCCATCATCGTCTCCTCCAGCGGCGTGTCCGCGTCGAAGCGGTGGCTGTAGAAGATGTCGACGTAGTCCAGGCCCATCCGCTCCAGCGACTGGTCCAGGCTGGCCAGCAGGTACTTGCGGGTGCCGCCGCCCTGGCCGTAGGGGCCGGGCCACATGTCGTAGCCGGCCTTGGTGGAGATGATGAGCTCGTCGCGGTAGGGCTTGAGGTCATCGGCGAAGAGCCGGCCGAAGTTCAGCTCGGCCTGGCCATAGGGCGGGCCGTAGTTGTTGGCCAGGTCGATGTGGGTGATGCCGGCGTCGAAGGCGCGACGCACGATGGCACGCTGGGTATCGCCCGTCGTCAGGTCACCGAAGTTGTGCCACAGGCCCAGGCTCAGCACGGGCAGCTTGAGGCCCCACTTCCCACAGCCGCGGTAGGGCATCTGGTCATAGCGGTCGGGGGAAGCGAGGTATCCGGTCATGTCCCCAGTCTTGCAAACCGATCTGTGACGAATCCGGCGGCCCGTGCGTAGTACAGGGCACACACGGACATGATGGCAAAGGAGGTGCGCATGAACCGCGACGCGGAATTCTGCGAGCTGGCAGGACAGATCGCCGCCGGCCTGTACAGACGGGCCCTGCTGATCACCCGCAACCCACAGCTCGCCGAGGACCTCACGCAGGAGACCCTGACCAAGCTGTACGTCAACTTCCGACGGGTACGCACACAGGACAATCCGCGCGGTTACGCGTTCACGATCCTCTACCGGCTGGCGATTGACCACTCTCGGCGACGGTCATCCGGCGAACTTCCCAGTGAAGCGCTGCCCGAGGCCGGCGGCCCCGTCGATGACACGGAGCTGCGACTCGACCTGGCACGGGCCCTGGTCCAACTCGAACCCGATCTGCGGGCGCTCGTGGTGGCTCGCTACATCGATGACCTACCGGTAAAGCAGGTGGCAGGCATGTTCGGCCGTTCCGAAGGTTGGGTTCGCACCACGTCCAGCCGTGCCCTGGCCAGCCTGCGCACCAGCCCCGCCCTCACCACCATCCCCTGACGTCGAAGGACACACCATGAACACGCACAAGGACCCCATCCTGTCCGCCCTTGCCGACCACCTCGACTCCCCCCTCTGGTTCGAGGACGAACTTGTCACCGGTGCCCTGGCCACTGGCCGGCGCACCGTGCAGCGACGTCGCCTCGTCGCAGGCGCCGGAATCACGGCTGCCGCCGTCGCGACGGTGGGCCTGGGCTGGTCGGCCATCCCGCGGGAGCAGGTCGACGTGGCCGCGCAGCCCAGCCCGCTGCCCGTCACGAGTCAGACCCCGTTGCCAGCCAGCGTCCCCGATCCGGGGCGGCCGATCCCCGCCACACCCGGCATGAAGGCCATCGTCGCCAGCCATCTGCCCGGCAAGTCGATCAAGTACACCTACTCCCAGGAGATCCAGGCGCTCAGCATGGAGGTGACCGACGTCAAGGGCACATCGTGGGCAGCGATTGGCATGGATGACGTGCGCTGGCATCCCTATTCGGCAGCCAGCTGCCGCCAGGCGGGGTGCGTCACAACCAAGGTCGGCGCGGCCACGATGGCCACCTCGATCGACACGGAGAAGGCGGGGCAGGGCATGTGGAGCTACCTGCAACGCCCCGACCAGCGCGTCATCTGGTTCGGCCAGCAGGGTGCCCTCGAGCACAAGGTCACTCGGCCGGGACATCTGCTGACGCAGCAGCAGGTGGCTGCGCTGCTCAGCGATCCCCGGTGGGACAAGGAGCTCGTCGTGGTGCCCACCGAACTGGCACCCGATGCAGATCCTGCCACCAAGGGCCCCACACCCGCGGCGGCCCCGACGAAGCGCTGAGCCTCAGCCCACCGGCCCCTCGTCGCGCAGCACCTGCCAGGTGTAGTCACCCGTCTCACGCGACAGCGACATCAGCGTGAGCACGGGCGGCCCCGCGATGACCTCCGGAAGGCTGGCGGCCGCCGGGGCGAGCCGCTCGGCCAGGCCGGCAACCGGAACCGGACCGTTGAGGTAGGCCAGCGAGGTGTGCGGCTGCAGACGTCGCCACGGCCGTTCGCCCAGCAGGCCGTCCACCGCGCGTCGCTGCACCTCGGCGAGGTCCTGCAGCCACTGGTCATCGCGGGCCATGAGCATCACGGACTCGTCGGCGATGAGCAGCTGCTCGTAGACGATGCGCTCACCCGCGAACCGAGGCCACTGGTCGAAGACCCTGTCCGCCACATCGGCCAGGTCCACGCGGTCCACCGCGTCCTCGCGGCCCAGGCTCGACATGGTCAGGTGCAACCAGGCCCGCGGCACCGGACGGACGTGCTCCTGCCCTTCCAGGACGTCCTGCACGCGCAGCGCGGCGTCGTAGACCTCTGGCGACGCCTGCAGGGTCAGGTGGAAGGTCAGGCGACGTTCGCCCGGCGCCCACGGATTGGGGCCGAAGTGGTCGCGGGTCTCGGGCGACTCGACCGTGGTGAGCCTCATGCCATCTCCTTGCCAGACAGGACGGGGACATCGCGCCGGACGCGGCGCACCTCGTCCAGATCGATCTGCGCGACGAGGACATCCTCGTCGGCACCGGCCTCGGCGATGACCTCACCGAGCGGCCCCGACACCAGTGAGCGCCCCACCCCGAAGCTCAGCCTGGCGTCGGGGTCGAAGGCCTGGTCACACCCCAGCACCCAGGCCTGGGCGTCCATGGCGCGGGCACGCACCAACAGATTCCACTGCTCGGCCTTGCGCGGGCCGTCGGCCCAGGCCGTGGGCAGGCAGACCAGCTCCGCCCCCTCCCGTCCCAGTGCCGCGAACTGCTCCGCGAAGCGCACGTCGTAACAGGTGGCCAGCCCAATCCGGGTCCCCAGGGCGTCGACGACGACATAGCCGTTCCCGGCCTCGGTGTGTGCGGACTCCCGAGTGCCCATCGCGTCGAACAGGTGCACCTTGTCATAGTGGGCGTCCACGCCGCTGCCGTCGGTGACCACGACGCGGTTGCGGACCCGGCCGTCGGCGCTGGGCACGAAGATCCCCACCATGAGCACGACGCCGTGCTCCCGGGCAATCTCCGGCAGCGCGGCGAGCCAGCGATCGGACCACTGCTCGGCCGCCTCGCGGGGGTCCGGCCCGAAGCGCACCATCGTCGCCTCCGGGAAGACCACCAGCTGGGCCCCCAGCCCCGCGGCCCGGGCCGTGTGCTCGCGCACCAGCTCCAGGTTCTGGCCGGGATCCTTGCCAGCCCTGATCTGGGCCAGTGCGACGGTGAGGGTCTCAGACATAGTCATTTCTCCTTGCCCGAAGGAGCCGCACGGCGAAGACAACCAGCACGACGGCGCAGGCCGCGATGAGGGCGACGCGGGGCCAGACCGAAGTGACCCCACCCTTCAATTGCAAGGCCTGGCTGGCGATGGTGCACGCCATCGCAAAGATCATCCCGATGTTCACCCAGCGTGCGTTGCGGTCCAGCTCTCGTGCCCGTGCCATGGCGGAGTCCCTTCTGCCGTCGGGCGCCCATCGTAACGTGGGCGTAGACTGATCTGTCGTTGAAATGCCCCGGCGACGCCCGCCCCCACCCCAGGAGCCAGTTGTGCGCAGTCTCGTCCAGATCCTCGCCGCAGTGAAGGAGCTGCGCTGGTTCTACACCGGCATCATCGTCTGCTCGGTGCTGACCGCCGTCACCGGGCTGCTCACGCCCTTCATCATCAAGGCGGCCACCGACGAGGTCGTCGGCAGTCTCCAGGGCAACAGCCGCGGCATCGGCGTGGTGATCTGGCTGGCCGTCGCACTTCTGGCGGCGGACCTGGCCAACACGGTGATCAGCAACATCGGCGGCTACCTGGGTGACGTGATGGCCGCCCGGCTGCGCGCCCGGCTCAGCCAACGCTACTTCCGCAAGCTGCTCACCCTCCCCCAGCGCTACTACGACACTGCCCTGACCGGCACCATCATCAGCCGTCTGCAGCGCTCCATCACCGAGACCACCCAGTTCCTGCAGAGCTTCAGCAACAACTTCTTCCCGATGCTGCTGACCCTGGCCGCCTCTCTGGTGATCACTGCCTGGTACTCGCCCTGGATCTCCCTGCTGTTGCTGGTCATCTTCCCCACCTACATGTGGCTGACCACCCTGACCAGCAAGAAGTGGCAGAAGCTGGAGGCGGAGAAGAACACCCACGTCGACATCGCCGGTGGCCGCTTCGCCGAGGTGATCGGCCAGATCCGCGTCGTGAAGTCCTTCGTGCAGGAGAAGCGGGAACTGCTCAGCTTCGGCCAGCACTACGACGCCACGGTGGGTCTCACCAGGCAGCAGTCGCGCTACTGGCACGCGATGGATGCCGCCCGCCGTGGGGCCATGAACGTGATCTTCTTCGGGATCCACGCCCTGATCTTCGTGCGCACCATGCAGGGCGCCTTCACGGTGGGCGTGATGGTGCTGCTGATCCAGCTGGTCAGCCTCGCCAAGCAGCCCGCCATGATGATGAGCTACCTGGTGGACACCGCCCAGCGCGCCATCGCCGGTAGCCGCGACTACTTCGCGGTGATGGCCGAGGAGCAGGAGCGCGAGGCCCTGGCCGCTCCGGTGGTTGCCGAGCCGCGACCGCTGGGCGACGGCGAGCCGATGATCGAGTTCCGGGAGGCAAGCTTCGGCTATGAGGACGGCCACGAGGTGCTGCACGACGTGAGCTTCGCCATCGCCCAGGGCGAGCGGGTTGCCTTCGTCGGAGAGTCCGGTGGCGGCAAGACCACCCTGGTCAGCCTGCTGCTGGGCCTGTACCCGCTGGACCATGGGCAGGTGCGTGTGGCGGGCAATTCCATCACCGAGACCCCCACCGAACTGCTGCGCGGCAGTGTGGGCGTCGTCTTCCAGGACGCGAGCCTGTTCAGCGGCACCATCCGCGAGAACATCGCCTACGCCAACCCGCAGGCCACCGACGAGCAGATCCGTGCTGCGGCCGTGGAGGCCAATGCCCACGACTTCATCATGGGCTTCGACGAGGGCTACGACACCCTGATCGGTGAGCGCGGCCTCAAGCTGTCCGGCGGACAGAAACAGCGCATCGCCGTGGCCCGGGCCATGCTGAAAGATGCCCCGATCCTGGTGCTCGACGAGGCGACCAGCGCCCTGGACTCCAAGAGCGAACGCCTGGTGCAGGAGGGGCTGGACCGGCTGATGCACGGCCGGACCAGCGTGATCATCGCGCACCGGCTGAGCACCATCGCCTCAGTGGACCGGATCGTCACGCTGCGCAAGGGCCGTGTCGACGAGATCGGCACCCCGGAGGAGTTGGCGCGGTCCGGCGGCATCTACGCCGAACTCCTCGCGCTCCAGGCGGCCGGCAGCAAGCGGGACCGCAAGAAGCTCAAGGAGTTCGACATCACGGCGTGAGCCGTTACTTCTTGCCGCCCTTGGGGCGGACGAACTTGTGGCCCTGCCAGTCCTGCGACAGGTTCGCGGGGCTGCTCAGGGCAAGCCCGGCCGTCTTCGCCCCCTCGGCAATGTCGGCGGGGTCGATGTAGCCCTCGCGTCCCACCTTCGGGGTGAGCAGCCAGATGATGCCACCGCTGGCCAGGTCGGTCAGCGAATCCACCAACCCGTCGACGACGTCGCCGTCGTCCTCCCGCCACCACAGCAGAACCATGTCGACGGCTTCGAGGGCCTCCTCGACCAGGTCCGCGTCGATGGCATCCATCACGTCATTGCGCAGGTCCTCGTCTACATCGCTGTCCCAGCCGATCTCCTGCACGACCATGCCCTCGCTGAGCCCCATCTGTGCGATGCGCTTGGCATCGCTCCCCGGCTGCGCCGCGGTCACCACCGTCAATTCCCACTTTCCTGCTTGGCCGGGACCCATTCCCAGCACGTCCAATGGGCACAAGCCTGCCAGATCACCCGGTGCAGGTGGTAGTGGGCCCCGCCAAGAATGCGACGATGCCCGCTCCTCCACGCGGAGGAACGGGCACCATCCCCCCGGAACAAGCTCGGGGAGCACGACTCAGGTCAGGCGTCGCCACCCGCATTGCCGGAGGTTCCGGCATTCACGTCGAGCAGGTTGTACTTCTCGGCTGCCTGCAGCGGCCACTCTGCGGGCACCTCGCCCCGCGCGGCCAGCTGCTGCAGGGTCCGCACGACCATCGACGGTCCGTCGATGTGGAAGAAGCGACGGGCTGCCTGGCGGGTGTCGGAGAAACCGAATCCGTCGGCACCCAGGCTGACGAAGTCACCCGGCACCCAGTTGACGATCTGGTCCTGCACCTGGCGCATGTAGTCGCTGACCGCGACCACCGGGCCGGGACGTCCCTCCAGGCACTGGGTGACGTAGGGCACCCGCTTCTCCTCGGTGGGGTGGAGGAAGTTGTGCTCGTCGCACGCCAGGCCGTCGTGACGCAGCTCGCCCCAGCTGGTGACGCTCCACACGTCGGCAACGACACCGAAGTCCCGCTTCAGAAGCTCCTGGGCCTCCAGCGCCCACGCCACACCGACACCCGAGGAGAGCAGCTGTGCACGGCGTGCGTCCTGGCCGACGCCCTCGAAGCTGCCCTCCTTGAGCAGGTACATGCCCTTCACGATGCCCTCGGTGTCAATGCCCTCCGGCTCCTTGGGCATCACGATGGGCTCGTTGTAGACCGTCAGGTAGTAGATGACGTCCTTCGGGTCCTCGCCGTACATCTCCTCCAGACCGCGCTTGACGATGTGCGCAATCTCGTAGGCATAGGCGGGGTCATAGGACTTGACTGCCGTATTGGTGGCGGCCAGCAGCGGGCTGTGGCCGTCCATGTGCTGGGTACCCTCGCCGGTCAGGGTGGTGCGGCCGGCAGTGGCGCCGATCAGGAAGCCGCGGCCGAGCTGGTCGGCGGCGGCCCACATGGAGTCACCGGTGCGCTGGAATCCGAACATCGAGTAGAAGATGTAGATCGGAACCATCGGCACGCCGTGGGTGGAGTAGGACGTGGCGGCCGCGGTGAAGGCCGCCATCGAACCGGCCTCGTTGATGCCCATGTGCAGGATCTGGCCATTGGTGGCCTCGCGGTAGCTGAGCATCAGCTCGTGGTCCACCGGCGTGTAGTTCTGCCCGTTCGGGTTGTAGATCTTGATCGTCGGGAAGAACGAGTCCATGCCGAAGGTGCGGGCCTCGTCGGGGATGATCGGGACGACGTGCGGCGCGAAGGCCTTGTCCCGCATCAGGTCCTTGAGCAGGCGCACGAAGGCCATCGTGGTGGCGATCTGCTGGTTGCCCGAACCCTTCTTCACACCGGCGTAGGCCTTCTCCTCCGGAAGCGCCAGGGCCTGTTTGGGGCTGTGCCGACGCTCGGGGATGAAGCCACCCAGCTCGCGGCGACGCTCCATCATGTACTTGATCCGCGGATCCTCCGGACCCGGGTTGATGTACGGCGGCTGGTAGGGGTTCTCCTCCAGCTGGGCGTCGGTGATCGGCATCTGCAGACGGTCGCGGAAGCCCTTGAGGTCGTCCAGCGCCATCTTCTTCATCTGGTGGGTCGCATTGCGGCCCGCGAAGTGGGTGCCCAGGAAGTAGCCCTTGATGGTCTGGGCCAGGATCACGGTGGGAGCACCGGTGAACTCGGTGGCGCTCTTGTAGGCTGCGTAGACCTTCTGGTAGTCGTGACCGCCGCGCTTGAGGTTCCAGACCTCCTCGTCGCTCCAGTCCGCCACCATCGCCGCGGTGCGCGGATCACGGTTGAAGAAGTGCTCGCGCACGTAGGCGCCGTCATTGGCCTTGAAGGTCTGGTAGTCACCATCGGGGGTGGCATTCATCAGGTTCACCAGCGCACCCTCGGTGTCACTGGCCAGCAGCGGATCCCAGCCACGACCCCAGATCACCTTGATCACATTCCAGCCGGCGCCACGGAACTGCGCCTCCAGCTCCTGGATGATCTTGCCATTGCCACGCACCGGGCCGTCGAGGCGCTGCAGGTTGCAGTTGACGACGAAGGTCAGGTTGTCGAGGTTCTCATTGGCGGCCAGCTGCAGCATGCCGCGCGACTCGGGCTCGTCCATCTCTCCGTCGCCGAGGAAGGCCCACACGCGCTGCTGCGAGGTGTCCTTGATGCCGCGGTTGTGCAGGTAGCGGTTGAACTGCGCCTGGTGGATGGCATTCATCGGGCCCAGGCCCATGGACACCGTCGGGAACTGCCAGAAGTTGGGCAGCTGGCGCGGGTGCGGGTAGGACGGCAGCGCACGGATCTGGCCGTCGACGATGTGGCTCTTCTCCTGGCGGAAGCCGTCCAGGTCCGTCTCGGACAGGCGACCCTCGAGGAAGGCGCGCGCGTACATGCCGGGGCTGGCGTGACCCTGGAAGAAGATCTGGTCGCCGCCACCGGGGTGGTCCTGGCCACGCCAGAAGTGGTTGAGGCCCACCTCGTAGAGGGTGGCCGCGGAGGCATAGGAGGCAATGTGGCCACCGACGCCGACGCCGGGACGCTGGGCGCGGTGCACCGTCATGGCGGCATTCCAGCGCAGCAGGCGACGGTAGCCGCGCTCGAGGTCCTCGTCGCCGGGGTAGGCGGGTTCGGTCTCGGCCGGAATGGTGTTGACGTAGTCGGTGCTGGTCAGCGACGGGACGCCGATCTGGCGCTCGCGGGCGCGCTCCAGCAGCTTGAGCATGACGTAGCGGGCGCGGTTGCGGCCCTCGGCGTCGATGATGCCGTCGAGGGACTCGAGCCACTCGGAGGTCTCCTGCGGATCTGCATCCGGCAGGTTGGTCGGCAGGCCGTTGATGATGGGGCCGGGTTCCTCGCGTGGAATCACGCTGTGTCCTTTCTCGTCACGTGGCATCCAACACCTCGGGCGGACGCCACCTCCATCTTCCACCGGCGTGGCACTTTTGTCACAGTGGTGGCCTTGCATAAAGCCGTGGGGTGCTCTCGGGCTCCAGTCTGTCAGGTCGCCCGACTCGCCGTCGCCACGGGTCGACTGTGATCGGTGATCCAGTCGGACCACGATCCCGGGTACAGCGCCACATCGGCAAGACCGGCGGCATCCGCAGCCAGCAGCACCTGACTGGCCGTCAGCCCCGAACCACAGCTCACGGCGTCACCGGGGCGCAGCCCGTCCAGCCGCTCACGAAGCACCTGGACGGGCAGGAAACCACCGTCGGGGGCCATCAGCTGCGAGGCGGGCAGATTGGTGGCACCGGGAATGTGCCCGGCAACGGGATCTATCGGCTCACTGTCACCGCGGAAGCGCTCGGCGGCGCGCACGTCCACCAGGCGACCTCCCGCCGCGAGCAGCGCGGGGATCTGCTCTGCGTCCACCGTCGGCAGCCCTCCGGGGTTGGCCTTGAAGTCGCCGCTGGCTGCCTCGGGCTCGACGGTGCTCACCACTCCCCCGGCCCCGGTCCAGGCGCGCATCCCCCCGTTGAGGGCCCGGACCGCGCCGTGCCCGTGATGGCGTAGCAGCCACCACAACCGGCCGGCCGACAGCATCGTTTCCTGGTCGACGACCACCACCGTCGAGTCCGCGTCCACCCCGCAGCGGCGCATGACGCGCTGGAAGTCCTCTGGCTCCGGTAGCGGGTGACGTCCACCGGTCCCGTCGCTGCGGTGCGACGACAGCTCGGTCTCGACGTCGACGAAGTGGGCGCCGGGAATGTGGCCGGCCAGGTACTGCTCACGTCCCCAGCCCGGCTGGCCCAGTTGGTATCCGACGTCGATGACCACGAGGCTTCCCGGCTGGGCCAACAGGCCGGCCAGTTCCTCCGCGCTGACGAGAGGCTCCATCACTTCTCCTGGTTCTCGAAGGGCAACTGGTCCGGATGCAGCTCCTGCCCGGAACGGGCCTTGGTGAGCTGCTGGCGGTGGTGCTTGCGGCACAGCACCTCGTAGCGCACGGTGGGCACGTCATCGGTGTGGGAGCCGGCGACGTCACCGACGACGACCTGACTGCCCTCCACGACCATCACACCATTGATGGTGCGGGCATTGTGGGTGGCCCGGGCGCCGCACCAGCACAGCGGCTGCACCTGCAGCTGTTCGACACGATCGGCCAATTCCACCAGGCGCCTGGATCCCGGGAACATCTCGGTCCTGAAGTCACTGAGGATGCCGAAGGCGAAGACGTCGATGCCCAGGTCGTCTACGATCCGGGCCAGCTGGTCGATCTGGTCCGGCACGAAGAACTGCGTCTCGTCACAGATGAGGTAGTCCAGACGGCCACCGGAGGTGAGGTGCCCGACGACGTGCTCCCAGAAGTCGAAGTCGTCACCGGCCTCGATGGCCGGTTGGGAGAGCCCGATGCGGCTGGTGATCACCGCCGCGCCAGCACGGTCGAAGCGGGTGAACAACTGACCCACCCGTTCATGACTGCTCTGGGTGTAGTCCATCTGCAGCGCCAGGGTGGACTTGCCGCAGTCCATGGGTCCCGTGAAGAAGACCAGATCCGCCACCGTTCGCCTTCCTCTCACCAGCTTGCCGGGTGGTCCACCAGCAAGGGCACCATCATCTCCTGCTCCGTCAGCGAGCCGTGCTGGCCCACCAAGGAGAGCTCACGTTCCAGGGCTCGCGACATCACGGCCCAGTCCTGACGCATAGCCACCAGCACGTCACCGAAGCGGCTGCGTACCCGGTCATCCACCCGCCCGAACCAGCCGTCGGCCACCGCCTCGTCGCGGGTGACGACGTGTGCGCGCTCGCCAAGTTCGAGGGCCCAGCGCCGAGCCACCCGTTCCGGCCCAGGACCCCCGGCATCGGCCACCCACAACTGCCTCAGGCGTCCCTCTCCGGCGAAGAGCTCCACGCCACGAAGCAGCGCGGGGTGGTCCTCCACCAGCACGTGACGCTCCGGGGGGACGTCCAGCATGCCGTGGTCACCGGTGACCAACAGGCAGACCTCGTCATCCAGGGCCTCGCGCAGCTCGGACGCGAAACTGTCCACCGCACCGAGGGTCTCCAGCCACTGCCGCGAGGCCACGCCCTTGCCGTGACCCGTGTGGTCCAGGCTGCGTTCGTAGACGTAGACCAGACTGCGCTCGCCCAGACGGCTGGCCTCGACGGCCACCTCGATCCGGTCTGCGTGGGCGCTCTCGTCGGCCGCCCTGAAGTCGGGGCCGCGCAGGGCCGCCGTGGTCAGGCCGGAGGTCTCGAAGCGGGCGGGGCCCACGGCGCTGACCTCAACTCCGGCCGCAGCCGCCCGTTCGAACATCGTCTGGCGTGGCTGGAAGGCCACCGGGTCCGGGGGTCCGCCCTCCCAGGTCAACGCATTCATGGCGTGACTTCCGGTGGGATCAAGGAAGGAGTAACCGGCCATCCCGTGTTGGCCGGGTTCGAGCCCGGTGCCCAGACAGGTCAGTGAGGTGGCCGTGGTGGACGGGACGCCGCTGGTGAGCGTCATCGTGTCGCCGAAGAGTTCGCTGAAGTAGCCGGCGTGGCGCAGGCTGCCGCGCAGCAGGTGGTGACCCAGGCCGTCGACCAGCAGCACCACATAACGACTCGTCGACGGCAGGCCCAGCGCGTCGTCCAGACAGCCGGTAACGCCCAGATGGGCGCCGATGGCGGGCAGCAGGTCACTGAGGGTGGAGTGTCCGTGCCGGGGCAGGACGAATTCGTCGGGCAGCCTCATGGTGTGGTGCCGGTCACTTCCCCAGCAGGCGCTGGAGACCCGTGGCGAAGGCGACCAGGCGCCCCACCTTGTCAGCCCCGTCCGCGGCGGCGCTCATCCGGATCGTGATGTCGTCCCCGACCACCGTGCCGGTGTAGCCGTGGTCCGCCTCACAGGTGGGGTCCGGGCAGGCAGCCGGCTCCAGGTCCATCCGGCGCATCGTTCCCCAGCCCAGCGTCAACCAGGTCTCCACCACCTCGGAACCGGGCGCGCCGAAGTCCTGCGGGTTCGACACCGCCCGGGACAAGGACACCTGCTTCAGGTTGGCCAGTGGGATCGTCTCACAGGAGGTGATCGCGCGCCCCGCAGGGCTGGGCCGGCCCAGGGCGTCGACCGCCGGGCCGTCGTCGGTGTGGACCACCAGCAGACGCGTCCCGGTCACGACGATCACGGTGACATGACGGGAGATCTCGTCATTGGCGAAGCTGGCCTCGTGGTGCACCAGGTGGCTGGTGACCTGCTCGTCACCCAGGGCCAGTGCCACCGAGTCCTCGATGAACTGTGGGAAATAGCCACAGGCATCGATCTCTTGTCGCAGGTCGGAGGGCAGCATCGCGGTCGGGTTCACCCGACCATGGTCCCATGTCGGTACAGTCGGTCGCATGTCGACCAGACCCTTCATCGGCGCCCGCGCGGAGGAAATCGTGATGCGACGCGTGAATGCGCGGCTGGAGGACGCGCACTGGCGGCCCAGCGTGATTCCCTTCATCGGATACGGAACCACGGACCATGTCCGGGTTCTGGCCCGGATCGTGCTGCGCCCTGCGGAGCCCCAGACCCACCTGGGCATGGCGGCCGACTCCTTCCTCAGCCAGCGTGGCTGGCGCAATTTCGTCGCAGCCCCGGTGCCGCGCGCAGAAGTGACCGTCAAGCTCAAGGGCTCCAGCGTCGAGGTACGCGCGGACCGCGGCGGCTATGTGGACGTGCGTCTGCGGACCGAGGGCCTGCAGCCGGGTCTGCACCAGGCGGAAGTGGTCATCTCCGGCGGCCGGACCAAGCAGGTGCCGATCCAGGTCTTCTCCGCCGAGGAGACCTTTGGCCTTGTCAGTGACCTGGACGACACCGTGATCTCCACCTCCCTGCCCCGCCTGTTCATCGCGGCCTGGAACTCCTTCGTCGTCACCGAGGAAGGACGCAGGGCCGTGCCCGGCATGGCCAGGATGTACCAGCAGCTGTTGTCGGAACACCCCGGTGCCCCGGTGATCTACGTCTCGACGGGCTCCTGGAACACCCACGCCTTCCTGAGCCGCTTCCTGCACCGTCATGGCTTCCCCGAGGGCGCCATGCTGCTGACCGACTGGGGCCCGACGAATACCGGCTGGTTCCGCAGCGGCCCGGACCACAAACGCCAGTCCCTGCGGGAACTCGCGCGGGACTTCCCCAAGGTCAAGTGGGTACTGGTGGGCGACGACGGCCAGCACGATCCCGGTCTCTACGCAGAGTTCGCCGAGCTGCAGCCGGACCGGGTGCGCGCCATCGCCATCCGCGAGCTGTCCATGACCGAACAGGTGCTGGCCCACGGCTCCACCACGGTGCTCGCCGACGACGACCATGTGACGTGGAGCCCGGACAAGGCGCCGGAGGTCCGCGCCCCCGACGGCGATGCCCTGTGGCCCAAGCTGAAGGCCGTCCTGGATGGCTCCGGCGAGCCTGATTCGCCGCCCACCCCCTGATCGGAGACAATGTGGGGTCCGTTGATTGAAGGAGCACCCCGCCTTGGCCGCCAGGAAGAACCGTCCCACCGACGAATCCGATGAGGACTTCACCGAGCGCATCATCGACGTCGACGTCTCCAGCGAGATGGAGTCCAGCTTCCTGGAATACGCCTACTCGGTGATCTACGCCCGTGCACTGCCCGATGCCCGCGACGGCCTCAAGCCGGTGCAGCGCCGCATCCTCTACTCGATGGACGACATGGGCATCCGCCCGGACAAGTCCCACGTGAAGTCCGCCCGCGTCGTCGGCGAGGTGATGGGCAAGCTGCACCCCCACGGTGACACCGCCATCTATGACGCCCTGGTGCGCACCGCCCAGTCCTGGTCCATGCGCCTGCCGCTGGTGGACGGGCACGGCAACTTCGGCTCCCTCGACGCCGGACCGGCCGCCATGCGTTACACCGAGTGCCGGATGGCGCCCTCCGCACTGGCGATGACCGGCGGCCTCGACGAGGACACCGTCGACTTCAAGCCCAACTACGACGGCAAGCAGGACGAGCCCTCCGTGCTGCCGTCGGCCTTCCCCAACCTGCTGGTCAACGGTGCCACCGGCATCGCCGTCGGCATGGCCACCAACATGCCACCGCACAACCTGGCCGAGGTGGTGCAGGGCCTGCGCCACCTGATCAAGCACCCCGATGCGAACCTGCCGGAGCTGATGCGCTTCATCCCCGGCCCGGATCTTCCCACCGGCGGCAAGATCATTGGCCTGGACGGCATCGCCGATGCCTATGCCACGGGCCGCGGCACCTTCAAGATCCGCGCTACCGCCCGCATCGAACAGGTCACCCCGCGCCGCAAGGGCATCGTGGTCACCGAGCTTCCCTATGCGGTGGGCCCGGAGAAGATCATCGAGCAGGTGAAGACCCTTGTGCAGAACAAGAAGCTCACCGGCATCGCGGACATCAAGGACCTGTCCGACATCAACAACCACACCCGTCTGGTGATCGAGGTCAAGAACGGCATCAATCCCGAGGCAATCCTGCAGCAGCTCTACAAGAGCACCAAGCTGGAGGACTCCTTCGGCATCAACAATGTCGCTCTGGTCGAAGGCCAGCCGCGGACCCTGGGCCTCAAGGAGCTGATGGAGGTCTACCTGGCCCATCGCTTCGACGTGACCCTGCGCCGCACCCAGTTCCGGCTGGGCAAGGCCACCGACCGTCTGCACATCGTCGAGGGCCGCCTGCTGGCCATCGTCGACATCGACGACGTGATCGCCATCATCCGCAGCTCCGACGACGCCGGGCAGGCCCGCGAGCGCCTGATGGATGCCTTCGAGCTGACCGAGGTGCAGGCCAATGACATCCTGGACATCCCGCTGCGCCGCCTGACCAGGTTCAGCGTCATCGAACTGGAGAAGGAACGCGACGAGCTCAACGAGACCATCAAGGCCCTCACCGAGATCATCGAGAACCACGAGGTGCTCAGCGACCTGGTCAGCTCCGAGCTGGTCGCCGTCGCGAAGACCTACGGAGATCCCCGGCGCACCGTGCTGCTGGCCTCCTCCGGTGAGGTCACCAGTTCCAGCGCCACCCCGCTGGAGGTCCCCGACGAGCCCTGCTGGGTGATGATGGGTTCCGCCGGGCTGATGGCCCGGATGGACACGGCCGACGAGATCAGCATCGGCGGCGGCCGGGCCCAGCACGACGTGATCATCAGCGCCATCCGCACCACCAGCCATGCCGACTTCGGGGTGATCACGAACCATGGCCGCCTGATCAAGGCGCGCGCCATCGAACTGCCCACCGTCGTGCCCACCGCCTCCTCTCCCAACCTGAAGGGGGGATCGCGGGCCGGCGAGCTCTACGCCTTCCAGAAGGGCGAGAAGCCGATCGGGCTCACCAGCCTGCGTGAGGACTCCCTTGGCCTGGCGCTGGGCACGCGAAATGGCGTGGTCAAGCGCGTCAATCCCGAGGTGCTGAACAAGGACTCGTGGGAGGTCATCCGGCTGGACGACAAGGACGAGCTGGTGGGTGCGGTGGAACTCACCGACGCCTCGCACCACCTGGTCTTCGTCGCCTCCGATGCGCAGATGCTGCACTTCCCCGCCTCGCTGGTGCGTCCGCAGGGCCGCTCCGGCGGTGGCGTGGCGGGCATCAAGCTGGGCAAGGACGCCAAGGCCATCTGGTTCGGCGCGACCCCGACCCACGACGCGGTGGTCGTGACGGTCTCCGGTTCCTCCGACGCGATTCCCGGCACCGAGGTGGGCTCGGTGAAGGTCACCAGCTTCGACGAATACCCTGCCAAGGGCCGTGCGACCGGCGGCGTGCGCTGCCACCGCTTCCTGCGGGGAGAGGATGCGCTGGTGCTGGGTTGGGTGGGACCCGATCCGGCCGTCGCCGCCGCCGGCAGCGGGGCCGCCATCGACCTGCCGCCTGCCACGGGCCGTCGCGACGGGTCCGGCACGCCGACCCTGCAGCCCATCGCCGCGGTCTCGACCCGCACGCTCGGGCTGCGGGTCAGTGCGGATGCTGCGGCGGAGCAGGCCGACGAACGCCAGGACGAGCTGGCCGAGTCCGCAAGCAGCGGCGACGCGCACGACCAGGACGGTCAGGACACCCTGATCTGACCGAGCCGTGCCGGACGGGGCGAGATGACTGTCCGGCACGCCTCGTCGCGCGGTAGGTTTCCCTCCATGGGTGACTTCAACGACCTCCTGGAAGCAAATGACCTCTACGCCGAGACCTTCTCCGACGGCGGGTTCGACGGCATCGCCAAGGCCGGCGTGCTCGTCATCACCTGCATGGACTCGCGCATCGAACCACTGGGCATGCTCGGCCTGAAGCTGGGGGACGCCAAGATCCTGCGCAGCCCCGGCGGTCGGGTGACCCCGGACGTGCTCACCGGCTGCATCGTGGGATCCCACCTGCTCAACGTGAACCGCATCATGGTGGTGCAGCACACCCGGTGTGCGATGGCTTCCGGCACCGATGCCGAGGTGGCGGACAAGATCATCGAGTCCAGCAAGATGGACCTGCGCGGTATGACCTTCGGGGCCAACCCGGACCAGGACCGCACGCTGGACTTCGACGTGCACCTGCTCAAGACGCACCCAGCGATCAAGCCCCGCACGAAGATCGGCGGCTTCATCTACGACGTGGACTCCGGCAAGCTCGCCCACGTCTACTGACGCTCAGCGGGCCTGGCGGTGGGTGACCCCGTCGATCCGCAGCGGCCAGAACGCCGCCAGGCCCAACATCAGGGTGACCACGATCCCCATGATTCCCCACCGGACCCCGAAGGCCGCGGTGAAGGCCCCGATCAGGGCGGGGGCGATGAAGCTCACCACCCGGCCAACCGTGGCGTAGAGCCCGAAGGTCTCGTTCTCCTCCCCCGCCGGGATGATCCGGGTGAGCAGGGTACGGCTGGCCGACTGCACCGGCCCCACCAGGAAGCTGATCAGGATGCCGCCCACCCAGAAGACGCTTGCCCGGTTGGCGACGACGATGCCCAACCCCAATGCGACGATGGCGGACAGGCTGGCCAGGATCACCGGCCTCGGCCCCAGCCTGTCGTCGAGACGACCGAAGAGCCAGGTGCCCAGGGCGGCGGAGACGCTGGCGGCCAACCCGAAGTAGATGACCTCCTCCTTGCTGAACCCGTAGGCGGTGGCGGCGATCACCCCGGCGAAGGCGAAGACGGCGTTGAGCCCGTCTCGGTAGATGGCGGCCGAGACCAGGAAGTGCAGCAGGCCCCGTTCGTGCCACCACATCCCGGCGAGGCGTCGGGCGATGTCCCGATAGGCAGCGCCGATGCGGAAGGGCTCACCCTCGCGCGGTTCCCCGTCGGGCCCCATCAGCATGATGGGCAGGCTGAAGGCCAGCATGAAGACCGCACACAGCAGGGCCACGCAGCGCACATTGAAGGCGTCATCGGTGGGCAGGCCCAGCATGCCGCCCTTGAGGATGAAGCCGAACAGCGCCAGCACCAGGCAGACCACGCCACCCAAGTAGCCGAGCGCCCAGGCCGTGCCGGAGATCCGTCCGACGGTCTTCGGGGTGGACACGTGCGGCAGCATCCCGTTGTAGAAGACCCCGGCAATGTCCTGCGTGACACTCGCGAAGGCCAGCAGTCCGGCGCCCAGGTACAGGTAGGAATTCTCCGGCCGGACGAAGAAGCAGGCCGCCATCGCGGAGACGGTCACCAGCGTCGAGACCGCCAACATCAGCCGGCGGCGCCGCACCCGGTCCGCCCAGGCACCCATCAGCGGGGCCAGCAGGGCCAGCACCAGGCCTGCGGCGGTCTGGAAGTTCGACCAGACCACCTGCCCGTGGGCCTTGTCGGCCGCGACGGTGCCCGTGACGTAGACGGAGTAGACGAAGCTCAGCATCACCGTGTTGAAGGCATTGCCCCCGAAGTCGTAGGCGCTCCAGGCCGCGACGACCTTGCGGGGAGCGGATGACTCGTCGAGGGCCAGGCCCCCGGGGGCGAGGCTGGCGGCGGCCGGAGAAGGAGTGGTCACAGGTGGCACGCTAGCGGCAGTCGGCGTCCGTTTCGTGAACGGCTGCCGGGCCGCGGTCATGCCCGGGGAGAAGCCAGGCTTGCCGGGCTTGTACGCGGGCCGCGGAATCGCTTGATCTGGCCGCTTGCCCGTGGTTGCGTGGTGTCATGACCGAAACCAGGACCACCGCAAGCCGCGAGATCAATGCCGCGCCGAAGGACATCTTCGACCTGCTCAGCAACCCGGCGCGCCACCATGAGACCGACCCGTCGGGCGGCGTGGTCTCCACCGACAAGGGTGAGCGCCTCAAGCACGTGGGCGACACCTTCCGGATGAACATGGTCAAGGGCGACGGCTCCGAGTACCAGACCGAGAACAAGGTCTTCGCCCTCGTGCCGGACCGCGTCATCGGGTGGCAGAACATGAAGAACCTCACCAGCGACGTCGAGGTGGGATCCAAGTGGCTCTACGAACTGGAGCCCGTCGATGCCACCACCAGCAAGCTCTCCCTGACCTACGACTCCTCCGAGATCGAGAACCCGCAGGTGCAGGCGCTGGCGAAGGAGAAGTTCGCCATCGAGTCGAACCTCGAGGCCTCCCTCGCGAAGATCGCCGAAGTGCTCGGCTGATCCACTTCACACGTCGCTACAGTTCGTCGACGTCGCTGACCTCACGAGGTACGCAACGTCGAAGAACTGTAGCGACGTCGCGTTTCACCCCTCCTCGACGCTGAACAGGTCCCCCGGGGAGCAGTCCAGGGCGTCGCAGAGGGCAGTCAGCGTGGTGAAGCGCACCGCCTTTGCGCGGTTGTTCTTCAGGATCGAAAGGTTCACCACACTCAGGCCGACCCGCTCGGACAGCTCGGCCAGTGTCATCCCCCGGGCCGTCAGCAGCTCGTCAAGATGGCAGACGACGCGATGCTCGTCGGCCGGCATCAGATCACCTCGTCGAGCTCACCCTGCAGGGCCTCGCCACGTCGCAGGACGAACTCGAAGGCCAGACAGAGGTAGAAGCCGAACAACGGGATGAACATGTCACCCAACCTGGTGGACGTGGAGAAGCCGGTGCCCAGGCCCCCGAGGGCCCAGTTGGAACCCAGCACCCGCAGCCCATGGGGCACGACGGCGAGCACCACCAACAGCCAGCGAACGGTGGCGACGCGTCGCGCCACTCCCCCGTCGAAGATGGTGTCCACGCCGGAGGCCTCCCTGAGCAGCAGACCGATCCCGAGCAGTACGCCGCCCCACAGCAGCGGGATGAGTGCCTCGGCGAGCTTGAGCAGCACGACGCTGCCCAGCGGGGCCAGCGCCCCCGGGACGGAGAGTTGGTAGGGCCAGACCAGCTCCACACCAGCCGGCAGGTTCGCCAGCGCCAGTTCACCGCCGCCATTCTGGACTCGCAGGATCACCTCGCCCGCCATGACGACGGCCACCGCGTTGCATGCCGCGTACAGCAGCACGAGCCCTGCGAAGATGAGGGCCATGATGCTGGGCCCGTCCAGACGTCCCGGACGGACCTGACCCCTGTGCTCCGAAAGTTCCACGACAACTCCATCCATATCGCTTTTCGTTAGCAACGATAATCGATATGGAGGGCCTCGGGAAGCTCGGCCAACGGAGGGAGGTCGATTCAGGCGTCGATCTGGTCGGCATCCAGCTTGTAGGCACCCTCGACGATGAACTCCTTGCGCGGCGCCACCTCATTGCCCATCAGGATCTCGAAGGTCTTCTCCGCGGTCTCGGCATCGTCGACGGTGATCCGGCGCAGCGCCCTGTGCCGCGGGTCCATCGTGGTCTCCTGCAGCTGGTCGGCGTCCATCTCGCCCAGACCCTTGTATCGCTGCGGCTCCTTGAAGTTGATGCCCTTCTTGGTGAGCTCGGCCATCTTGCGCTGGTACTCGGCATCCGAGTACGTGTAGATGTACTTGTCCATGCCCTTCTTCGGGTTGGTCAGCTCGAAGCGGTGCAGCGGGGGCACTGCGGAGTAGACCCGCCCGGCCTCCACCAGCGGCCTCATGTAGCGGAAGAAGAGCGTGGCCAACAGGCAGCGGATGTGGGCCCCGTCGGAGTCGGCGTCGGCCATGAAGATGACCTTGCCGTAGCGCGCCTGGTCCACGTCGAAGGTACGTCCGGAACCTGCCCCGACCACCTGGATGATGGCGGCGCACTCGGCATTCTTGAGCATGTCTCCCACCGAGGCCTTCTGCACATTGAGGATCTTGCCGCGGATCGGCAGCAGGGCCTGGTGCTCGGAATTGCGCGCCCGGCCGGCGGTGCCGAGCGCCGAGTCACCCTCGACGATGAACAGCTCGGTCAGCTCCGAGTCATTGCTGCGGCAGTCCTTCAGCTTGGGCGGCAGGGTGGAGCTCTCCAGGGCATTCTTGCGGCGCTGGTTCTCCTTGTGGGCGCGGGCGGCCACGCGAGTACGCGAGGCTCCGATCACTTTCTCCATCACCTGACGGGCCTGAGCCTTCTGCGCCGGCTTGGTGGAGGCCAGGAAGTCCCCCAGCTCGCGCTCGACGACGCGCTGCACGATTCGGGTGGCCGGCGGGGTGCCCAGTACCTCCTTGGTCTGACCCTCGAACTGGGGCTCGGCAAGGCGCACCGTCACGACGGCAGTGACGCCCTCCAGACAGTCGTCCTTGATGATGTCGTCGCCCGCCTTCATCAGGCGGGTTCCCTCCATCGCCTTGGTGAAGGTCCTGGTCAGGGCGCGTTCGAAGCCCTGCACGTGGGTGCCGCCCTTGGGGGTGGAGATGATGTTCACGAAGCTCTTGAGCGTGGTGTCATAGGAATTGCTCCACCGCACGGCGATGTCGACGGTCAGCTCCCGCTCCACGTCCTGCGGGGTCATGGCGCCGGTGGCGGCATCCAGCATCGGCACCGTCTCGGTGAACACGTCGGAACCCTGCAGCCGCAGCACGTCGCTGATCGGGGCTCCCTGCGAGAGGTAGTCGCAGAACTCGCTGATGCCACCCTGGTGGTGGAAGACCTCCACCTCGTCGACGCCACTGCGACTGTCGGTCACGGTGAACCTCAGCCCGGGCACCAGGAAGGAGGACTGCCGGGCGCGCGCCAGCAACGAGTCGACATTGAGCTGGGCGTCCTTGAGGAAGATCTGCCGGTCCGGCCAGTAGCGGACCCTCGAACCGGTGACGCCTCGCTTGGCCTTGCCCACCACGCGAAGGCCACCCTGCGGGGTGAACGGAGCGTCTGGGCCGTCGCCGTCGAAGACACCCGGCGTGCCGCGCCGGAAGCTCATTTCGTAGGTCTTGCCCGCGCGGTCCACCTGGACGTCCAACCGGGAGCTCAGGGCGTTGACCACGGAGGCGCCAACGCCGTGCAGACCACCGGTGGCGTTGTAGGCGCCGCCGCCGAACTTGCCGCCGGCGTGCAGCTTGGTGAAGATCACCTCGACACCGGAAAGGCCGGTGCGGGGCTCCGTGTCCACCGGCATACCGCGGGCGTGGTCGTCCACCTGCACCGAGCCATCGGAGTGCAGGAAGATCTCGATTGCGTCACCGGAGCCACCGAGGGCCTCGTCGATGGCGTTGTCGATGATCTCCCAGAGGCAGTGCATCAGGCCCTTGGTGTCCGTGGAGCCGATGTACATGGCGGGGCGCTTGCGCACCGCCTCCAGCCCTTCCAGGACCAGAAGGTGCTTGGCCTCGTAGTCACGCCCGGGCTGGGCAGCGGTCTTGCTGGTGGGAGTCTTCGCTTCTGGCACCCCGACAGGGTACTCGGGCGCGCCGACAGTTTTCGGCCCTCCACGCCGCGAGGCCGGTTCCGGGGCCCGGCCGGACGTCCAGTGGAACATCAGGCGCTGCCACCCGGGCAGGCGCCCCGGGGCGGGATAGGCTGGAGGGGAACAAAGACGACGAACCTTTCGTTGAACCCCTTGTTCACCTATTGCGGGCTCGCCCGCCAGAAACATTGGAGGCCACGTGACCACCACAGTCATCGAGGACCGTTCGCTCGACGCGACGGACCGTTGCGACCGCTGCGGCGCCCAGGCCTACCTGCGCGTCATCCTCGCGTCCGGCGGGGAGCTGCTCTTCTGCGCCCACCACGCGCGGGCCCACCAGGAGAAGCTGCAGCAGGTCGCGCTCAAGATCCAGGACGAGACGGCAAGGATCAGCTGAGGCCACTGCCGCCCAGCCAGCGCCAGCCCAGCAGACACGAGGGAGCCCCCACCGATCGGTGGGGGCTCCCTCGTTGTCATTCCCGGCGGAGGCCGGCGTCGCACCGCGTCGTTCAGCAGCAGCGGGCCGTCGGCGAGTGGGCTCGTGATCGCACTTGCGATCGCTATCTCGCTGGATTCAGATCTTCTTGATCCACCCCGCGAGCCGCCGAGCAAGGGGCGATTCATCCAACTCTCCAGAAGAATGCATCGCCGCCACCAGCGCCGCTTCGACCCCTTTGACTCCGGACGTCCCACTTCCCGAGAACTCCCCTTGGAATGCGAAAAAGATTAGCGCTGAAATATCATGCCCATGAGCCCATCCCCTCGCGTCCGACCCACAGAGCAACGAATCCACCCGTGTTGAATCAATTAAGGTCACGCCCGTTGCCACAGTAGCATCGAAGGAAAATCCATTCGCCACTGAAGTCACCCCGCGCGCAAAATTTGGATTCCGGAGGTTCACATTTTCACAGCGACGGGCAAACAACTCCGCCATGGGACCACTAAGTAGAGCCACGACAGCCTCGCCCTTTGGCAACCTTTCCCGGAAGTTCAACCGATTAGCCGCGTCAATTACTTTAGGGCAGAATGAATAACTCTCCAACGCTGGATAATCCGTCCACAATAACACCGGAAGAGTCAATTCATGGACCAGTTCACCCGTATCGCGGTCGGCGATGCACTTCATGTCAATTCCCTGCGCTGTAGCCTCAAGAGCTACGCCGAGAACTTCAGCACGACGACCAGCACCCAGCGAATTACTAACGAGGAGTTCATAGGGGACGTGCAGCTCCGCAACCTCGTGAAAGGTCAGCTGGTTACCGAGCGCGTGACGATCCGCCCAGACCTCCCAAGTCCTACGATCCGAGGATCCCTCGACCACGACATGCTTACGCCGAGAGAGCGACACTTCTCGCAGGTACTCACCGACCGTCTGAAACGGCATCAATCTCCCCCCCGACTTCGGTAGGCTGAATGATCTTATTGTGCGGAACAACTCCCATCACTTGAACTGAATGAGATGCCGCCAATATCTTCACTTGAGAATCTGCCGTCACATTCAAGAGTTCAGCCAATAGCATTCGTTGCCAATCTAGACCGAGTGAAATCTCAGGCTCATCAATGATCATTAGCGGTGCGCTTGCGGTAGAAATAACAGCGTGGCACATCAGCGCAAGGAGATGCCGTTCGCCGCTCGATAGAGAGTCGGGATCGAGCAATCTTGCCGCCCCATCGCGCAGCTCAATCCCCCCATTTGTCGAGTAAACTAATTCCTTGCGCTCTAGGAATTTATTAACGCCTGCAACGAAAGTGTCGATCTGTCGAACCGCCGGGTACAGCGTCTCAATCTGACTCTCGATGTTAACCAAAAATGGGTTCAAAATCGAGTGTAATGTTGCGTTATTGGCGCCGTTGCGGCGAGCCGTGGACAAGAGTTGGGAAATTCCCCGAACTTGGCGAAGTGAAATCAGACCGTAATTCTCATGAAGTGCGCCACTACGCTCAATTCTCGAAATTTGCTCGACCATCGATTCATAAGCATCTGTATTGGAAATACTAGGCCCACTTCTCGCAAGCAAGGTCCGCTTTGCAATATCAACGTAAACGCCTTGGCCGCTTGAATCACGCTTCAGACCCTCAAAAGCAGCCCTAGAGAGGGTCCGCTCCGCTTGTTCTAGTAGCCGCGAGACCATTGAGCGCGGCCGACGCGAGATCGATCGGCCAATTGACTCACTCGAAACCTCCTCCCCCACAGGCACCGCCAACCGCGTATCGCCGATAAAGAGTGCACCGGACGACTGGCGAGCCGCTAGGTTCATATACTCAAGAAACTCGCGCCGATCCTCGAGCGCTCGACGATAGAGCCGGCCAGCGAAGTCCGACGCCTCGACGGTGAACTCTCGTTCAATTAACTCTGCTTCCTCCTCGAGCCCGAACATCTCGGCGCTCGATTCATCATCCTGGAATACGACACTCGGAATTGAGGAGACCTTAAGCCTGAGCGAGCCACGAAATGCGTCCTCACGAACCATCGAGATCACACCGCCACTCGCAAATTGAATGGCAATATGTTGCACCGGAACTTCAATTAGTGTTTCGATGCTCTCCATTGTAGGCGTTAGCAGGAATGAAATGGCACGCAGTAGATTTGTCTTACCCCGGCCATTCTCTGCATAAATCACCGCAAGGCGTCCTTCACCGACCTCATCATCGAAGGTGATGCAATAGTCAAACTCATTGAGGACCCCAGATGCTTCAATCCTAACGATTTGATCGTCGCTCACAATCTCTCCTGTCCGACCAAAAATCCCCGAAATCGAGGCTGGCAGGTTCACCGAACTCAGCTAGTAGTCTCCTGAGCGTCATAGAACCTCACGACACTCTAGCCAAGAGTCTCTGGACAGGTGCCTCTTCTCAAAGTCTCATGTCTTCGGTGCATTCGCGCCTACTCGAGGGCGTTTGAGTAGGGACCAACACGCACGCCACGTACAACAGCCCCCGACCATGGGGGCGAGGGCTGTTGTGCGTTCAGCAGCAGCGTGCCGTCGGCGAGGTGGACTCGTGGTCCCACTTGGCGCGGTAGAAGTCGGCCCGGCTGGGGGCCGGGGTGCCCGGGTGGGCATGGCGATGGTGGGCCAGGTAGCGCTCGTAGGCGTCCAGGCCGCTCATCCCCTTCCACACCCGCGCCACCAGGTGCGCGGCCTCACGGACGGTCACGACGTCGCCACCTCGTGGGCATGGACACGGTGGTCCAGGTGCTCGCCGCTGGCATCCAACCCTGCCGCCTTCCACTGGGCCAGCACGCGCCTCTCCTCCTGCGTCGGCAGGAAGCTGGACGGCGCGAAGATCTCCGACGGGGTGTGCGGGGCCTCGGTATCGGGCAGCCCGCCGGCCCGCCACGCCTGCCAGGCGATCCGCAGGCCGATGGCGAGCACCACCAGCACCAGCACCGCGTAGACGATGCTCAGCGTTCCCTGCACGAAGGTGTTGCGGATCACCATGTCGATCTCGTGGGGTGTCTTGGCCGTCAGGTAGGTGGTCTTGCCCGCCTCCTTGGCCGCCTTGGCTGCGGCGTGGTTGCTCCAGTAGCCGATCTTCGGGTTGCTGGAGAAGATCTTCTCGTAGCTGGCCCACATGGTGATGAAGACGGCCAGTGGCAGGCCGGGGATCCAGGCCCACTTGAACAGGCCCTTCTTCATGACCACGACGAAGCAAAGGGTGAGGGCGATCGCGGCGAGCAGCTGGTTGGCGATGCCGAACAGCGGGTAGAGCATGTTGATGCCGCCCAGCGGGTCGGTGACGCCCATCACGACGATCGAGCCCCAGCCCAGCACGGTGGCCAGCGTCGTGATCCAGGCACCGGTGCGCCACGACGGGTCGCCGAACTTCTTGAGGCCCGGGATATTGGCCAGCATGTCGCTGATCATGAAGCGGGCGACGCGGGTGCCGGCGTCGATGGTGGTGAGGATGAACAGCGCCTCGAACATGACGGCGAAGTGGTACCAGAAGGCCTTGGCGGCGCCGATCAGCGGGATCTCGCCGAAGATCTGGGCCATGCCGAAGGCCAGCGTCGGCGCGCCACCGGTGCGGGAGATGATCGTGGTCTCCCCCACCTCGTGCGCGGCCGTGCTGAACATGTCGGGGGTGGCGGGCGGCAGCGGTGCGCCGCCGGGGCTCACCAGGCCGAGCCCGTTGGTGTACGTGGCGGCGGACTCCGGCGTGCCACCAGTGAGGCCCAGCGGCGCATTCATGCCGAAGTACATGTGCTGGTCGATCACGCAGGCGGTGATCATGGCCATCATCGCGACGAAGCTCTCGGTGAGCATGCCGCCGTAGCCGATGACGCGGGCCTGCGACTCCTTCTGGATCATCTTGGGCGTGGTGCCCGAGCTGATCAGGGAGTGGAAGCCGCTGAGCGCGCCACAGGCGATGGTGATGAACAGGAAGGGGAACAGGTTTCCGGCGAAGGCCGGGCCGGTGCCGGTGTGGGCGAAGCTGGTGACCGCGGGCATGCTCATGAAGGGCAGCACCACCAGGATGGACAGCGCCAGGAAGGCGATGGTGCCCACCTTCATGAAGGTGCTCAGGTAGTCGCGGGGTGCCAGCAGCAGCCAGACGGGCAGCACTGCAGCGAAGAAGCCGTAGATGGCGATGGCATAGGCCAGCTGCACCGGGCTGAGCGTGAAGACCTCGGCCAGCGTCGGGTGGTGGCTCACCCAGGAGCCACCGGCGATGGCGGCGATCAGCAGCACGATGCCGATGGCGGAGGTCTCGCCGACCGCGCCGGGGCGGATGTAGCGCATGTAGACGCCCATCAGCAGGGCGATCGGGATGGTCATGGCGATGGAGAAGACGCCCCAGGGGCTGTGGGCCAGGGCGCCGATGATGACGATGGCGAGCACCGCGATGAGGATGATCATGATGCTCGTGACACCCAGGATGGCGAACCAGCCACCGACGGTGCCGAGCTCGTCCTTGGCCATCTGGCCCAACGAGCGGCCGCGACGGCGGATGGACAGGTGCAGCACCATGTAGTCCTGCACCGCACCGGCCAGGATCACGCCGAAGACGATCCAGAGGGTGCCAGGCAGGTAGCCCATCTGGGCCGCGAGGACGGGGCCGACCAGCGGCCCGGCGCCGGCGATGGCGGCGAAGTGGTGGCCGAAGAGCACCACCCGGTGGGTGGGCATGAAGTCCTTGCCGTTGGCGAACTCCTCGGCCGGGGTGGCGCGGGTGTCGTCCGGCCGGTGCAGCTTTCGCTCGATCAGCTTGCCGTAGAAGCGCAGTGCCAACAGGTAGCTGCCGACCGCGGCGAGCACGAACCAGGCGGCGCTGACCCGCTCACCGCGCTGGACGGCGATCACGAACCATGCCACGGCGGCGACGATGCCGACCACACCGAAGACGGCCTTCTCGCGGCCACTTACGACGTGGTCCTGCACGACGGCGACCGGGGGCAGGTCCTGCCTGGTACGGATCTCTTGCGGTTGCGGCACGGGTGGGGCGGAGCTGGAGACGCTGGGGCCTCTCTGTGGGTTGCGACGCCCCAGCATGACAGTGGGCCACCATGTGAGACCGTACGTCTCGCATAGTGGCCCATTGTCTGAGATCCTGCGCTCAGCCCTGCTGCAGCCCCATCGACCGCACGTCGCGCAGGGTGCCGATGCGGGTGCCCACGTCGTACGTGGTGGCGGCGAGCATCAGTTCCTGCACCCCGGTGCGGTCGACCAGCGACTGCAACCGGGCCTTGACCGACTCGGGGGTGCCGACGAACTTGGTGGCGGGCAGGTGCCCCATCATCTGCTCGTCGAGCGGCGAGAGCCCGCGCTCGACGGCGGTCTCGGGCGAGATCACGGGCGTCAGACGATTGGTGCGCAGGGCCAGCGCCATGTGCTTGGCGGGCCCCGCCAGGTACTCGGCACGGTCGGTGTCCGCAGCGGTGATCACCGAGGTCGCGATCATGGCGTAGGGCTCGGCGAGCACCGGCGACGGCTCGAAGCGGGCGCGATAGGCCTCCATCACCGAGACCTCGTCCATCTGGCCGAAGTGGTGGGCGTAGCAGTAGCGAAGACCGAGCATGCCGGCCAGCTGCGCGGAGTAGGCCGAGCTGCCCAGCAGCCACACGTCGGGGTAGGTCTCAGGCTTCGGAGTGGCGGCCAGGGTGGCCGACATCGGCTCCTCCAGGCGAGTGTCACCCAGCCAGCTCATCAGTTCCAGGACGTGCTGCGGGAACTCTTCGACACCCAGGGCGTCGGGCCCGCGACGCAGCGCCTGGGCGGTGCGCTGGTCGGTTCCCGGGGCCCGCCCGATGCCGAGGTCGATCCGGTTCGGATAGAGCCCCTCGAGCAGTGCGAACTGCTCGGCCACCACATAGGGGGCGTGGTTCGGGAGCATCACGCCACCGGAGCCGACGCGGATCCGATCGGTGTGGGCGCCGAGGGCCGCGATGATCACCGCCGGACTGGTCGAGGCGACGGCCGGCATGTTGTGGTGCTCCGCAACCCAGTAGCGCTGGTAGCCGAGCTCATCGGCTGCCTTGGCCAAGGTGATGGCACGCTGCAGGGCCTGCGGTGTGGTGGTGTCCTCGGTGACGGTGACGAGGTCCAGGACGCTCAGCGGAAGGGTGCTCATGCCTGGTGCAACCCGGGCGCCAGCACGAGTATTCCGTCAGTCGCGCTTCGCCCGCTGGGCTGCGAGGCCCGCTGCCGCGGCGGCCATCAGGGTGATGGCGACGCCTGCGAGGAGCTGGGCGGTGACGGGGGCGGCACGGGTGACGATGTCGAGCAGGACTGCGGTCACCAGCTGCCCGGTCAGTGACATCAGGGCCGTGACGAGGACGCCGAGATGTCGCACGGCTGCCGCAGCGATGGCGATGTAGACCACGCCGATGACGCCGCCGACCAGCGACCACCACGGCACGTCGAGGGTGCGCGGGGCATGCAGGCGACCGGTGGCGAACAGGGCCATGGCATACCCACACAGTGCAGTGAAACCCCAGGTGAAGTTGACGAAAGTGGTGGCCACGACATGCCCCGAGGCCAGGTTCACCTTGCCGTTGATGGCCTGCTGGATGCTCATGCCCGCACCGGCTGCGACGGTCAGCAGCAGCGCCGTGAGGCTGAGGGCGTGAACGGTGCCGCCCCGGGCGCTGGAGGCGACGGCGACACCGACGAAGGTGGCCAGCGCCGCGAGGACGCGCGGCATCGACAGAGGCGTGCGACCCGCCGGCCCCAGGCCGATCCTGTCGACGAGCAGGGCATTGGCCGTCTGCCCGCCCACCATGGCGATGGTGAACAGCGCCACGCCCATCTGCGGCACGGCGAAGGACTGCACGGCGACGAAGAAGCCGCCGAAGAGCCCGCCCAGCACCTCCCACCACTGCAGATTCTGGCGACGGACCGCCCGGGCGACGTCGGCCAGGGCTCGTCTCGCAGCGGGCAGCAGCGCCAGACCGAGGGCCAGGACGAGCCAGCCGGAGCCAAAGCTCCACAGGGCAGCTTCGACGGGCGCCCCGAGTCGGGTGGCAAGTGCCCCGTTGGCCTTCGCCTGCACCGCGGCCCCGGCCCCGGCTGCCAGGGTTGCCAGCGCGAACAGGACGACGGAGGAGCGTTCGGGGTGGGCTGTGGTCATCGGGGCTCCCGGGTCGAGGCAACAGGCGCAGGCCACCCTAGACCGTCACCCCAGCCCCCGACGAGGCCGCGGGAACAGCCGTCAGCGCAGGGACTGGAAGACCAGCAGCCGGTAGAAGATCCGCGCGGGAAGAGCGACGATCCAGTCGGGAATGCCCCGCACGCCGATCTCCTGCCCCCAGGTCACCGTGCTCCCTTGGCGCAGTGGCGTCGCCTCGATCACAGAGGAACCGCGCACCAGTCCACCGGCCTTCACCAGCTAGGCCGTGCGCTCGTCACGGCGCGTCACGTGCATGACGTCATCAAAGGACCACCACCCCAAGGATGTGCGGGCCACCACCACGGATCCGGCCTCGAGCGGGAAGGGGGCGGTGATCGTGGTGAACGGCGGGCGGTGTCGCCGCAGGTCGAGCACCCGCGAGAGGGCCTCAGCCGGAGGCAAGGGGCTGCGTCGGCGGATGACGAGGTGGGTGGTCACTGGATCATCGTGCCATCGCGACGCGGCTGTCTGGAGCCGCCGCACTAGGCTCGCCAGCATGTGGCCCGTCACCAGCACCGAGACCAAGTACGCGAACAACTGGATGAGTGTCCGCGAGGACCGGGTGGTCCGTCCCGACGGCACCCCGGGCATCTTCGGCGTGATGACGGTGCGCAATGCGTCGGTCTTCGTCGTCGCGCTCACCGAGGACGAGTGCGTCTGGATGGTCGAGGTCGACCGCCACACCGTCGGGCCCTCGCTGGAGGTGCCCAGTGGCGGCAGCGACGGACAGGAGCCGCTCGTGGCCGCCCAGCGGGAACTGGCAGAGGAGACCGGTCTGGTCGCAGAGCACTGGCGCAAGATCGGCGAGATGGATGCCCTCAACGGCATCTGCGAGGCCCCCGAGCATGTCTTCCTCGCCACCGGGCTCTCTTCCGCGGCCACTGATCTGGTGGAGCCCGACGCAGAGGGCATCACCTCCGCCCGTCCGATTCCCTGGACCGAGGCGCTGTCCATGGTCGCCCACGGGGAAATCCGTGACGGCGAGACCATCGCCGCGCTGATGTTCGCGGCGATCGCGAAGGGCTGCTGAGCCGACCAGGCCCTCCGTCGCGGGGCGGACCAGGACGTCTCTGGACGTGGTGCAGGCAAGAGTCCGTTAGGGTTCGGCCCAAGGCCGGCAACGTTGTCGACCGGACGGGACAGACCATGGGCGCTCCACCGGCCCCATCCACGCTTCACCCGACACCTACCCCGCCTCAGGATGCCCCGGCATCCGGGGTGCACCGCCCCCGCGTCCTCACCCGACGACGAGCCCTGCAGGGCGCTGCACTCGGCATTGCCGCGGCCACCGGCCTGTCGGGATGCAACACCGCACAGGCCAATTCCACCGCGATGCTCGCCCACGGCGCCACCGGCGGCAGCCTCAAGGACTCGCTCGACCCCCACTTCCCCGTCACCATCCCCGACATCGCCCGGGTGCGACAGCTCTACGAGCCGCTGCTGCGCTATGACACCCAGATGAAGGTGCAGCCCGGTCTGGCCGAGTCGATCGAGCACAATGCAGACGGCACCATCTGGACCATCCGGCTGCGCCAGGACGTCACCTTCCACAACGGCAAGAGCGTGCGCGCCACCGACGTCGAGGCCAGCCTGGAGCGGATGCTCGACCCGAAGAATCCCGCCCCCTTCCTGTCCACCGTCGCCCCGATCGCCAACCTGAAGTCCTCGCGGGTGCTCGACGAGCGCACCTACCAGCTCCACCTCACCCAGCCCTATGCGATCCTCGACGCGATGCTCGCCTCCTACCCCTTGGGCATCATCCCCGCCGACTTCGACCCCAGGAATCCTGTGGGCACCGGCCCCTTCCGGGCGGACGTCTTCGTCCCGGGGCAGCGCAGCGTCTTCACCAGATACGACGACTACTGGGACACGCGCGCCACCTTCGACGCCCTGACCATCATCGACTTCACCGACGACGCCGCCAAGGTCAACGCCCTGCTCGCAGGCCAGGTGCAGAGCATCGACAACCTTCCCGGCTATCTCAGCGAGGCGGTGGACAGTCAGGGGGCCACGGCGCTGGTCAGCCAGACCGGTGCCTGGATCCCGTTCACCATGCGGGTCGACGTCCAGCCCTTCTCCGACGTGCGGGTGCGACAGGCGATGCGCCTGATCGCCGATCGTCACCAGATGGTGGAGCAGGCGCTCAACGGCTTCGGCCGCGTCGCCAACGACCTCCACTCCCCCTTCGACCCCTCCTACATCGGCGAGCAGCTTCCCCAGCGGGAGCAGGACATCGACCAGGCGAAGGCACTGCTGAGGCAGGCAGGCCAGTCCGACTTGCGCATCGAGCTCACCACCTCCACCGCCGTCGGTGCCGGAGGCGTCGAGTCGGCAAGCCTCTTCGTCCAGCAGGCTGCGAAGGCAGGGGTGAAGGTGCGGCTGCGGGTGCTCGACGGCAGCATCTTCTACGGCGACCAGTACCTCTCCTGGCCCTTCGCCCAGGACTTCTGGGAGACCAGGCTCTACCTGCCCCAGGTGGCGGCCTGCGGCCTGAAGGGCTCGCCCTACAACGAGACCCACTGGAACGATCCGCAGTTCATCGAACTGGTGACCACCGCCAACCGCACCATGGACGCGCGGCGACGCACCATGCTGCTGCAGGACGCGCAACGCATCGAGCACGAGCGCGGCGGCTACATCGTGTGGGCCTTCAAGAACCAGGTGGACGCCTACTCCAACTCCGTCACCGGGCTGCAACCGGCACGCCAGTTGCCAGTCTCCGACTACCGCTTCAACCTGGTCAAGCCGGTGCAGTCATGATGGGCGCCACGAAGGTCCGTCGTCCCTCCGCGGCGCGTGGCTGGACGCTCTGGCTGCTGCGGCGCACCGCCCTGGCCGTCCTCACCCTGTGGTTGGTCTCGCTGCTGGTCTTCCTCGCCACCTCGGCCCTGGGCGATCCGGTGCGCGCCATCCTCGGCAAGGACTATGCGGTCAGCCCCGACCGGGTGGCCGCGATCCGCGAGACGCTTGCCCTGGATCGGCCCTTGCTGGTGCGTTACGGCAGGTGGCTCTCTCGTCTGCTGCACGGCGATCTGGGAACCTCGGTGGCCAACAACCTTCCGGTGGGAAAGCTGGTCGGTGACAAGATCGTGAACAGCGGCTTCCTGGTGCTGCTGGTGGCCATCGTGATGCTGCCGCTGGCGACGGGGCTCGCCACGCTCAGCGGACGCCACCGCAGCGGTCCGGTCGACCACGCCGTCGGAGTGGTCACCCTCGCCCTCGCAGGAGTGCCCGAGTTCGTCACCGGCATCCTGCTGGTGGCGCTGCTCAGCACCAGCGTGGCGCACTGGCTCCCCGCCGTCACGGTGCTGCCGATTGGCACCAGGCCATGGAACCGGCCCGCGTCGATGGTGCTGCCGGTGGCCACCCTGGTGATCGCCGTGACGCCCTATCTGACCCGGATGCTGCGCAGCTCGTTGGTGGAGGTGCTCGACTCCGACTACGTGGAACTGGCTCGCCTGAAGGGTGTTCCCGAGGCCCGGGTGCTGCGTCGCCACGCCCTGCCCAACACCGTGGTGCCCACCATCCAGGTGACGGCCCTGCAACTCGCCTGGCTGGTGGGAGGCGCGGTGATGGTCGAGTACCTGTTCAACTACCCCGGGATCGGAGCCACCATGGTGGACGCCGTCAAGAACAGCGACTTCCCCGTCGTGCAGGCGCTCACGATGGTCATCGCCGCCGTCTACGTGGTGGTGAACCTCGTCGCCGACGTGCTCTCGATCCTGTTCACCCCGCGTGCCCGGACGGGGATGGCCCGATGAGCCGCCTCGTGGGCGTGCTGCGTGATCCGCGCATCGCCATCGGGGGCGCCATCACCTTGGTGGTGCTGGCGCTGGCCCTGGCGGGCCCCTGGCTGGCTCCGTACGGGCAGTACGACATCGTCGGCAAGCCCTTCACCGACGCCGGTGCCTTCCTGGGCACCGACCACCTTGGGCAGGACGTGCTCAGCCGGTTGCTGTGGGGAGGTCGCTCCATCCTGACGCTCGCGCTGCTCGCCACCGTCCTGGGCGTCGCGCTCGGCGTTCTGGTGGGTGTTCTCGCCGCCTATCTGGGTGGATGGCTCGACGAGGCCCTGATGCGGCTCAACGACGTCATGCTCGCCATCCCGCAGATCCTGATCACCCTGCTGGTGCTCAGTGCCGTCGAGCAGCCCACCGGGTGGGTGGTCGTCTCCGTGGTCGGCATTTCCCACGCGCCCCGCGTGGCCCGGGTGGCTCGGGGCGTGGCACTCACCTATGTCGACGACGACTTCATCGCCGCCGCGGAGGCGATCGGCGAGCACCGCTGGCGAATCCTGACCACCGAACTGGGCCCCAATCTGGTGGTGCCGCTGCTGGCGGAGGCCGGCCTGCGCCTCACCTACTCCATCGGCATGATCGCCAGCATCGGCTTCCTCGGCTTCTCCACCGACCCGGGGTCCGCCGACTGGGGAAAGATGACCGACGAGAACCGGCTGGGACTGCTGGTGCAGCCCTGGGGCGTGCTCGCCCCCGTCCTGGTGATCGGGTTGTTCACCATCGGAACCAACCTCCTGGCCGACGGCCTGGGCCAGCGCAGCGCCAAGGGAGCCTGAGATGAACACCACCGACGAGGTCGCCACGGCCAATGCACGACCCATCAGCACGGTCACCGGAATGCAGGTCAGTCTCGAGCGCACAGGGGTGGCCGTCGTCGAGGACGTCGACCTGGTGCTGTACCCCGGCGAGGTGCTCGGCCTGGTCGGCGAGTCCGGGTCCGGGAAGACGACCACCGGCACTGCCCTGCTCGGCTACGCCCGGACCGGGGCTCGGATCACCGGGGGTGACATCCGGGTGGCAGGCCACAGCATCCGCGAGCTGGACCCGAGCTCCGTCCGTCGCCTGCGCGGGGTGGAGATCGGCTACGTGCCCCAGGACCCCAGTTCCGCGCTCAACCCGGCCATCCGCATCGGTGCCCAGCTGCGCGAGCTGCTCGACCTGCATGCCATCGGCACCCCCTCCGAGCGCGACCGCAGGATCCGCGAGATCCTGCCCGAGGTGGGCCTGGAGGCCGACGACGACTTCCTGGCGCGCTATCCCCACCAGCTGTCCGGCGGACAGGTGCAGCGCGTCGCCCTGGCGATGATGTTCCTGCCGCGACCCAAGGTGCTGGTGCTCGACGAGCCCACCACCGGGCTGGACGTGACCACCCAGGCGATGGTGCTGGAGACGCTGCTGCAGCTGTGCCGCCGCTTCGAGGTGGGCGCGCTCTACGTCAGCCACGACCTGGCCGTGGTGTCCACCATCGCGCAGCGCGTCGCCGTGATGTACGCGGGGCAGGTGGTGGAGCAGGGCCCGGTGCAGGAGATCTTCCGCAACCCGCGTCACCCCTACACCCGCGCCCTGCTGGCCGCCATCCCACATCTGGACGTCGCCTGGCTGCTCAGTGGCATCCCCGGCCGCACCCCCTCGCCGGGTGATCGGCCCCAGGGCTGTCGCTTCCACGACCGCTGCACCTTCGCCGTCGAGTCCTGCGCCAGCACGTCCCCCGCCGATGTCGAGGTGGGCCCCGCCCATCGTGCGCGCTGTCTGCGAACCAACGAACTGGGCGACTGGGACCCCCGAGATCGCGTCGTGTCCGACACCCCCGCCGACCGGCCGCGCGAGGTGGTGCTGAGCGTTGAGCACCTCGACGTGCACTACGGCGCCAGCCAGGTGGTGCACGACGTCGGCTTCGACGTCGCCCGGCAGGAGGTGGTGGCGCTGGTGGGCGAGTCCGGGTCCGGTAAGACCTCCATCTCGCGCTGTGTGGGCGGCATCCACAAGCAGTGGCAGGGCTCGATCGCCGTCGACGGTGAGCAGCTGGCGCCTGCCGCACGCCGGCGCACCAGCGAGCAACGCCAGCGCGTCCAGTACATCTTCCAGAACCCCTACCTCTCGCTGAACCCCCGACGCACGGTGCAACAGATCCTGGTGCGTCCGCTTGAGCTCTTCGGGATCGCAAAGGGACGTGACGCCCGCGAACAGGCCGCGGAGCTCCTCGACCAGGTGCAGCTGGACGCCGGCTTGCTGACCCTGCGCACCAACCGCCTCTCGGGCGGTGAACGCCAGCGCGTCGCCATCGCGCGCGCCCTCGCCACCCGTCCCGACCTGCTGGTCTGCGACGAGATCACCTCCGCCCTCGACGTGTCCATCCAGGGCTCGATCGTGGAGTTGCTGGCACGGATCAAGGCCGAGAGGAAGGTCTCGATGCTCTTCGTCACCCATGACCTGCCACTGGTGCGTTCCATCGCCGACCGGGTCCTGGTGCTCCAGCATGGCCGACTGGTGGAGGCGGGGGCGGTCAGCGACGTGCTGGACCGCCCGCAGCACCCCTACACCCGCGACCTGTTGGCCCACAGCCCGTCGCTGTGAGCCTGAGCCGGAGCCGGGGCGGGTGCCCGGCCCGGTTCAGGCTGCCCGGCCTGCGCTGACGACCACTTCGAAGAGTCGACGCGCCCCCTCGTGGAGATTCGCGACGAACTCGTCGAGGCGCTCCACCGTGGCGTCATCCACGCTGAGGCAGAACTCGTACTCGCCATCGAAGGCGTTGTAGTCGACGCCGATGCCGCCGGTGATGGCGGGTGCGAAGGCATAGCGCACGATCTGGGCCTGGTCCCCCAAGGAGGTGGTGCTGAGCAGGTCGCTGGTCAGGGCCCGGTAGCCCTCGCCGGCGAACAGCTGCGGGTTGTGGCCCAGCTTCCGGGCGACGGACCGGAGGGCGAAGAGGTGGCGGTCGAAGGCCTGTCCGGTCTTGCAGGCGATCACGCCGGCGCGATGGGCGGCGAGTGCAGCGTGCAGGTGCTCGACGGTGGCGTCGCCGTCGCGCATGGCGGTGGCGAGGGCGACGGCGGCGATCGTGTTGGGACGCAGGCATTCGGTGCGCCCCGCCTGGTACTCGCGCATGTCGACCGCCTCATAGGTGCTGCGCACCCGGCCATAGGTCGCCAGTTGGGCATAGAGCAGCACGAACTGAATGCCGGCGTCGTGGCTCATCCTGATGCCGATCTCGGCCTGCGGCAGCGTCGGTACACGGTGCGTCCGGACGCGGTGGCTCGCCGCAGCATGACGGACCTGGTCGATCTGGTCGGCGACCTGTTCCTCAAGGGCCTCGGGCCAGGCCCAGGCGAGCTGCTGCCATCGCGCCACCTGCTCGGTGGCGGTGGTGTCGGCGACCAGCTGCTGCGCGCGCTCGATCGAGGTCTTGAGGGTCCCACCGTCCACGATGGTGTGTTCCACGTGCATCCCGACGAAGTCGTCGGCCAGGCTGACCAGGAAGGTGGACGGCTTGTAGGCCCAGGCCATGCCCACCTGGAAGACGGAGCGGCGCAGGTGCTCGTCCTCGTCTGCGGGCCGGTCGTCGAGGGTGAAGCCGAAGACGGCCTCGGTGACGGCGCGGTAGGTGGCGGCATTGAGCTCGTCACAACACAGCTGCGCCAGATGCGGGGCGAGCTGCTCCCCACCCAGGAAGGACATGTCCGCGAAGCCCAGACCGTCGACGGGCGCCAGGGCGGTGATCTCGCGCAGGGCAGCGCCGACGGCTGCGCGCGACAGCGGCTGGCCGTGTGCGTCGCTGATCGCCACCGTGGCCGCATTGCCCTTCCACAGCACCAGCACGCTGCGTTGGCCGCGTCGGTTGGCCCGGGCAGGAAGCCGTCGATGTCAGCAGGCGGGTGACGGGCGCCACCGGCGAGATATCGCCATCGCTGCATGCACAGCGGTGCGCCTCGCGCGGTGAGCTGCTCGGACGTCTCGCTGCGCAGGTGCTCCAGATGGGTGGCGGCGCAGCGCACCAACAGGTCCGCGGCCCGCTCGATCGGGTCGCCGAGCGACTCGTCGGTGGTCAGGGGCAGGGAGAAGCCGACATTGCTGGTGAGGGTGACCGGGGTGCGGCCGGCCAGATAGGCCTCGAGCCACATCTCGGACATCCAGTTGCGCCCTTCGGCGCACTCAGCCTCGGCGAAGCCCTCGAGCTCAGCCTGGCACTGGGTGCCCTCGCCCTCAGAGAAGTCGCGCACCAACTGCTGGGTTCGCTGGTACTGCTCGTCGTCGAGCAGCACGCGGGTTGCGTCGAGGAAGCTCGTCAGCGACTACTCGAGTGGGGGTACGGGCAGGCGGGTCACGATGACTCCTTGGGCTACTGGTGCTCAGGGCTCACCTCGGTGTGGCCGCTGCTGCAGACACTCGCGGCGAATCCGCGTCAGGACAGGGCCTCGCGTCCGTGCGGCGTCAGCCACCCAGACAGGTCCGGCCCCTTGGGGATGATCGACAGCGGGTTCAGGTCCGTGTGCACCACGTAGTAGTGCTCCTTGATCTGCTGGAAGTCGACGGTGTCGCCGAATCCGGGGGTCTGGTAGAGGTCGCGGGCGTAGCCCCACAGCACCGGCATCTCGGCCAGCTTGTTGCGATTGCACTTGAAGTGGCCGTGGTAGACGGCATCGAAGCGCACCAGGGTGGTGAACAGCCGCACGTCGGCCTCGGTGATGTTCTCGCCCATCAGGAATCGCTGCCTCGCCAGTCGCTCCTCAAGCCAGTCCAGCGCGGTCCACAGCCGGTCGTAGGCGGCATCGTAGGCCTCTTGCGTGCCGGCGAAGCCGCAGCGGTAGACGCCATTGTTCACCTCGGTGAAGATGCGCTTCATCACGGCGTCCATCTCCTCGCGGAGGTGCTCGGGGTAGAGGTCGGGAGCGCCCTCGCGGTGGAACTCGGTCCACTCGGTCGAGAAGTCCAGGGTGATCTGGGCGTAGTCGTTGGTGACGACCTTGCCAGTGGTCACGTCGACGATGGCGGGCACCGTGATCCCGCGCGAGTAGTGCGGGTCACGCGCCCGATAGGCGTCCTTGATCCGCGGGATGCGCAACACCGGGTCCAGGCCGTCGGGATCCAGGCCGAAGGTCCACGAGTCGGCATCGTGGGTCGGACCGGGCATCCCCACGGAGATGACCTCCTCCAGGCCCAGGAGACGACGCACGATCAGGGCTCGGTTGGCCCAGGGGCAGGCCTTGGCCGCAATCAGGCGGTAGCGGCCGGGTTCCACCGCGACGGCATCCTGGCCGGGCGTCGGCTGGCGCACGATCCGAGTGGTGATGTAGCGGGTGTCCCGCTCGAATGGGTTCCCCTTGGAGGAGTAGACCCCACCCTGATGTTGTTCGGCGCGCTCTTGATTGCTCATTCAACCAACACTAGACCTTTTCGTGAGATGTCACCACTCAGCACGCTGTCGGCGGATCCACAGCGGAGACATGGAAGGCCCTCCTAGACTGGACGTCATATGAATGAGCAGTGGAAGCGCCTGTTGGACCTCCTGTGGCCCACCCGCCCGGCGGGACGCCAGGAGGTGCTCGCGCGGGTCGCGCCGGTCCTCGGCAACATGGCGAAGCTCGCGATCGCCTCGGTTCTCGCCCATGTCCTCACCCGTGCCCTGGTCCATGGCCCGATCGACCTCACCAGCTCGCTGACCGCCCTGCTGGTGATGCAGGCGAGCGTGGCGAGCACCTTCAAGAAGGGCGCCTTGCGCGTGGTGGCGGTCAGCTCCGGCGTGGGTCTGGCCCTGCTGACGACCTACCTGTTCGGCATGCACTGGTGGAGCCTTGGTCTGGTGATCTTCAGCGCGCTGGCGCTGGCCCGGCTCCTGCGGCTGGGCGACTCGGCGCTCGAGATGCCGATCTCCGCCATGCTGATCCTGGGCCAGGGAACCGACGTGGCCGCCGAAACCCGCGTCGTGGCCACTCTGATCGGCACCGTGGTGGGCATCGTCTTCCCGATCCTGCTACCCCCGGCAGTCCCCTTCCGGTCCGCGTCTTCGGCAGTACGCCGGGCAGCGAGCTCCCAACGCGACCTGCTGCACAGGGCGGCAGAGTCAATGGAGACGGGACGGGTCGACCGACCAGTCGTGGCGGGGTGGATCGACGAGGCCCGTTCGCTCACCACGCAGCTCTCGAAGGCCGGCCAGCAAGTGACCAGGCTGAGCGATGTGCGCAAGTTCAACACCCGCGCCGTCGGCACCGCGGACATCTCCCCGATCCTCACCAGCGGCCTGAACACCCTGGAGAGCTGCCTGCTCAGCCTGCGGGGCATCTTCCTGGCCATGGAACGGCATGCGCCCTCCCCCGTACATCCGTCGCTCGGCCTCGCCACCCGCCCCGACCAGCCCTTCGACGACGACGTCCAGCAGGCCGTGGCCATGATGCTGCGTCGGCTCGGAGACTGCCTGGATGCCTTCGGGACGATGGTGGAGGCCGAGGCCAACGGGAACGAGGCCAAGGCCCACCAGGCCTTCGTGGTCAACTATCGCCAATTACGCGACACCCGGGCCCAGATCGCCGAGCTGATGGCGGCCGCCGATCATCTCGGGGACCAGTGGTTGCTGGGCGGAGGGATCCTCGCCTCACTCGACCAGGTACTGCAGCAACTAGACGTCGACGCCCGCGTCCGGGTGCGCGACCGTTGGAAGGCCTCCCAGCTCGGCCGTCGCCTCACCGACGGGCGAATCGGGCCACGGACCAACACCGTCGACCGCTTCCGCCACGAACGGATGCGTGCCCGTGCCCTGCGGCGCCGCAACACGCCCACCACGGCCGTCGACTTCCTCGACGACGACGAGGCCACCCAGGTCCTGCCGCGGCTGGACGCGAAGACGCTGGCCGCCATGGAAGCCGAGCGGAAGACCCGGAGAAGCAGCTGACGCGGCCTGCCCGTGTCAGTCGCCGGTACTGTGACGGACCATCCTCAGCTCGGTGGCACCACACAGATCGTCTCTGGAACGGCTGGCACCGTCCAGCTCGAATCCGTGCTTGCGGTAGAAGGCGATCGCCCGGTCATTGCCCTCGAGCACCCACAGGTAGGCATCCATGTCGCCGATCGCCATCTCCAGGATGGCGGCCGCGGCGCCGGAGCCCTTCACCTCGTCGGTGATGTACAGGGTCACCAGTTCGAGGATCTCGGGAGCATCGTCGTCTCGGGCTGGCAGGGCGCAGGCCGTGCCCACCACCCGCTGGTCGCGCGAGTCCATCAGGATCCAGAACCAGCTGCCCTCCTGGCTGGCCAGCGCCCATTCCATGGCGCGGCGCTGCACGACACCCTCACGGCCGCGGGCCTCGAGCACCTCGGCGGGCAACAGGTCCGCGAAGGACTCCTGCCAGGCTTGCGCCACGGCCCGCACGGCCCCCTCGATCTCGACGGGGTGCTCTGCGCGCTTGATGCGGTACGGGGTCTTGGACATGCCCGTGAGCCTAGCGAGAGCCGACGCACAGCGAAAAGCTGCCGCCCCGTGGAGTCCGGACGGCCGCCTTGAGGCAGGGCGGGTGCTCAGTCGAGGTAGTCCCGCAGCACCTGGGAGCGCGACGGGTGACGCAGCTTGCTCATCGTCTTGCTCTCGATCTGGCGGATGCGCTCGCGGGTGACGCCATAGACCTTGCCGATCTCGTCCAGCGTCTTCGGCTGGCCGTCGGTCAGGCCGAAGCGCATGCTGACCACGCCGGCCTCACGCTCACTGAGCGTGTCCAGCACGTCGTGCAGCTGCTCCTGCAGCAGCGTGAAGTTCACGGCATCCGCCGGAACGATGGCCTCGGAGTCCTCGATCAGGTCACCGAACTCGCTGTCGCCGTCCTCGCCCAGCGGAGTGTGCAGGGAGATGGGTTCGCGCCCGTACTTCTGCACCTCGACGACCTTCTCGGGGGTCATGTCGAGTTCCTTGGCCAGCTCCTCCGGGGTGGGTTCGCGGCCCAGGTCCTGGAGCATCTGGCGCTGCACGCGGGCCAGCTTGTTGATGACCTCGACCATGTGCACCGGGATACGGATGGTGCGGGCCTGGTCTGCCATGGCGCGGGTGATGGCCTGCTTGATCCACCAGGTTGCATAGGTGGAGAACTTGTAGCCCTTGGTGTAGTCGAACTTCTCAACCGCACGGATCAGGCCCAGGTTGCCCTCCTGGATCAGGTCCAGGAAGAGCATGCCGCGGCCGGTGTAGCGCTTGGCCAGCGAGACCACCAGACGCAGGTTGGCCTCCAGCAGGTGGTTCTTGGCGCGCTTGCCGTCGGCGGCAATCCACTCGAAGTCCTCCAGGTCGGAGGCCTTCACCTTGATGGCCGGGTCGTTGATCTGCTCCTCGGCGAAGAGGCCAGCCTCGATGCGCTTGGCCAGCTCCACCTCCATCTCGGCATTCAGCAGGGCAACCTTGCCGATCTGCTTCAGGTAGTCCTTGACAGGGTCTGCGGTGGCACCGGCCACCATGACCTGCTGCTCGGGCTCGTCGGTGTCATCCGCGTCGGAGACGACGAAGCCCTTCGACTCCTCGACGAGCTCCTTCTCCTCCTTGGCGGTCTCCTCGGGCTTGAAGGCGGCCTCGTCGACGTCGTCCAGGGTGCGCTTCTTGCCGCCGACGGTGAGGACCACGTCATCGCCATCACGCTTGACGACGACCTCGAGGTTCTCACCCTCGACCGCTCCACCGATGGTGACGACCTCTTCACCGGGCGCGCCCTTCTTGGCGGCGGCCTTGGTGGTGCGCTTGGTGGCCTTCTTGGCCGTGCCCGCGGCCGCGGAGGCCGTCTTGCGGGCGGTCGTCTTGCGGGCAGCGGTCTTCTTGGCGGCAGGCTGCTCGACGACGGCGTCGTCGGTGGCTGCTGCCTTCTTGGAAGAGGTGGGCGTCAACGAAGGATCCTCTCGGGGAGTCCGGGGTGTTCTCCCGCACCGCATGGAGGCGGCGACGGCGGGGGCACTGCTAGCGGAACCGAACTCGCCTGAATTCAGGGCGTGAACAGGCCGGTGAAAGTCAAGAGTACTCCCGCACACATCTTTACACGCTCCGTCCCTCAACCCAAACCCGGGTTCCGAGGGGCCGCACTAGGCTGGCGGACATGACTGACACCACGACGCCGCAGCCGCCCGTCGCCGCCAAGCACCCGATCATCCGCAGCTTCCACGGTGATGACGTCACCGATGACTACGAATGGCTTCGTGACAAGGCCGATCCTGCGGTGATCGCACACCTCGAGGCGGAGAACGGCTACACCGAGGCCATGACCGCGAGCCTGGCCCGGCTGCGTCAGGAGATCTTCGACGACATCTCGGCACGCACCCAGCAGACCGACTTGAGCGTGCCGGCGCACGTCACTCACCATGACGAGCAGGGCGAGAGCCGCTGGTGGTACTTCAGCCGCACCGTCGAGGGCCAGGACTATCCCCTCCGCTGCCGCGTCCCCGACACCGATGGCATCCGCCCCGACCCCACCCGCGCCCTTGCGGACGAGCAGGTGCTGCTGGACGGCAATGCCGAGGCGGCCGGACACGACTTCTTCGCGCTGGGCGCCTTCAGCGTCTCGCCGGATGGCCGGCTGCTTGCGTGGTCCGTCGACCATGCCGGTGACGAGCGCTTCACCTCATATGTCCGTGACCTGTCCACCGGGAAGGACTTCGGCCCGGTTCACACGGACCTGGCCCATGGCCTGTGCTGGGCGGGCAATGAGCACGTCGTCTACTCACGCGTCGACGAGGCCTGGCGGCCCTTCCAGGTCTTCAGCCACCAGCTTGGCACCGACCCCGAGCAGGACGTGCTGCTGCTGCAGGAGGACGACGACCGCTTCTGGCTGGGCGTCGACGAGTGCCGTGACCGGACCCAGCTGGTCTTCATGGCCGGATCAAAGCTGACCAGCGAGTGCTGGCTGCTGTCCACCGACGAGCCCACCGGCGCACCACGTACCGTCGCCGGCCGGATCGAGGGCGTCGAGTACCAGGCGGAGGTGGCAGGGGACCGTGTCCTGCTGCTGCACAACCGGGACTGTGCGGACTACAGCCTGTCCACCGCTTCGCTGCACTCCCCCGGTGCCGAACACTGGAGGACCGTCGTGGACGGCCAGACAGGCACCCGGTTGGAGAGCGTCGACGCCTATGCCGGGCACGTGGTGCTCAGCGGGCGGCGCGAGGGGCTCAGCGCCATCGCTGTCCTGCCCCGTGACGGCGAGGACTTCCTGGAGCCCCGCTGGGTTGGCTTCGACGAGCCACTGCTCGAGGTGCAGCCGCACTCCGAACAGGACTACGGCAGTGCGACGGTGCGCGTCTTCCACACCTCCCTCGTGACGCCACCCGGCGTGCTGGAACTGGACCTGGACGGCCTGGGCACCACCTTGCTGCGTCGCACCCCCGTCCTGGACCATCCGGTGCACGGTGCCTACGACCCGGCGGACTACGTGCAGGAGCGGCTGTGGGCCACCGCCGAGGACGGCACCCGGGTGCCAATCAGCCTGGTGCGTCACAAGGACGTCGTCGCCGATGGTAGCGCCCCCTGCCTGCTCTACGGCTACGGCTCCTATGAGGCCTGCATCCCGCCGTCCTTCTCCATCTCACGGCTGTCCCTGCTGCAGCGCGGCATCGTCTTCGCCATCGCCCATGTGCGCGGCGGCGGCGAGATGGGCCGGGCCTGGTACGAACAGGGCAAGGAGCTGTCCAAGCCGAACACCTTCAGCGACTTCGTCTCCTGCGCCCGGCACCTGGTGGACCTGGGCTGGACCTCCCCCGACCGCCTGGCCGCCCGCGGCCGCAGCGCCGGCGGTCTGCTGATGGGTGCGGTGACCAACCTGGCGCCGGAGCTCTTCCGCGCGGTGCATGCCGGCGTGCCCTTCGTCGACGCGCTGACGACGATCCTGAAGCCGGAGCTGCCGCTGACGGTCGTCGAGTGGGAGGAGTGGGGCAATCCGATGGAGGACCCGGAGGTCTACGCCTGCATGAAGGGCTACACCCCCTACGAGAACATCCGCGCGGTCCGTTACCCGGCGATCCTTGCCACCACGAGCCTGAACGACACCCGTGTGCTGTTCACCGAGCCCGCCAAGTGGGTGGCCCGGCTGCGGGAGACCGTCGAGCCGGATCCGCAGCGCCCCATTCTGTTGCAGACCGAGATGGTCGCCGGACACGGTGGGGTCAGCGGCCGATACGGCGGCTGGCGTGAGGAGGCCTTCGAACTGGCGTGGATCATCAGCCAGATCACCGGCTGACCGAACCAGGCAGTGCTCGCGGGGCTCAGGGAAAACCCTGAGCCCCGCCGTCGTATTCCTACGACCACGGTCCCGCCTTGTCCGCTCACAGCGTGATTTCACGATCCGTGGGCACTTTCGTGGATCGTTTCGGGAATGTCATGCGTTGTGGGGGTTGAAGAACCGGTGAAAGGTGGTCAATCCCATGGACACACGAACGCGAGTTCGCAGCAGCGAGGGCATCGACGGCAAGGACTCCGTCGGCCTCTACCTCGAGTCGATCGCCCGCACTCCCCTGCTGAGCGCCGCCGACGAGGTGGAGCTGGCCCGCACGATCGAGCTGGGGCTCTACGCACGTGCCCTGCTCGACGGTGAGCTGAAGACCCGCAAGAAGGTGACCACCGAACAGCTGCAACTGATGGTCGACGAGGGCGATGCCGCGATGCAGCGCTTCGTCCAGGCCAACCTGCGTCTGGTGGTGTCCGTGGCCCGCAAGTTCGGCCGGGCGCAGATGCCCCTGCTGGACCTCGTGCAGGAGGGCAACACCGGCCTCATCCGCGCCGTGGAGAAGTTCGACTACACCAAGGGTTTCAAGTTCTCCACCTACGCCACCTGGTGGGTGCGCCAGGCCATCAGCCGCGGAATCGCCCAGCAGGGCCGGATCGTGCGGCTGCCCGTACATGTCGCCGAGCAGGTCAACCAGGTCAACGCCGTGCGCCGCAACCTGGAGCGCCAGCTGGGCCGCGAACCCGAAGTCGCCGAGATCGCCGACGAGCTGGGCCTGGAGCAGGAACGAGTGGTGGACCTGATCCGCTACAGCCGGGACCACATCAGCCTGGACGCCCCTGTCGAGGAGTCCGGCGACACCTCCCTGGGCGACCTGATAGCCAAGGAGACCGCTCCCGGCCCCGACGAGATGGTGCTGGATGCCGAGGAGCGGCAGGTCCTGGAGGACATGCTCGCCGGCTTGGACGACCGCTCCGCCGACGTGGTGCGGCGTCGCTACGGCCTGTCCGACGGGCGCCAGGCGAAGCTGGCCGACATCGGCGCCGTCTGGGGCATCACGGCCGAGCGGGTGCGCCAGATCGAGCGCAATGCGCTCGCCCAGCTGCGCGACGCCGCCTGACCTGACTCGCGCAGGGCCACCACTGCGGACGTCACGATAGTTGTTCGACGTTGCGACCCCAGCGAGGTCAGCTACGTCGAAGAACCATCGCGGCGTCCCAGTTGGGGCGGGCGCCTACTTCACCACCCGGATCATGCCCTCCTGGCTGCACGAGGCCATGAGGGCATTTCCCTGCACCAGGCGACCGGTCGAGAAGCCCAGCGCATTGCTGGCCGACGGCGAGACCTGGTCGTAGAGCACCCACTCGTCGGCACGCACGGGCCGGTGGAACCACATGGCGTGGTCAAGCGACGCGATGCTCATCGACGGTGAGTGGAAGACGACCTCGTGGGGAACGGTCGAGACGCTCAGGATCGTGATGTCCGAGAGGTAGGCGAGCACGGCCTGGTGCAGCCGCTGGTCATCGGGCAGGGCGCTGGTGGTGCGCACCCAGACCCGCATGTGGGCCTGGTGGGCGCCCCGCTCGATCTGCTTGGAATGTCCCGAGTCACCGGCGAAGCGCACGTCGAGCGCATCCCACTCGCTGAAGAAGCTCGACGAGGCCCCGAAGCGCTCCTTCATCATCTGCACCAGCGAGGGGCAGTCCTCGGGTGCGGGGACGCCACGCGGCATCGGGTCGGAGTGGTCCAGCCCACCCTCGTTGATGTGGAAGTTGGCGTTCATGTTGAAGATGGGGCGGCCACCCTGGCGGGCGACGACGCGTCGGGAACTGAAGGCCCCGCCGTCGCGGACATTCTCCACGTCGTAGATGATCGGCTTGTCCGGCATGCCGCCGCGCAGGAAGTAGGCGTGCAGCGAGTGACACATCCGGTCCTCGGTGACGGTGCCGTAGGCGGCCATCAGGGACTGGGCGAGCACCTGCCCGCCGTAGGTGCGCTGCAGCTCGGTCTGGGGCTGGGCTCCGCGGAAGAGTCCGATCTCGATTTCCTCGAGGTCGAGCAGCTGGACGAGTTCTTCGGTGGTCTGTGGCACGCAGACAGTGTGCCACCATCGTGTTGGGGAGCCGTGGAAGGTTCGCTGTGTGTTCCGGCCCGCGGTCAGCTGACCAGCATCACGCCCGCCAGAGCGATCCCGGCCACCCACACGGTGGTGAGCAGGCCGAGGACGAAGGGCTTGGGGCCGACCTTCACCAGGCTGGAGACCTTCACTCCCAGCCCCAGGGCGAACATGGCCGCGGCAAGCAGCACCGTCTGCACGATCTTGATGACGGGCAGCCAGCCCGCGGGCACCACGTGCAGGGAGGCCAGCAGCACCATGGCCACGAATCCCGCAACGAAGAGCGGCACGATCGGCGGGCGGTTGGCGCCTGGCTGCGCCGGCCGGGAGCGCCGCAGCCAGGCGCCCATGACCACCACGACGGGAGCGAGCATCAGGACCCGCGCCAGCTTCACCACGACGGCCACCTTCAGGGCCGCGGGACCCAGGGCCGCACCGGCGGCCACCACCTGTGCCACCTCGTGGATGGAGGCCCCCGCCCACAGCCCCGAGGGCAGGGTGCCGAGCCCGAACAGGTGCGCCAGCAGCGGGACGATGGGGATCATCAGGGTGCCGTAGAGCACCACCAAAGCGATGGCGGTGGCCACCTCGTCCTCGTCGGCGTCCACAACGCTGTTCACCCCGGCCACGGCCGCCGCACCGCAGATGGAGAAGCCCGAAGAGATCAGCAGGCACTGGGTGTGGGCCATGCCCAGGGCGCGGCCGAGCGCGAAGCTGCCGAGGATGCCGAACAGGACCACCACGACGATGACCAGGCCCATCCCGGCCCCCAGCCGCGCGATGTCGCCCAGCACCAGCTGCAGGCCCAGCAGGACGATACCGATCCGCAGCAGCCGCTTGGCGCTGCAGGCCACCCCCGGCTGGAAGCGTGGTGGGACCGGCACCAGGTTGGTGACGGCGACGCCCAGCAGGATGGCCACCAGCAGGGCACTCATCGTCGGCACCGCCCGGTTGACGAGGACGGCGAGCACGGCACCCGCCGCGCAGAGCAGGAGGCCGGGCAGCAGACGTCGAAGGTTCTTCACCTGTCCATCCTTGCCAGCGGGCCGGAGCGGCAGAAGACCGGCGATGCCATCGGGTCATATCATCGACGCATGACTGATTGGCCAGAGCTTGCCGTGCTCGACCTGCTGGATGCCACCGCGCGGACCGGCAGCCTGACCGCCGCGGCCCGGGAGCTCGGCCTCGCCCAGCCCAATGCCAGCCGCGCGATTGCCCGTCTGGAGCGCCGCCTGGGATTGACGCTCCTGGTGCGCAGCCACCGAGGCTCGACGCTCAGCGACGCGGGACGACAGCTGGTGGACCTGGGCGCACCGCTGCTGGCACAGGCCCGCTTCTTCCTCGACGGGGCCGAGGCCCTGTCGACCCAGGCCTCCCGGCGAATGGACTTCGCCGCCAGCCAGACCATTGCGGAATACCTGGCTCCCCGTTGGCTGGCACGGCTGCACCAGCTGGATCCCCATGCCGGCTGGAACATGACGGTCACCAATTCCAGCACCGTGATCGCCCAGGTGCTGACCCACCAGGTGCCCGTGGGCTTCATCGAGACCCCGGACCTCCCGGCGGGCATCACCACGCGCACCGTGCACACCGACCGATTGTGCGTCGTGGTCGACCCCCAGCATCGCTGGGTGCACCATCGACGCCCCCTCAGCCTCGCCGAGTTGGCGAAGACCTCACTGGTGGTCCGCGAGCTGGGCTCCGGCACCCGGGAGACCCTCGACGCCGCGCTGGCCGGTCACCCGGTGGCCGCCCCGTCGCTGGTCTTGAGCAGCAACCATGCCGTACTGGGCGCCTGCGCCGCGGGCGCGGGGCCGGCAGTGCTCAGCGAGCTGGCGGTGCGTGGCGCCGTCGAGCAGGGCCGGGTGAGGCTGGTCCAGCTCGCCGAACCCGACGTCCTGACCCGCCAGCTGCGCGCCATCTGGACCGGCCGCTCTCCCGAGCCGCTGGCCCGGGAACTGGTCCGGATCGCGGCATCCCGGTAGCCGTTCAGGCTTCCTGTCCCGCGAAGGGGTAGTCCGTGTAACCGTGTGCTCCGGGGGTGTAGAAGGTCGAGAAGTCCGGGGTGTTGCGCTCAAGACCCTCCTGCCAGCGGCGCACCAGATCGGGATTGGCGATCAGCTGACGCCCCACCACGGCGGCATCCGCCAGACCGTCCTCGACGATGTGAGCGGCCTCCTCCCGGGTGGTGACCGAGCCGAAACCGCTGTTCAGCAGGGTGAACCCGCCGAACCGGGAGCGCAGGGCTGCCACCAGGTCGCCGTCGATGTCAGCGTGCAGGATGGACAGGTAGGCGATGTCCAGGTCCGCGATGCCGTCCAACAGGGCCCCGTAGGTGGCCAGCACGTCGGCACGGTCGTCCTCCACCAGGCCCTGGACATTGTGTTCGGGCGAGATGCGCAGGCCGACCCGGTCGGCCCCGATCTCGGCGGCGACGGCCCGGACCACCGCGACGCCCAGACGGGCACGGTTCTCCGGTGAGCCGCCGTACTCGTCGGTGCGCTGGTTGCCCGAGGGCGCGAGGAACTCATGCAACAGGTAGCCGTTGGCGCTGTGGAGCTCGACGCCGTCCAGACCCGCCGCGACGGCATTGCGGGCCGCGGTGACGAACTCGTCCACGATGCGCGACAACTCGTCGGTCTCCAGTGCGCGGGGCGCGGGGACGTCCTGCCTGCCGTCGGCACCGTGCAGGCTGACGCGCACCTCCCCGCCCTGGGGGGCGCGCATCACCGGGGCGATGGCGCTGGGCGCCTCCGCCTGCTCACCATTGTTGATGCTGGACAGGGTGAGGCGGCCGCCATGCATGATCTGCATGACGATGGTGCCACCCGCGGCGTGCACCGCGTCGGCGACCCGTCGCCAGCCGGCAACCTGCTCGTGACTGTGGATGCCCGCCTGCCCGATGAAGGCCTGCCCCACCCCGCTGGTGCGGGTGCCCTCGGTCACCACCAGGCCGGCAGTGGCGCGCTGGGCGTAGTACTCGACGTGCAGGTCGGTGGGAACGCCGTCCGCCCCGGCACGCGATCGCGTCAGCGCAGCCATCGTCACGCGGTTCTTCAACTGCAGGGCGCCTGCGGTTGCGGGGGCAAAGAGGTCAATCACTGGTTCGTCTTTCCATCGGTGTTGTCGTCCGGAAACACAACCGTCGGCCCGGGTCCATCCATTCCCGCCCTTGTGCACTCCTCAGTGGGCCTCCGCCATCGCCTTTCGGATCCGCTTGGGTGAGACGGTGACGGCGGTGCGCAGCTGCTGGGCGAACTGCTGCACCCGCAGTTCCTCGATCAGGAAGCCAATCTCCTCGACCGCGGCGGGCAGCGGGCCGGGCGGCTGGGCATCGCACAGCCGGGCATACTCGGCCTCCAGCTCGTCGACGAGCAGTGCCCCCTGCCTGTCCCGTGACGGGCTGGAGGCGGCGCCAGCCAGGCGCAACGTGATCCCCTTCACATAGCGCGGCAGGTGCCCGTACCACGGGTCCGGCGTAGCGCTGATGAAGTTGGTGAAGACGAGGTTGTCGAGCTGGGCCGTCACGTCCTCGCGCACCTCGCCCGCCGGATGGGAACCGATGGCCAACCGGGCTGCCGTGGCATTGCGCAGGGCCTCGGCCGCGGTCGCGACGACCGCGCGCATCGCGTCGGCCTGTTCCTGGCGCACGAACAGGGCCAGACGCTCGTAGGTCTGGGCGTCGCGCACATCATCGAGGCCGAGCTTGTTCTCCTGCGCCCAGCGCCTGGCCAGTTGCTCGGCGGTCTTGAGCCGGGCATCGGTTAGCAGGGACGGCACCGACGCGTACGGGGAATTGCCCAGGGCCAACTTGTCCGGGTTGGACAGGTGGCTGACCACCCACTTCGTCGGATCCGGCAGGGTGAGCACCAACAGCCGCCGAAGACCCTTCGCATGGGACTGGCTGGCACGCTCGGCGGTGTCCAGCACGACGACGCCGACGCTGGATCCCTCGTCCTTCAACGCGGGATAGCCGATGGCCTTCGTGCCACTCTTCTCCACCTGCAGGGTGCGGTCGATGGGGCCCATCGTCCAGCTGGTGGCGCCGGTGACGGCCTTCTTGGCGCTGGCCCGGGTCAGCGTCTGGCTGACCTTGCGGGCCAGGTCCTGCCGCAGGTCCGCGAAGTCCTTGCTGCGGCGGGTCTCGCGGCCATTCTCTGTGATCCGGAAGGCGATCCGGAGGTGGTCGGGAACGGCATCGGGACTCCATTGCTGCGGCTCCACCGTCACCGAGGTCAGCTGGCGCAGTGCCCGTCCCAGTTCGTCGCAGAAGCGCGTGGAGTGGTCCGGCCCCTGACCGACCTTGGCCATCTCGTCGAGCCAGTCCAATGCCGCGCGCGCATGGTTGGGAGCGGGCACGAAGCTGGTCCGCACGCTCTTGGGCAGGGCCCGGATGAGCTCGGTGGCCAGTTCGTGCCGCAGGCCCGGCACCTGCCAGCTGAAGGGCTCGGCGCTGATCTGGTTGAGCTGTGCCAGCGGGATCGCCACGGTGACACCGTCGTGGCCGCTGCCCGGGTCGAAGACGTAGTCGATGTCGAAACGCAGTTCGCCACCATCCCTGGCGGGCACCACCCAGTGGTCCGGGAAGTCTCCGGCGTCCACCTGGTCGGCCTCGGGGGCCAGCAGGTCATCCATGCCCATCTCGAGCAGCCGCTTGTCCGGGAGCCGACGCAGCCATGCGTCGAGGTGCTGGACGCTGACCACCTCGGCGGGGATCCGGGCGTCGTAGAAGTCGAAGATCTGCTGGTCGTCGACGGTGATGTCCCGGCGGCGGCTGCGCTCCTCCAGTTCCTCGGCCTGCTCGCGGACCTTGCGGTTGTGGTGGAAGAAGTGATGCCGGGTACGCCACTGCCCCTCAACCAGCGCGGAACGGATGAAGATCTCACGCGCGACGACAGGGTCGATCCGGGCATAGCTGACCGGACGTTCTGCGATGACCGGCACCCCGTAGAGGGTGACCTTCTCGTAGGCCACCACCGAACCGGAGTTCGTGGACCAGTGCGGCTCCGAATAGCTGCGCTTGAGCAGGTCACCAGCCACCTCCTCCACCTGTTCGGCGGTGATGGCGGCCACCGTGCGGGCCCAGAGCCGGCTGGTCTCCACCAGTTCGACGGCCATCACCAGCGGCGGCGGGTTCTTGGCCAGCGCCGAACCGGGCTGGATCGCGAAGCGTGCCCCCCTGGCCCCCAGGTACTCCCTGGGACCGGGACGCCGACGCTTGCCATTGCGGTCCTTCTTCGGCTGGTCCTGCTCCCGCAGGTCGGCCAACCCGACGTGCCCCAGCAGGCCTGCCAGGACGGCGGTGAGCACCTTGTCCGCGGGGGCCGGCGCACTGTTGCGCTCCAGCCCGATCTCCTTGGAGATGTCGCGCAGCTGGGTGTGCAGGTCCTCCCATTCCCGCACCCGCAGGAAGTGGATGAACTCGTCGCGGCACATCCGTCGGAAGGCGTTGCCGGACAGGGCCTTCTTCTGGGAGCGCAGGTAGTCCCACAGACGCAGCATCGCCATGATGTCGCCACCGGAATCGGGTTCGCCACCACTGGCGGCCACGCGTTCCGCGGCGCGAGTGTGGGCGGTGTGACGCTTCGGCCCCTCGGATGCCTCGGGCTCGGGCTCGGGCTGCGGCATCACCGCGGTCCAGAAGCGGCGGTGCAGCTGGTCCGCCTGCTCCCGCTTCTCCGCAGGCCGTTCGCGGACGTCGGGAATGGCCAGGCCCGCCACCAGCACCTGCACCTCCCGCACGCAGCCCTGCCGTTCAGCCTCCAGCAGCATCCGGCCCAGCCGTGGGTCGAGCGGGATCCGGGCCAACCGGTGCCCCACCCTGGTCAGCTTCGGATGCGAATGGCTTCCTGGCTTCAGGGCACCCAGCTCGTCGAGCAGCCGCAGGCCGTCGGTGATCTGGCCACGGTCCGGGGCCTCGACGAAGGGGAAGGAGCCGATGTCACCCAGCCCTGCCTCGGCCATCTGCAGGATCACGCTGGCCAGGTTGGTGCGCAGGATTTCCGGCTCGGTGAATTCCGGCCGGGCCAGGAAGTCCTGCTCGCTGTACAGACGGATCGCGATGCCCGGCGCGACGCGACCGCAACGCCCGGAGCGCTGGTTGGCGCTGGCCTGGCTGACCGGCTCGATGGGCAGCCGCTGCACCTTGGTGCGTGCCGAGTAGCGAGAGATGCGGGCCATGCCCGGATCGATCACGTAACGGATGCCCGGCACGGTGATGGAGGTCTCAGCCACATTGGTGGCCAGCACCACGCGTCGGCCGGTGTGCGCGGTGAAGACACGGTGCTGCTCGGCGGCGCTGAGCCGCGCGTAGAGGGGAAGGACCTCGGTGTCGGACAGCTTGAGGCCGTTCACGGCTTCGGCGGCATCGCGGATCTCCCGCTCGCCGGACAGGAAGACCAGGATGTCCCCGGCCCCCTCGCGGGACAGTTCGGTGACGGCCTTGCAGATCCCGTCGATCTGGTCGGCCACCTCGGCGGTCTCCCCGTCCGCCACCAGCGGCCGGTAGCGCATCTCGACCGGATGGGTACGGCCGCTGACCTCGATCACGGGGGCCGGCTCGCCCGCCGTGTTGCTGAAGTGCTCGGCGAAACGAGCGGTGTCGATGGTGGCGGAGGTGACGATGACCCTGAGCTCCGGGCGCCTGGGCAGCAGCTGCTTGAGGTAACCGAGCAGGAAGTCAATGTTCAGGCTGCGTTCGTGCGCCTCGTCGATGATGATCGTGTCGTAGCGCCGCAGGTCCCTGTCGTGGGTGATCTCGGCGAGCAGGACGCCGTCGGTCATCACCTTGACCCGGGTGTCCTTGCCGGCCTTGCGGGTGAAGCGCACCTGGTAGCCGACCAGATCCCCCAGCGGTGTGTCGCACTCCTCCGCGATCCGTTCGGCCACCGTGCGAGCAGCGATCCTACGGGGCTGGGTGTGGGCGATGCGGCCGCGGCCCAGCGCCAGGCAGATCTTGGGGATCTGGGTGGTCTTGCCCGATCCGGTCTCGCCGGCGACGACAACCACCTGGTGCTCGCGGATGAATGCGGCGATCTCGTCGGCGTGCTCGGCAATCGGCAGCGACGGGTCGAATTCCAGGCGGGGTTCGGGCATCTGGCGAGGTTCTGTCATGACCCGTCAAGACTACGGTCGGGCGCAAGCCAATTCACACAACGCACTGACGGGCCCGGTGGCTCTCGCCAGCGGACCCGTCATCACGTCAACTCGCCATTCCCCCGAAGGACGAGCTCGTGTGCAATTGTTGCGGGCGGCCCAGGCCCATCCCCCGATGAGACCCGAGTGGTCGATCCCCCGATCCGGCCACTCCACCGCCACCGGTTCCCCCGAACCGGATGACTGGCACCGTCTCCCCCGATCGGGTGCCCTTCGAACATGACCAGTTTCACGTTCATCAAATCTGATGACAAGTTAACGTTGAACGCGCTGGAGCCCGGGAGCGCAGCCAACACCCCGAGCACCCACAAGGCCGCGGCCCTGACTAGGTATTTCAATTCCTCGTTCACGCCGCGCCGAGGCCTCATGTCACGAGATCAGGGGACACATCCAGCCGTGTGATAATTGTCACTTCACCAGTGCCACGGGGCTCTGGGCATGCGCCAGCACGGCGCGCATCACGCCTCCGAGGTGGATTCCCAGCAGCTTGGGCCGCTGCACGCCGAGGACCAGCAGGTCCACCTGACCGGACAGGTCCACCAGCTCGTCGACGGGATTGCCGTGCGAGACCTGCACCTGCACATCCACCAGCGGATGGGAGACCCGCAGGGGCTCCAGGAGCTCGTCGATGGCCCGGCGCGCCACCTCATCCACCTGTCCCGCCCGGCCCTCCTGCCGGGAGACATGGGCCACCGTCAGCCGCGCCCCACGGGCCTCGGCCTCGGCCAACGCCCACCCCAGGGTGTTCGGCGAGTGGCTCTCCGCGTCAATGCCCACCGCAATGTGGTTCTGCCCGCCAGTGGCTCCCGGAGTCGCGGCCGCAGAGATGACCACCAGTGGGCACTGCGCCGCATCGGCCAGGGCGACGCTGGTCGACCCGATGAACATGCGTTCCAGGCCGCTCACGGAACGACGCCCCGTGACCAGCAGGTCGGCGCCCTCGCTCAACCGGGCCAGCACCGCGGCGGCATTGCCCAGCACCACTTCGTCGTGCACCTGCTGCGCGTCCAGCCCCGCTTCGAGGGCCGCAGCGCGCGCGGCCTGGTTGGCGTGCTCCCCCGCCTCCTGCAGGGCACTCGGGTCATAGACGACACCCCAGGCACCCGCCATCACCGCATCGTCCACGGCGTGCACCAGATGCAGGGTGGCGCGGCCCAACCGGGCGGCCCGGGCGCCGTAGCGCACGGCCCGCAGGCCATCCTCGGACCCGTCGACGCCCACCAGGACGCGCGGGCCGGACAGCTCAGGGCTTTCGTGAACGGAATCGCTGCTCATGTCTTCCTCCTCAGTCCCCGGAGACGGCTCGTCCGGAAAGGCTCTCCACGGCCAGTGTCACGAGTACCTCGCGTTCACCGGGAACAAAGGGCTCGGGCACCTCACGCACTTCCCGCGATGGGTCGAGGACGCCGAGCCGCCCCCGCGCCAGCACGCTCCAACCATTGCGCACCTCGGGATCGAACTCGTCCACCTCGAAGGCGACCGGAGTGCCCGCGCCAAGACTCGCCAGCTGGGTACCGGCGGCGGTGCGCAGGATGATGTCCTCACCGTCGACCGCATAGGCCAGGGGCAAGACGGTCATGCCGTCCGGCCCGACGAAGGCCACCCTCCCGATGCTCGCCTCGCGCAGCAGCTGGGCGCACTCGGCGGCATCCAGCTGTTCGAAATGACCCTGCACCATGCCGATCATCCCTCCTCGTCAGGATCGTGGCCCGCCCGGTCCCTCGGGCAAACCCCGTCCACCCGATCGTATCCGGATCAGTCCTGCTCGGTGAAGGTGACCCGCCCGCGCAGCTTGGCCGCCAGGTCGTCGTCGATCCCGTCGGCGATCTGGGTGATGATCCGGACGCCCTCGTGCAGGTGGGCCGGCACGAAGGGCCGGGTGAGCAGGCTCATGGTGACGAAGACCCGGTCCCGGTAGAGCGAGAAGCGCCCGAACCGGGATTCCGAGTTCAGGTCATTGAGCACCTCGACCGCCCGTCCACGACCCTCGAGGTCGTGGACGAGGGCTGAGAAGAGCAGCACCTCCCGGCCATCGGGTGCACAGCGCACGAAGACCATCGAGGAGCCCACCCGGATGGCGAAGTCCCCCTCGTCGTCGACGATCGGCTCGTGACCGAACATGTGGGTGAGCTCGGTGCGCACCAAGGAGTGCAGTTCATCGCGGTCCCGGGCGGTGACGGCCACGAAGTCGTGGGCCTCGGCCGGCCCCGACTCCATGCGTGCCTCGCTACCGTCCAGCTCCTCGCGAACCGCGGCCGACGGCGCGAGGATCTCGGCCAGCTGGTCGGGAACGAGGAAGACCGGGTGCTGCACGCCGAAGACATCGCGCAGGGTGTCGACGGCCAGCTCGGCCAGCCTGTCACTGTCGTCCTGGATCTCCTCGGCCCAGAAGTTCGCGGTCGGGTGGGGCTGGTCGGTGGTCGGGGGCTGCCAGCCGAGGGCCTCGAGCTGGTCCAACTGGGCGGTCGTCAGTTGGTGGCCATCGCCCAGCACGGCATTGCTGGAGGCCTCGACGAGCACCACAGGTTGCTCCTCACGGCTCGCGCGCTGACCACAGGTGAAGCAGACGAAGGGGGCCGTCTGGGTGTCCGGGGCCACGGTGTCCACCCGCAGGCTGGCACCGTCCTCGATCATCGAGACCACCTCGGCCAGCCGTTCACCGAAGAGCTTCCACGCCTGTGCGGTGCTCGCATCGAAGTCGAATCCGTCGGTGCTGACCAGTTCCTCGTCCATGTTGGCAAACCTAGTACAGCGCGGCTCACCCCAGCAGTACGGCCATCGCCATGATGGTGGGGATGGAGCACACGGAGGTGATGAAGACCACGTCACGGGCCAGCACCACCTGACGCTGGTAGCGCACCGCATGGCTGAAGATGTTCTGCGCGGTCGGGAGCCCGGCCAGCACCATCACGGCCAGGGTCGTCACGGCGTCGAGGGCGAAGGCCCGGGCCAGCGCCAGGGCCACCAGAGGCTGGACGAGGAGCTTCAGCGCACACAGGACCAGGGTCTCCGTGAACTGCGGCCCACGTCCCGGAAGCGGCCCCAGGCGCAGGGAGACACCGAAGGCGATCAGCATCGTGGGCACGGCCAGACCACCGAGCATGGTCAGCGGGGTGTCCAGCCATTGCGGGATGGTGACGCCGGTGAGGTTGAGGGCCAGTCCTGCGAGCACTCCGAGGGTCATCGGGTTGCGCAGCGGCACCAGCAGGTTCTGCCGACGCGAGAGGGGACCTCCCCCGTCGCGGGCCGCCTCGATGTCCAGGAAGGCAAGGCCGAGGGGCTGGAGCACGGCCACCTGTACCAGCAGCAGGGGCGCGATCCATGTCACGTCGTGCAGCACATAGGACGCAATCGGCAGGCCCATGTTGCCGGCATTGACATAGCAGGCGCAGAAGACGGCAATCACGGTGTGCCCCATCGAGGGGCGCCTCTGGTCGGGCTCGCGCAGCACCAGCCGCAGCAGCGCCAGTGCCAGGGCTCCGGTGGTGAGGGTGGCGAGCACGGTCACCAGCAGGTTCCAGGCGAAGATTCGTTTGAGGTCGGCCGTCGCCATCATCGTCAGCATCAGGGCCGGACTGCCGGCGAAGAAACTGAGCTTGCTCAGGATCAGCTGAGAGCCGGCGTCGAGGATGCGCAGGTGGGCCAACAGCATGCCCACGGCCACGACGGCCCAGATCGCGAAGAATCCCCCCAGAACGGCCGTCACCCTTCCAACCCTAGGCGGCCACCGCGGGGCTTGCGGACCATGACCACCATGGGCCCCGCCGCCTCGCCCCATCGCCAGTTCGCCCTTGGCCAAATTCCTTTTCCCTGGCCCTGCGCCGTTGCAGGCTGGACCCATGAAGATGTCCAATGAACTCGAGAAGCTGTTCAACGACCAGATCACCCTCGAACTGGAGGCCTCCACCGTCTACCGCCAGCTGGCCATCGAGGTCGACGCCCAGGACCTGCCGGGCATGGCCGCCTGGCTGCGCCACCAGGCCGACGAGGAGATCGTGCACGCCAACAAGTTCATAGACCACCTGCTGGACCGGGACAACCATCCACGCATCGGAGCCATCAGCGCACCGAAGGCCCAGCAGACGATGACGCCGCTCGATGTCTTCACCGCTGCACTGGAGCACGAGCAGAAGGTCTCCGAGTCCATCCGCAACCTGTACCGGGAGGGCGATGCCGCCGGGGACCTGGACTCCCGCCCCCTGCTCAGCTGGTTCATCGGGGAGCAGCTCGAGGAGGAGGCCACCGTCAGCGAGATCATCGGCCGGATCAGGATGATCAATGACGACGGCCCAGGCCTGTTGCGGCTCGACCAGGAGCTGGGACAGCGCCCCACCCAGGCCACGGAGAACACCCAGGGCTGAACCGAGGGGCCCTACCCTGAACGGGTGAGCCCCGATGCACCGCCCACCGGCACCGAGCGCGAGCTGCTGATCGACGCGGCTCGCGCTCTTGCCGTCTGCATGGTGGTGGGCTTCCACGCCGGCCCGTGGCGGGTCGGGCGGACCGAGACAGGCTGGCAGGCCCGTACCATGGAGCTGGGGCCGTGGGGCTGGTACGGCTCCTGGCTGCTGATGGTGATGCCCTTGTTCTTCGTCGCGGGCGGCTTCGCCCATGCGCTGGTGGTGGACAAGATGCGGCAGCGTGGCACCGGTCTGGCGCACTACTACGCCAACCGTGGACGACGACTGATCGGCCCCACCACGGTCTTCATCACCTTCTTCGCGATCCCCAGCACGGGGGCCGCTTGGCTGGGCCACCTCGAGGATGCGGTGACCATCAGCCACAACCTCACCAAACTGCTCTGGTTCCTGGTCAGCTACCTGCTGGTGGTCCTGCTGGCCCCCGCCCTGGTGTGGCTCCACGACCGGTGGTGGTGGCTGGTGCCCATGGTGATGTTCGGGGCCGCCACGGCCGTGGACGTGTGGACCATCACCACCGGCGTGCTGGACCACCGGTACTGGAACCTGGCCTTCGTGTGGTTGGCCTGCCACCAGATCGGCATAGCCCACCAGCGGGGCTTCCTGCGCACCGGCCCCCGCTGGCACGCTGCCGCCGCCGTGGCCGCGGGCACCACGGCCATCGTGCTGCTGCTCCACCTGCGCTTCGGGGCGATGGGCGGTTGGCCGGTGCCGGCGCTGGGCATGGGATCCCGGTGGGTCTCCAACCTGCAACCTCCCACCGTGGCGATGGCCTGGCTGGCCCTGGCGCAGACCGGGGTCCTGGGCCTCCTGTCCGGGCGACGGCTGGTCGTGCTGGAGCGCCCCGGGGTCCGCCGGGCCATGGAGGTGGTCAATGCCCTGCTGATGACCACCTACCTGTGGCACATGCCGTGTGTCGTCGCGGCCTTCGGCATCGGGATCGGGCTGGGCACGGTGTGGCCGTCACTGGTGACGGTGACCACTTTCCCCGCCTTCACCCCGGTGGTGGCCCTGGTGCTGATTGCCATCGTGGTGCCCGCGGTCGCCCGGCTCAACCTGCGCATGATCCCACCGCTGGGCCCGGCGCAGAATGGTCCGGTCGCGGTCCTGGCCCTGCTGGTCCTCAGCCTCAGCCTGGTGGGCGTGTGGCGCCACGGGCTGGTCATCCACCCGGATCAGCCACGCTCCTCGCTGGGCGTGCTCGGCGTCTGGGTGGGTTCCGCGCTGTTGGCCTGGGCCGCCAACCGTCCGCTGGCGGCCAGCCATTCGCGATAGCCCGCGACGGCCGTCGGCAATGTCGGGAAGACGTGGCCGGGGCCCACCTTCTCCACGAAGCCGGCGCGCTCCAGCTGGTCGAACAGGTCCTGCTTGACGCGGGCCATAGCGAAGACGATGCCGCGAGCCTCCAGCCGCTCCCGCAACTGGTCCAGTTCGTCGACGGCGGTCAGGTCCACCACCACATTGGCCTCGGCATTGAGCAGGAACCAGTGGACGGGTTGCGGCGCCCTCTCGGCGGCCCGCTGGGCCCGGTGGGCGAAGTCATCGGCATTGGCGAAGAAGAGCGGAGAATCGTAGCGATAGACCACCAGGCCCGGGATCTGCCGGGCGGCCTCGTAGTCCCGCACGTCGTGCATGCCGGCCATCCCCGGAACCTCCCCGAGCACCCCGTCATTGGGATGGGCCAGGCGACGCAGGAGGTCCAGGAGGCTGAGCACGATTGCCACCCCGATCCCGTTCAGGACACCGAAGCCCAGCACGGACATGGTTGTCACCAATGCCAGCACCAGTTCACTGCGCCGAAAGCGCGCCACCCGTCGCCACTCGGCGACGTCCACGAGCCGGATGGCGGCGTAGACCACCACCGCCCCTAGCGCGGCCGCCGGGAACCAGGCCAACAGGGGCGCGAGCCAGAACATCACCACCAACAGCATCACGGCGCTGACCAGGCTGTGCAGCTGGCTGCGCGCGCCCATCGAGTCCGCCAGGACGGTGCGGCTGCCAGAGCTGGAGACGGGGAAGCCGCCCGTGGCTGCGGTGGCTAGGTTGGCAAGGCCCAGCGCCAGGAATTCCTGGTTGGCATCCACGTCCTGTCGGTGACGGGCCGCGAAGGCGCGAGCCGTGAGCACATTGTCCGAATAGCCCACCAGGGCGATGCCCAGAGCCGCGGCGAACAAGTGCCCCCAGGGCAGGCCGTCGGGGCTCGGCAGGGCGGCGCGAGGCAGGCCGGCCGGCACCGCTCCGATGGTGCGGATCCCGTGGGCCTGCAGGTCGGCGAGCCACACCACGAGGGCCGCGGCCACCATGACCAGCAGTGGTCCGGGCCAGGTGGGGAGCAGGCGCCGGGCGGCGAAGAGCAGGACCAGCACCAGCAGCGCCAGGGCCAGGGTCGGGCGATGTGCACTGCCGAGGTGGGTGATCCACCACCAGATCTCCTGGTCCGGGCGCTCTCCCTGCACGCCGAGGCGGGAGACCTTGCCCAGCTGGGAGGTGATCATCATCACGGCGACGCCGCTCATGTAGCCCACCAGCACTGGGCGGCTGAGCAGGGCAGCCAGGAAGCCGAGGCGCAGCAGGTATCCGGCCAGACAGACCAGACCGACCGCGAAGGCCAGCGCGGCGGCAAGCTCGTCGGGTGGGTGCCCCGCCCCCTGACCGGCCAGCGCCGCGACGCCCGCAGCAGTCATCAGGGCCGTGGTGGACTCCGGCCCGACCGACAACTGCCGGGAGGACCCCATGAGTGCGTAGACCACCAGGGGCACGCCGCTCGCCCACAGGCCCGCGACCGGCGGCAGTCCGGCGACGACGGCATAGGCCATCACCTGGGGCACGAGGTAGGCGGCCACGGTGATCCCGCCCAGCACGTCGCCGCGCAGCCATTCGCGCCGGTAGTGCGCCAGGACGTCGAGTCCGGGCAGCACCCGCGCCCACGCCGGTTGCCTGCCCTCCATGGAGCGAGGCTACTCCCCGCGGAGCGTGCCCGGGGTGGGTTCAGTTCATGCGCAGGGTAGTGAGGCAGGTGGGGCTGTCGGCGCCCGTGCTGAAGGGCACGGTTCCGGACTTGTCCCCCATCGTCGCGGTCACGCTGCCGCTGGTGTCGCGCGGCAGCCAGAGGCCGACGAAGCCGTTGCCGGCCGTGGTGACGTCCTTGTCCACGAGCTTCTTGCCGGCCCCGTCCACGATGGTGATGTGCATCTCCTTGTCCACCTGTTCGCCCTGGCAACCGGACAGGCTGTGGGCGAAGCAGTCGTGCGTGGTCTGCAGATAGGGCGCGATGGACAGGTAGAACTTGTCCGCCGGGATCGGCAGGCTGCGCTCCCCCGCGTCATCGGTGATCACCAGCCGGTCCGCCTTGACCGAGGCCTGAAGGCCCTCGATGGGCCGCGGATCGGTGGATCGGTCCAGGGCGTCGATCGTCGCGACGGCATCCTTGCCCTGCACGCCGAGCCGGTCGAGGACACCCGCTCCCCCGGCACTGGAACTGGGGGCGGCGGGTGTGCTCTGGGTGCTGCCTGCGGAGCACCCACCGAAGAGCATCAGGGCGGCAGCGGCGAGGGCCAGCGGTCGGGTGCTGCGGTTCATGCGGATCTCCTTGGGGGGTCAGGCAAGCAGGTGACAGTTGAGGTTGAAACTACCCTAGGACGCCGACGGCGGCGTACCCGGGGTGGGTACGCCGCCGTCGGCGGTCAGGAGTGGCGATCAGCTGCAGCCGCTGGTGGAGCCGCAACCCTCGCAGACATAGCAGGAGCCGCTCGGACGCATCTTCGTGCCGCAGGTCATGCACAGCGGTGCGTCGATGGCGTGCCCGGTCAGGCCCTCCATCATCTCGGTGGTGGTGTGGGCGCTGCCCACCGTCTCCTGCTCCACCTTCGGGCTGGCCTGGATCAGCGACGGCTGGACGGGGCCGCCCTCGTCGACACGCAGGTCATCGCCGGCATCATTCTTCAGCGACTCGGACTCGGGCATCTCGGCCTCGTCCTCCTCGCTGATGTAGGAACCGGTCTCGACATAGCGGGCACGCTCGGCCGAGGTGTAGATGCCCAGTTCCGAACGCTCGTCGAAGGACAGGTAGTCCAGCGCCAGGCGGCGGAAGATGTAGTCCATGATCGACTGGGCGATGCGGATGTCCGGATCGTCGGTCATGCCGGCGGGCTCGAACTTCTGGTTGGTGAACTTCTGGACATAGGTCTCCAGCGGCACGCCGTACTGCAGGGCGATGGAGATCGCGATCGAGAAGGCGTCCATCACACCGGCCAGGGTCGAACCCTGCTTGCCGAGCTTGAGGAAGACCTCACCGAGCTGACCGTCCTCGTACTTGCTGGAGGTCATGTAGCCCTCGGCGCCGGCCACCGAGAAGCTGGTGGTGCGGCCATCGCGGCTCTTGGGCAGGCGACGTCGACGCGGGCGGTACTCCACCCGCACCTCGGGAGCCGGAGCGGCCGCGGCGGCAGCTGTCGCGGCGGCGTCGTCGGCGACCTTCTTGCCGTCACCCTTCTTGCCGTCGGACAGTGGCTGGCCCACCTTGCAGTTGTCGCGGTAGACGGCCAGTGCCTTGAGGCCGAACTTCCAGCCCTGCATGTAGACGTCGGCGATCTCCTCGACGGTGGCCGTCTCGGGCAGGTTCACCGTCTTGCTGATCGCGCCGGACAGGAAGGGCTGGACGGCCGCCATCATCCGTACGTGGCCCATGGGCTGGATGGCCCGGGCGCCCATGGCGCAGTCGAAGACCTCGTAGTGCTCCTTCTTCAGGGCCGGGGCGTCGATGACGTGGCCGTGATCAGCGATGAAGGCGACGATCTTCTCGATCTCGTCGGCGCCGTAGCCCAGGTTCTTCAAGGCACGCGGGATGGTCTGGTTGACGATCTGCATGGAGCTGCCGCCGACCAGCTTCTTGAACTTGACCAGGCTGAAGTCGGGCTCCACGCCGGTGGTGTCGCAGTCCATCATGAAGCCGATGGTGCCGGTGGGGGCCAGCACGGAGGCCTGTGCGTTGCGGAAGCCGTTGACGGCACCGAGCTCGACGACCTGGGCCCACTGCTCGTTGGCGGCCTTGGCCACCACGGAGTCATTGGTGTGCAGCGGCTTGAGGGCATCGCTCGCGGCCTGGTGCTTGCGCATGACGCGCTGGTGCGGCTCGGCATTGGCCGCGTACCCGGCGTAGGGGCCGACGACCGCGGCAAGCTCTGCGCTACGACGGTAGGAGGTACCGGTCATCAGCGAGGTGATGGCGGCGGCCAGCTTGCGGCCACCCTCGGAGTCATAGCCCAGGCCCAGCGCCATGAGCAGCGCGCCCAGGTTGGCGTAGCCGATGCCCAGCTGGCGGAACTTGCGGGTGGTGTCGCCGATCGCCTCGGTCGGGAAGTCCGCGAAGCAGATGCTGATGTCCATCGCAGTGATGATCAGCTCGACGGCCTTGGTGAAGCGCTCGACGTCGAAGATGTCGTCCTCGTCGAGGAACTTCAGCAGGTTGAGGCTGGCCAGGTTGCAGGACGAGTTGTCCAGGCTCATGTACTCGCTGCACGGGTTCGACGCGGTGATCGGCCCGGAGTTCGGGTTGGTGTGCCAGTCATTGATGGTGTCGTTGTACTGGATACCGGGATCGGCGCACTCCCATGCGGCGGTGGCCATCTTGCCGAAGAGCTCGGTGGCCTTGACCTCCTCGATCACGTGGCCGTCGCCGCGGGCCTTGAGGCCGAACATGGTGTCGTTCTCGACGGCCGACATGAATTCGTCGCTGACTCGCACGGAGTTGTTCGCGTTCTGGTACTGGACGCTGGTGATGTCCTTGCCGCTCAGGTCCATGTCGAAGCCTGCATCACGCAGGGCGCGGATCTTGTCCTCCTCACGCGCCTTGGTCTCGATGAACTCGACGATGTCGGGGTGGTCGACGTCCAGCACGACCATCTTGGCGGCGCGACGAGTGGCGCCACCGGACTTGATGGTTCCAGCGCTCGCATCGGCGCCACGCATGAAGGAGACGGGGCCGGAGGCGGTTCCGCCGGAGCTGAGCAGCTCCTTGGAGGAACGGATCCGGGAGAGGTTCAGGCCGGCACCGGAGCCGCCCTTGAAGATGAAGCCCTCCTCCTTGTACCAGTTCAGGATGGAGTCCATCGAGTCGTCGACGGAGAGGATGAAGCACGCACTGACCTGCTGCGGGCTCGAGGTGCCGACGTTGAACCAGACCGGGGAGTTGAAGCTGAAGTACTGGTGCAGCAGCATCCAGCGCAGCTCGTCCTCGAAGACCTGGGCATCCTTGTCACTCACGAAGTAGCCGTTGTCCAGGCCGGCCTTCGAGTAGGTGTTCACGACCCGATCGATCAGCTGCTTGAGGCCGGTCTCACGCTGCGGGGTGCCCAGGGCCCCACGGAAGTACTTCGTGGTGACGATGGTGGTGGCATTCAGGCTCCAGAAGTCCGGGAACTCCACGTCATTCTGCTCGAAGACGTTCTCACCGGTCTTCCAGTTGGTCTGGACGACGTCCCGCTTCTCCCAGGTGACCTCGTCATAGGGGTGCACGCCCTCAGTGGAGAAGACCCGCTCGATGGTCAGGCCGGCAGTCTTCTTGGGCTGGCGACGTGAGGTCCTGGTGGTTTCGGTCATGCTTCGACTCTCTCTTCGGGGGTGTTCTCAACAGAAGGCGGCCGGGGTCTCTCCCGTTCGCAAGGTTCAGTGGCTGGCGGTGGACTCGGCGGACGGCGCGCGCAGGCGCCGGATCTCCTCCTCGAAGTCCTCGACGCCCTGGTAGTGCTTGTAGACACTGGCGAAGCGCAGGTAGGCCACCTGGTCCAGTTCGCGCAAGGGCTCGAGGATGGCGATGCCCACCTCGTCGGTGGGAACCTCACCCATGCCGCTGGCGCGCAGGGTCTCCTCGACGCGCTGGCCCAGCCGGGCCAGGTCGGCCTCGCTGACCGGCCGACCCTTGCAGGCCTTGCGTACGCCGGAGATGACCTTGTCCCGGTTGAAGGGCTCGGCAACGCCGGACTTCTTCAGCACGGACAGCTGCACCTGTTCGATGGTGGTGAAGCGACGCTCGCAGGCGGGGCACTGGCGGCGACGACGAATGCTGCAGCCGTCGTCAGTGGCGCGCGAGTCCAGCACACGGGAGTCGGCATTGCGGCAGAACGGACAATGCATGCCAACCTCCTTTCGAGCACACGACGAGGCACCGCGCAGGCGTCGTCGATGAAATGGACAAGTGGCGGTAATATGTGCTTCAACCACTAGCTGTGGGTTAATCACATGTCTGCAACCACTAGATATGGATACCGTAGGCCGCGCGGACCCCAAAATCAAACTCCACGAAGTCGCGCTTCCGCGGCGTGTCGAGTGGCAGCCCGCGATCAGATCAGAGCAGGTTGCGCAGGATGGCGAAGAGCACCGCCGGCCCCGCCATCGCCAGGCTCACGCGTTCGAAGGTGAGCGGCCGCAGGCGCCGTGGCGGACGAGTGGCGGGCCCACCAGCCACCTCGACGAGCCAACAGACGGCGCACAGGGCCAGGGCCAGGGCGATCAGCATCGTGAACGGGTTGGCGCCCCACGCAGCCCCCACGTCCCCCTGGAGAAGGTGGCGTACCGCCGTCGTGGTGCCACAGATCGGGCACAGGAGGCCGGTGGCCTCGCGCAACGGGCAGGCGACGCCACGCCCGAGCACGAAGACCAGTGAAATCTGGCCCAGGCCCACCAGCCCCAGCAGCGCGAGCCCCCGGAGCCCACGACGCGGATCGAAGTCCGTCGGCGCGTTCGCGGTTGGTTCCATGGAACCCATTGTGCCGCTGGACCGTCCCCTTTCCGAGGTCTGAAGAGTCCACCTCCACTGGGCGCGCCACCGATGAGGCGAACCCCTGCACCCCTAGCATTCGAGACGCATCCTGACCAGAATTGGAGAATTGCCGTGACGAACCCGCCCGAGAAGACCCCCGAGAACCCGTGGGGCCCGCAGAACTCCAGCCCCGAGCAGCCCTTTGGCCAGCAGCCGGTGCAGGGACAGCCCGCTGCTGATCCCTACGGCCAGCCCCAGTACGGCCAGCCCCAGCAGCCCGCCGCCGATCCCTACGGCCAGCCCCAGTACGGCCAGCCCCAGCAGCCCGCCGCCGATCCCTACGGCCAGCCCCAGTACGGGCAGCCGGCCGCGCAGGACCCGAACGCAATGGCCAATCCCTATGCCCAGCAGGGTAACGGGCAGCCCGGCTATGGCCAGATGGCCTACGGCCCCACCCCTGCGCTGACCTCGTGGATCAAGCGCGTGGGCAGCCACCTGATCGACTGGGCGCCCATCACCATCATCAACCGGATCACGGACCCGATGATTGGCGGTTATGACTACGCGAGCAAGACCGAGAGGGTCGGCACCAACCCCACCCTGGGCTTCATCCTGCTGGTCGTGGGCTTCGCGTGGTTCATCTGGAACATGGTCTTCAAGGACGGCAAGACCGGCGTCTCGTTGGGACGCCAGGTGCTGGGCATCCAGCTGGTGAATGCCGACACCGGCCAGCCCGTGGGCGCAGGGAAGGCCTTCCTGCGCCAGATCGCGCACATCCTGGACACCATCTCCTGCCTGATCGGCTACCTCTTCCCGCTGTGGGACTCCCGTCGCCAGACCTTCGCTGACAAGATCTGCAACACCCTGGTGATCGACACCAAGTGAGCTGAACCCCACGGCACACAGCATGAAGGCCTCGACCCCCAAGGGTCGAGGTCTTCATCCTTCGTGTCAGTTCCGCAGGGCGACGACGGCGGTACCGCCGGTGGGCGCCTCCTCCAGGGGGGCATCGCTGACCCCCAGAAATCGCACCACGCCCACGGACACGGTGGCGACCACGATCAGCCCCAACAGCACGACGACCGCGAGGATCCCGCGATCAGTGAGCTGGACCTGACCGCTGGCCGGGCGTGCGGCGCGCCCCCGCGCGTCGGACCCCCAGACCAGCTCGACCGGGGCGCCGTGTCCACCGGGAGCCACCGGCTGCAGCGGACGCCCGCCCGGCGCGGTCAACCGCACCGGACGTGCCTGCGGGCCACGCAGCTGCTGCTCACGCACGCGGCGGCGGACCTTGGCCGGGGTGACGGCATTGGCCTTGGCGATCAGCGATGCACTCATGGTTGCTCCTTGCTTCTTGGGCGAAATCCCGCCGGCGAGCCATCCGCTCGTCGAACAGGTGTTCGATGCCTCAACACTAGCGCCCCTCCCCGCTCCAATCAAACATCCATTCGAATGATGGCGTGTCGGCCGATGGTCGACACCCGCGGTTCGAGGTCATGATGAGTCAAACAGGTGCCTCTGACATTTTTTGTGAACAGACCTCCGGAGCACCCGCAAATGCCACCCCACAACCTCGAACAGATGTTTGAATCGAACGCCTCCGGGCACTAGGCTTGCCCCATGGCGACAGGGAACGAGAAGAACAGCCCCCAGGGCAAGCGTCCGGTGGGCCGGCCCAGCAATGAGCAGGTGCGCCGCGAGCTGGCGGGACGGGGACGGCTCAAGGCGCTCCCGGACGGCCCCGCGGATCCCGATGGACTGACCCCGCGCCAGCGTCGCATCCTGGAGATCATCCGGGACTCCTTCGCCCAGCGCGGCTATCCGCCCACCATCCGTGAGATCTGCGATGCCTCCGGCCTCGCCAGCTCGTCCAGCGTCGCCCACCAGCTCAAGCAGCTGGAGAATCGCGGGTACATCCGACGGGTGCACGGCCAACCCCGCGCCATGGAACTGCACCTCCCGGACTCCCTGAAGCCCAAGGCCAAGCCGGTCCCCGAGACCTCCGAGCCGGCCGACATCACCGGCATCCGTGATGCCCTACCGAGTGCCGTGAACGTACCGATGGTCGGCAGGATCGCCGCCGGTGGTCCGATCCTCGCCGAGGAGCATGTGGAGGACGTCTTCGCCCTGCCCAAGCAGTTGGTGGGTGAGGGCACCATCTTCATGTTGGAGGTCCATGGCGACTCGATGGTCGATGCGGCCATCTGCGACGGCGACTGGGTGGTGGTGCGCCAGCAGGCCGACGCCAACAATGGCGAGATCGTGGCCGCGCTGCTCGACGACGAGGCCACCGTCAAGACGCTGAAGAAGACACCGGGCCAGGTCTGGCTGATGCCCCACAACGAGGCCTACTCCCCGATCGACGGCAACCACGCCAGGATCCTGGGCAAGGTCGTCGCCGTCCTGCGCAAGGTGTGAACCGGGCTGGTCAGTCCGGCTGGATGATGGCGATCTTCTGCCACACCTTGCGGGCCATGTCGGAGGTCAGCGCCTCGATGCCCTCCACCGCATCCAGGACATCGCCGTCGGTGGTGTCCTCTGCGAACAGGGCGGCTGTCTTGCCCACCAGCGACAGCATCTCCGAGCACTGCTCCAGATAGGCCCCCAGATCGGCGGAGGCCAGTTCGTCGCGCCCCGGGATCTTGGTCAGCTGGTGCATGTCGATCACGTGCGCCAGCGAGCGCAGCCGGTGCAGCACCCGCAGGATCCGGGCCCGCTCCATCCGCTCCGGGACGGCCAGCAGGAAGAGCACCGCCAAGCCGCCGAAGACGGAGGTGTTGATGATGGTCTCCAGCAATGGCAGGAAGTCGACCGCCTGGAACTGGCCTCCCCGCACCAGGTCCAGCACGGCCAGCCCGACGGTTCCCGTGAGGAAGGCCACCACCAGCACCACCGCGAGCCGGGAGAGCATCCGAGCGGCGCGGATCCTGCGCTGGTTCAGCCCGTCGCGCAGTGCCACCTCGTCCACTAGGGCCCCCAGCTCCCCGCAGACCTCCCACAGGGTGCGGTCGGGAAAACGATCCCGGATCCACGTCTGGAGCTCGGCGGTGGAGCGGCGCACGCGAGCCTGGTCCAGACGCTGGAAGTGGCTGCCGTGGGGCAACTCCTCCATCAGCCCCGGCCCTCCTGCAGCCGACGCAGCGCCTGCACGGCCACCTCACGGTCTTGGGTCATCCAGAAGTCCGGCATCGAGGCCCGCAGGAAGCCGCCGTAGCGGGCCTTGACCAGCCGCGCGTCCAGCACCGCCACCACCCCCTTGTCCGTGACGCGACGGATCAGGCGCCCGGCCCCTTGGGCCATCAGCAGGCCAGCATGGGTGGCGGCCACCGCCATGAACCCATTGCCACCGGCATCCACCACGGCCTGCTGGCGGGCCTGCATCAGCGGATCGTCGGGACGAGGGAAGGGGATCTTGTCGATGATCACCAGTTCGCAGGTCTCTCCGGGCACGTCGATGCCCTGCCAGAGGCTGACGGTTCCGAACAGGCAGACCTCCGGTTCGGCGATGAAACGCTTGGTCAGATCCGAGAGCTGCGCGTCCCCCTGGCACAGGATCGTCATCTTCGGCAGCTGCTTGCGCACGTGCGCCGCCGCCACCTCCGCGGACTTCTGCGAGGCGAACAGGCCCAGGGTGCGGCCACCCGCCGCCCAGACCAGCTCCGCGATCTCCGCCAGCGCCTCCTGGGTGATCCCCTCGCGCCGGGGATTGGGCAGACTCGTCGCGCAGTACAGGATGCCCTGCTTCGCGTAGGTGAAGGGGGTGCCCACGTCGAGTGCCCGCCAGGCAAGCCGATTGTCCGGGTCATGCCGCTCGCCCTCCAGCCGGTCGCTCTTGCGCAGACCGATCTGGCCGGCCACCTGGTTGAAGTCCCCACCGATCTTGAGGGTGGCGGAGGTGAGGATCGTCGTCGCCTCCCCCAGCACGCGCTCACGCATCAGCCCGGCGACGCTCAGGGGCGCAACCTGCGCCTGGCGTCCGAAGCGCTCACGCTCACTCACCCACACGACGTCATTGGTCCCCAGCGCCGCCATCCGCTCGGCGATGTCGAAGACCTCCTTGACGGCGCTCGCCGCCTGCTGCTGCTCGGGGTCGACGTCCTTCTTGCCCTTCTCCCCTTTGCTGCCCAGGCCGGTGACCACGCGGCGGCTCACGTCGCGGATGGTCTCGAAGGCCGTGGTGGCGGAGCACGGCGCGGTGATCCGGGTCAGCTCCGAGTCCTCCAGGGCTGCGGCCAGGATGTCGCCACACTCCAGGAATTCCAGGCCCAGGTCATCGCTGAGCCACGGCAGGGCGCGCTTGGCCACGCGTTCGACGGTCTGAGGGCTCAACTCGTCGCTGGCGGCGCCGGTGACCCGGCTGACCAGCTCGTGCGCCTCGTCGATGATCACGATGTCGTGTTCCGGCAGCGCCGTACCACCGTGCATGGCGTCGATGGCCAGCAGTGCGTGGTTGGTGACCACCAGACTGGATCCGCGCGCCTTCTCCCGGGAGGACTCGACGAAGCACTCACTGCCATAGGGACAGCGCTGCACGCCCAGACACTCGCGCACCGGCATAGAGACCAGCCCCCACGCGCGCGGGCTGTGGGTGGGGGCGTCGTCCCGGTCCGCCAGACCCTTGGCCTTGAGCTGTTCCTCGGCCCAGTCCCGCAGCATCAGGACCTCGGCGCCCAGCACGGACTCGACGTCGGCCTTCGACTCCTTGAGGTTGGCGGCCAGGTCGGCCCCGCCGAGCAGGGTGTCCTGGTCATCGACGATGCCGTCGCGGGTCTTCAGAAGGCAGGCGTAGTTCGTACGGCCCTTGAGGATGGCGTGCGAAGGTTCCCGGCCGGTGACCTTGGCGACGGCCTTGAGCGCATTGGGGATGTCGGAACTGGCCAGCTGCGCCTGCAGCGCCAGGGTCGCCGTGGCGACCACGATGCGCTGCTTGCTGCCCTGCACGTGCAGCAGGGCCGGCGCCAGGTAGCCGAGGGACTTTCCGGTACCGGTGCCGGCCTGAACGATCAGGTGCTCGCCGGTCTCGATCGCCTGCTCGATCGCCTTGGCCATCCGCTGCTGGCCCTCGCGCGGAGTGCCGCCGATCACTTCGACGGCCGCCGCCAGCACGTCCGACGAACTGTGCTGACCAGCGGTCTTCTCGGATGGGGTCTTCTCGGCGTCGGGCACCGAGCAAGCCTACCCGGTGGTGACCTGGAAGGGCTTCAGCTCACCACCCAGCTCGGGGTGCACGCGTGCCACCACCCGGGTCCCCTCCCCGGTGTGCTCCAGGGTGATCAGCTGGCCATGCTTGTGGATCTTGTCCATCAGGTCACCGCGCTCGTAGGGGATCAGCACGTCGACGCTGATCTCCGGGCTGGGCAGCCGACTCTCCGCCACGGCCCGCAGCTGGTCGACGCCCTGACCGGTTCGAGCGGAGACGAAGATGGCCTCCGGGAACTGGGTGCGCAGCGCATACAGCGCCTCGGTGCTGGCCTGGTCGGTCTTGTTGATCACCAGCTGCTCGGGCACGTCCCCGGCATCGATGTCATTCAGCACGGTGCGCACGGCCTGGATCTGGCCGACCGGGTCCGCATCGGAACCGTCCACCACGTGCAGCAGGAGGTTGGCCTGCGCCGACTCCTCCAGGGTGGACTTGAAGCTCTCCACCAGGTCGTGCGGCAGGTGACGCACGAAGCCGACGGTGTCGGTCAGGGTGTACACCCGGCCGTCGGGCGTGGTGTGACGGCGGGTGGTCGGGTCGAGCGTCGCGAACAGGGCGTCCTCCACCAGCACTCCGGCATCAGTGAGCCGATTCAGCAGCGACGACTTCCCGGCATTGGTGTAGCCGACGATCGCGATCGACGGGATCCGGTTGCGTTTGCGGTCCGCCCGCTTGTTCTCACGCGTGGCGTCCAGGTCGCGCATCCGCTTGCGGAGGATCGCGACGCGGGTGTTGATCCGACGACGATCCGTCTCGATCTTCGTCTCACCGGGGCCACGGCCGCCGATTCCGGCGCCTCCCGCCGCCCGGCCACCGGCCTGGCGGGACAGGTTGCCGCCCCAGCCACGCAGCCGCTGGCGCAGGTACTGCAGCTGGGCCAGCTCCACCTGGGTCTTGCCCTCGACGCTCTTGGCATGCTGGGCGAAGATGTCCAGGATCAGGGCGGTGCGGTCGATGACCTTCACCTTCACCTTGTCCTCGAGATTGCGCAGCTGTGCGGGCTGGAGCTCGCCGTCGCAGATCACGGTGTCGGCACCGGTGGCCACCACCACCTCGCGTAGTTCGTCGACCTTGCCGCGGCCGATGTAGGTGGCGGGGTCGGGCGACTTGCGACGCTGGATCAGCCCTTCGAGCACCTGGGCTCCGGCGGTCTCGGCCAGAGCCTTCAGCTCGGTCATCGCATTCTCTGCGTCCTGCTCGGAGCCGCCGGTCCAGACGCTGATCAGCACCACGCGTTCCAGCTGCAGGTCTCTGTACTCGACCTCGCTGATGTCCTCCACCTGGGTGGACATGCCGGCGACGCGCTTGAGCGACAGCCGCTCGGCAAGGTCCAACTGCAGCCCGTCGCGGTCGTAGTCGTCGACCAGGGCTTCGGGGTCCTCGCCGTCGGGATCGAGGTCCGCATCGTCGGCGTCCTCGTAGAGGTCGTCGAAGTCGTCGGGCTCGGGCGTGGGGTCAGGGTATCGGCGTGGAGTCATCGTTGGACAAGCTTGTCACCCGCACAGCCATCACGCCAATGGTTATCCGTGCGCCACTGCCCGAGCAGCCCTCACAGGTTGTCCGGCAACCAGGTCTCGCCCCGCGCCACGATCACGGCGGGGCCGGTCAGGGTCGCCTCCTGCTCCCCCAGCCCGACCACCACCCAGCCCCCAGGAACGTCGACGCGCACCTCGCCGTCGACCAGTCCGGCGCGGCGGGCGTAGGCATGGGCGGCGGCCACGGTGCCGGTGCCGCAGCTCAACGTCTCGCCCGCGCCCCGCTCGTGCACCCGCATGGAGATGTGCCGCTCGTCGATGACCTCGACGAACTCGATGTTCGTGCCCGCAGGGAACCGGTCGGCGGGCGTCCAGATGGGTTCCCGACCCAGGTCCAGCTCGACCAGGGAGACGTCGCTGTCCTCCAGGAAGCAGACGGCATGGGGATTGCCGACGTCGACCGCGGTGGCCTGCCAGCTCCCCTGCGGTCCGAGGTGCGGGATCTCGATGGTCACGGTCACCGGTTCGTCAGCCAGGCGCACCGGACCCATGCCGCAGCGCAACCGGCCGTCGATCAGCGGTTGCACGGTGCGCAGCCCGGCACGGGTGGCGACGGGGATGGACTCGCCCGAGGCCAACCCCTCCTCCATCAGGTAGCGCACGAAGACGCGCAGACCGTTGCCGCACATCTCGGCGATGGAACCGTCGGCATTGCGGTAGTCCATGAACCACAGGTCCGGGTCGCCCTCCCACTCGGGGATGGAGCTCGCCTTGGTGACCCGCAGCAGGCCGTCGCCGCCGATGCCGGCGTGACGATCGCACAGGAAGCGCACATCGGCATCATCGATGCGCACCGTGCCATGTCGGTCCCGCACGATGACGAAGTCGTTCTTGGTGCCATGCCCCTTGGCGAAGGTCCACTTCCTCATGGGGCAACGCTAGCGACTCGGCCACCCTCCGGACCGTCCGGTCCACATTCGTGTTCCAGCGTGGCGCGCACGATGGTCTCCACATTGGCCGGGTCACCCGCCGGCAACCAGACGATCCGGGGATCACGACGGAACCAGCCCAACTGCTTGCGGGCAAGACGTCGGGTGCCACTCTTGGTGCGTTCCATCGCCTCCCCTTCCGTGAGCTCCCCGTCGAGGAATTGCAGTACCTGGCGATAGCCAAGGGCCCGGGAGGCCGTCAGGCCGTCACGCAGCCCCAGGGGCACCAGGCGCCGCACCTCGTCGACCAACCCGTCAGCCCACATCTGGTCCACCCGCTCGTCGATCCGCCGGTCCATCTGCTCGCGTTCCAGGTGCAGACCGAACTGCAGCACGTCGGCCAGCGCATAGCTCCACTCGGGCAGCTGCGGCGTGAAGCCGCCCGTCAACTCCAGCACCTCCAGGGCACGCACGATGCGTCGTCCATTGCCGGGCAGGATCCCCGCCGCCGCGGCGGGGTCCCTGGACGCAAGCTCCGCATGGAGGGCCTCGGGACCAACCTCGGCCAACCGGGCCTCCCACCGGGCCCGCACCTCGGGATCCGTGCCGGGAAAGGAGAACTCGTCCAGGATGGCGTGCACGTAGAGCGCCGATCCGCCCACCAGCACCGGCACCACTGTCCTGCCGCGCAATTCCTCGATCGTGACCCGGGCACGGGTCTGGAAGTCAGCCACCGACGCGGCCTCGGTCATCTCCGCGACGTCGACGAGATGGTGCGGCACCAGCGCCAGCTCGGCCGGCGTCGGTTTGGCAGTGCCGATGTCCATCCCCCGGTAGACCAACATCGAGTCCGTGTTGACGATCTCTGCCGGTTGGCCGCGTCGGACCAGTTCCAGGGCCACCTCGATGGCGAGGCTGGACTTGCCGGACGCGGTGGGGCCGTTGATGACGACCAGCGGAAGGTTCACTTCGCCATTGTGCGGGGCGCTGCGTCCCTGACCCAAGTCGGGGAGGCATTGCGCCACGAGCACAATGCGGCACCAAAAACTGCCGAATGCCCCTGCCTCTGCCTCTGCCCACCATGGACAAAGGATCTCCCCACAGGGGCGTGGTCCCCCACGTCAGGAGTTTCGCATGGGAATCTTTGACAAGGTCAAGGAAGTCATCAACGGCGGCGAGGGAAGCCTCGCCAACAAGGCTCGCGACGCCGCCAACAGCCACGAGGCCCAGGTGGACCAGGGCATCGACAAGGCCGGCGACTTCGTCGACGGCAAGACCGACGCCAAGTACGCCGACAAGGTTGACCAGGGTCAGGACTTCCTGAAGGACGAGACCGGCAACCTCTGAGCCGGTGGTCCGGTCACGACACCGGACGCAGGACGGGGCAGGCCTTCGGCTGGCCGACCGACGGCATGCCCAGACTCACCCCGGCCGGCGTGGGCGGGGCCTCGTGGCGTGCCTGCCAGGCGTCGCCGCCGCGCGTCCGCCGCAGGTTGGTGATCCCACCATCGGCATTGAGGTGGTGCGGCGCGGCGTGGCTGATCACCGTGGTGGCGATGTCACCGGGGCGGGGCCGCAGCTCCGGTTCCGCGGGCACCGCGACGTGCACCAGGCGGTTGTCCCGGGCGCGCCCGCTCATCCGGTGGGTCTCGGCATCCTTCTTGCCCTCACCGGCGGCGAACATCACCTCCACCTCGGTGCCCTCCAGCTTCTGGTTCTCCTCCCAGGCGGTGCGGTTCACCAGTTCCAGCAGGCGCTCATAGCGTTCCTGCACGACGGCCTTGGGCACCTGGTTGTCCATCACGCCGGCCGGGGTGCCGGGCCGGATCGAGTACTGGAAGGTGAAGGCGGCACTGAACCGGGCCAGCTCGGTGACCCGCATCGTCTCCTCGAAGTCCTCATCGGTCTCTCCCGGGAAGCCCACGATGATGTCGGTGGTGATGGCGGCGTGCGGGATCTTCTCGCGCACCTCGTCGAGGATGCGCAGGAACTTCTCGCTGCGGTAGCTGCGACGCATCTCGCGCAGCACCTTGTCCGAGCCGGACTGCAGCGGCATGTGCAGGCTTGGCATCACATTGGGGGTCTCGGCCATCGCGTCGATCACGTCGCTGGTGAAGCTCGCCGGGTGCGGGCTGGTGAAGCGCACCCGCTCCAACCCGTCGATCCCACCGCAGGCACGCAGCAGCTTGGCGAAGGCACCGCGGTCGCCGAACTCCACACCATAGGTGTTCACGTTCTGGCCCAGCAGGGTGACCTCCTGCACGCCCTCGTCGACCAGCGCCTGGATCTCGGCGAGGATGTCGCCGGGGCGACGGTCGGTCTCCTTGCCCCGCAGCTGCGGCACGATGCAGAAGGTGCAGGTGTTGTTGCAGCCCACGCTGATGCTCACCCACGCCGAATAGGGCGACTCGCGGCGGGTCGGCAGGTTGGAGGGGAAGTTCTCCAGCGCCTCGGCGATCTCCACCTGGCTGGCCTGCTCGACGCGGGCCCGCTCCAGCAGGATGGGCAGCTTGCCGACATTGTGGGTGCCGAAGACCACGTCGACCCAGGGCGCCTTGCCGACGATCACGTCACGGTCCTTCTGCGCCATGCAGCCACCTACGGCGATCTGCATCCCCGGCCGGGTGCGCTTGACGGCCGCCATGTGGCCCAGCGTCCCGTAGAGGCGGTTGTCGGCATTCTCACGGACCGCGCAGGTGTTGAAGACCACGACGTCGGGCCCACCCTCGTCGGCCACCTCGACCTCGCTGCGTACGAGTCCCGCACCTTCGAGCAGGCCCGAGATGCGCTCGGAGTCGTGGACATTCATCTGGCAGCCGTAGGTGATGACCTGATAGGTACGCGGAGCGGTCTGGACTGCGGCGGAGGCTTGGGCATTCGACATGGTGGGACAACTGTAGATTGCCGTGCCGCGTCCCCCCGAATCGCAGAAGGGCCCGCCAGCCACGCAACCCTTCGTCGAGGAGGCTGGGGCGCGGCGCTTCAACCTGCGCTGGTTCTGGTGGCAATGTGACCGGATGACATGTTCGAAGCGACCGGTCTGGATCGCCGTGGCAATCTTGGTGGCGACGACCGCCCAGCTGGCCCTGGCGGTGCTGGCACCCCACCTGCCGCAGTTCTCCGGCAAGGCCTTCGGGGCCCGACTGGTCGCCTACCCCCTGCTGATGTGCCTGGTGCCGGCCATCTGGTTCTGCCGGCACCGACGCTCCCCCGCCCCCGCCCCGTGGCCAGCCTTCGCGCTGGTCATGTTGCCCTTCCTGGTCGACGTCAGCGGCAACACACTGGACCTCTACGACCGGGTGCTCTGGTTCGACGACCTGTGCCACTTCCTCAACTGGTTCCTGCTGCTGAGCGGTCTGGGGCTGCTGCTCGACGCCGAAAGGCGCGCCCCTCGCGGGCTGGTGGCGCTGGCCATCGCCGGCGCCGGAGCGCTGCTGGCGATCGTCTGGGAGGTGGGTGAATGGGCCACATTCATCCGCTTCGGCACCGAGCTGGGCACGGCCTACACCGACACGCTGGGCGACCTGGCGCTGGGCACACTGGGCGGGTGTCTGGCGGCCGCGCTGGTCAGCCTGCGCCGCGCCAACCGGACGTCCTAGGCTGAATGCCATGAATGCACCCACCGGAGCCCAGTACACCCTCACCCTTGGTGACCAGCGGGCCACCATCACCGAGATGGGCGCCGGCCTTCGCGCCTACCGCGTGGCTGGCACCGACGTGGTCACCACCTTCGACGAGATCCAGCTTCCCGACGGCTGCCAGGGCCAGCAGCTGATGCCCTGGCCCAACCGGATCCGCAACGGGAAGTGGCAGCTGGACGGGACCGAGCACCAGCTCGAGGTCAACGAACCCGAACGCGGCAATGCCATCCATGGGCTGGTCCGGGACCGGATGTGGACCCTCGTCGAGCTGGGTGAGGACCACCTCACTCAACGCCTGCTGCTCGAGCCCGAGCAGGGCTGGCCGGGCACCCTGGAGCTGCTGGTCACGCACCAACTGTCCGCGGCCGGGCTGGGCATCGAGGTCACTGCGCGCAATCTGGGCACCACGGCCGCCCCCTTCGGATACGCCGCGCACCCCTATCTGCTGCCGCCGGACGGCAGCGCCGGCGTCGACCAGTGCTCGCTCTTCCTGCCCTTCGCCTCCCGACTCGAGGTCGACGGGCGCCTGCTGCCCGTCGGGCTGAGGGATGTGGCGGGCACCCCCTTCGACCGTCGCCATGACGGCGCGCTCGACGCACTGGAACTGGACACCGCCTTCACCGCCCCGCGCCTGGCCGAGGGCCGCTGGGAGGCCTCGCTGAGCGCCGGATCGAGCCGCACGGTGGTGTGGGGTGACCAGACCATGGGCTGGGTGCAGGTCTACACCCCCGGCGACCGCGCGAGCGTCGCCGTGGAGCCGATGACGGTCGGCCCCGATGCCTTCAATGACGGCCCCACCCACGCGGATCTGGTGCTGTTGGCCCCGGGCGAGACCGTCACCTGCCGCTGGGGGCTGCGCCACGAGGTCCTCGATGTCTGAGCCACTGGTCCGGTTGCGCGGCGTCGAGAAGCACTTCGGGGACCTGCACGTCCTGCGCGGCATCGATCTGGATGTGATGCGTGGCGAGGTGGTGGTCCTGCTGGGCCCCTCCGGCTCCGGCAAGTCCACCCTGTGCCGCACCATCAATGCCTTGGAGGGGATCGACGCGGGCGAGATCCGCATCGACGGGACTCCCCTGCCCACCACCGGCGCCGAGCTTGCCCGGCTGCGCGCCGACGTCGCGATGGTCTTCCAATCCTTCAACCTGTTCGCGCACAAGACCGTGCTGGAGAACGTAACGCTGGGCCCGGTGCGCGTGCGGGGGCTGGCTCCCGACGATGCCGCGGACCGTGCCCTGGCCCTGCTGGACCGGGTCGGCGTCCGGAGCCAGGCCGACAAGCACCCCTCCCAGCTGTCCGGCGGTCAGCAACAACGCGTCGCCATTGCCCGAGCCCTCGCAATGGACCCGAAGGTGATCCTCTTCGACGAACCCACCAGCGCCCTCGACCCCGAGATGGTCCAGGAGGTCCTGGAGGTGATGCTCGGACTGGCCCAGGACGGGATGACCATGCTGGTGGTCACCCACGAGATGACCTTCGCCCGCCGGGGCCGCGCACCGGGTGGTCTTCATGGACGAGGGGCGCGTCGTCGAAGAGGGCAGCCCCGCCGACTTCTTCGCCCACCCGGCCACCGAGCGAGCACGTGCCTTCCTCAGTGGGCGACCTCGCTCGCCCTCGACTCGCGCACAACGGTGACCCGGATCTGGCCCGGATAGGTCAATTCGGCCTCGATCTGGTGCGCGATCTTTCGTGCCATGGCATGCGATGCCACGTCATCCACGACCTCGGGGCGGACCATCACGCGGACCTCCCGGCCGGCCTGCATCGCGAAGACCTTGTCCACGCCGTCATGTGCGGCGGCAATCTCCTCCAGACGGTCGAGCCGCTGCACATAGGCCTCCAGGGACTCACGGCGGGCTCCCGGCCGTGATCCGGAGATGGCGTCGGCGGCCTGGGTGAGGACGGCCTCCACGGTGGTGGGCTCCACCTCGTTGTGGTGGGCCTCAATGGCATGGACGATGTCCGGGCTCTCCCCATGCCGGCGGGCCAGTTCCGCACCGATCATGGCGTGGGTCCCCTCCACCTCATGGGTCAGGGCCTTGCCGATGTCGTGCAGGAAGGCCGCGCGCTTGCAGTTGGCCACGTCCAGCCCCAGCTCGGCTGCCATCATGCCCGCAATGTGTGCGCACTCCACGAGGTGGCGCAGCACGTTCTGACCATAGCTGGTGCGGTAGCGCAAGGCACCGACGATCGGCACCAGGGCCGGGTCCAGGTCCGAGATGCCCACCTCGGCAAGGGCATCCTCGGCCGCACGCAGGATGCGCTGCTCGATCCGTGCCTGGGATCGTTCATGAACCTCTTCGATCCGCGCCGGGTGGATACGACCGTCGGCGACCAGTTCCTCGAGGGTGAGGCGTCCGACCTCGCGGCGCACGGGGTCGAAGCAGCTGAGCAGGACCGATCCGGGGGTGTCGTCGATCATCACGTTGACACCGGTGACCTGCTCGAAGTGGCGGATGTTGCGGCCCTCACGGCCGATGATCCGGCCCTTCATCTCGTCGCTGGGAAGGTCGAGGGTACTGACGACCGACTCCGAGGTCTGCTCGGCAGCGAGGCGTTGGATGGCTGTCACGATGATCCCCCGGGCACGCGACTCTGCCTCGCGGGTCGCGGTCTGCTCGATGTCCCGCGCCAGGGCCGTCGACTCCAGGCGTGCCTCGTGCTCGACCCTCGCCAGGACCTCCTGTCGCGCCTGGTCATGGTCCAGTCCCGCGACTCGCTGCAGCTCCTGGGCGGCCTGCTGGCGGTCCTGCTCGGCCGTCTCGCGACTGGCAGCGACATCTGCCTCGGCGTCCTGACGCAATTGCTGGGCCTGGTTGCGCAGCTCCACCAGCTGATTGGACCGGGCCTCGAGGCTCTTGCTCTCGGCCAGCAACCGCTCCTCACGTTCCTCCAGGCGTCGTTCGCGGGACTCCAGTTGGGTACGCAGCTCACGCAGCTCGGCCCGTTCCTGTTGCGCGTGGTTCTCGGCTGCCGTCTGGTCGGCGCGGCGCTCCTCGAGCTGGGCACCCATCGCGTTGACCCGCTGGTCAAGGACCTCCAACTGGGCAGCCCGTTCCCGCAGTTGCTCATCGCGTTCGGCCACCGCTGTCGCGACCCTGGCCTCCACCGCCGCCTCATCGACGACGGGGACGGCCGGAGCCGCTTGGTTCGCCCGTCGCAGCACGACGAACAGTCCGACGCCGAGCACGGCCAGCGCCAGCCAGCTCGTTGCCACGACGATCCACATCACCAGGGTCATGTTTTCCTCCGCCCCGAGGCTAGCGCAAGGACCCTCAGAACTCTTCGGGCTCCGCCTGCACCACCTCGCGCAGCACCTGGGTCACCACCGAGGAGGAGTAGCCCTTGCGGGCCAGGGTTCCTGCCATCCGGCGGTAGGCCACCTCGCGAGGCAGGGAGTGCACGCTGCGCCACTTCTTGCGCGCCAGCTCGGTGGCAAGCTCCACCTCGCTCTCGTGGTCGATGGGCTCCAACGTCTCGTCGATCAGATCTCGATCGATGCCCTTGGCCTGCAGCTCCCGTCGAACAGCAGCACGCGAAAGCTTGCGTGACGAGCGACGGGCCCGGGTCCACTGCTCGGCAAAGTTCTGGTCATTGACCAGCCCCAGCTCCTCGAAACGTGCCAGTAGCGCCTCACGGACGTCCTCCGGGACCTCCTTGGCTGCCAGTGCCTCGTCAAGTTCCTGGCGGGAATGGTCTCGCAGGGTGAGCCGGCGCAACGCGATCTCACGGGCCACATCCATGGGGTTGGCGTCGGGGCCGTCGGCCTGGGCAGGGGCTTCCTGCGCAGGCCGACGGCGACGCCGCTGCTGGAAGGCCATCCTCAGAAGGCGATCTCGCCGGTCTTGGGATCGATGCCCTCGGGCACCTCTTCCTCGGTGGGCAGGTCACCCAGGCCCAGTGCGGTGAGGATCTTGCCCTCCAACTCCTCGGCCACCTCGGGGTGGTTCTTGAGGAAGGTGCGGGCATTCTCCTTGCCCTGACCGAGCTGGTCGGTGCCGTAGGTGAACCAGGCACCGGCCTTGCGGATGATGCCGTGCTCCACGCCCATGTCGATCAGGCTGCCCTCACGGCTGATGCCCTCGCCGTAGATGATGTCGAACTCGGCCTGCTTGAAGGGCGGGGCCACCTTGTTCTTGACGACCTTGACGCGGGTGCGGTTGCCCACCGCGTCGGTGCCGTCCTTGAGGGTCTCGATGCGACGCACGTCGAGGCGCACCGAGGAGTAGAACTTGAGGGCCTTGCCACCGGTGGTGGTCTCCGGCGAGCCGAACATGACACCGATCTTCTCGCGGAGCTGGTTGATGAAGATGGCGCTGGTACCGGACTGGCTCAGGGCGCCGGTCATCTTGCGCAGGGCCTGGCTCATCAGGCGTGCCTGCAGGCCGACGTGGTTGTCACCCATCTCGCCCTCGATCTCGGCGCGCGGGGTCAGTGCCGCCACGGAGTCGATGACGATCAGGGCCAGGGCACCGGAGCGCACCAGCATGTCGGCAATCTCCAGGGCCTGCTCACCGTTGTCAGGCTGGCTGACCAGCAACTCGTCGGTGTCCACGCCCAGCTTCTGCGCGTAATCGGGGTCGAGGGCGTGCTCGGCGTCGATGAAGGCGCAGATGCCACCGGCCTTCTGGGCATTGGCGATGGCGTGCAGTGCCACCGTCGTCTTGCCGCTGGACTCCGGGCCGTAGATCTCCACGACGCGACCGCGGGGCAGGCCGCCAATACCCAGGGCGACGTCCAGCGCCACCGAGCCGGTGGGGATGAAGCCGATGGGCAGGCGCGTCTCCTCCCCGAGGCGCATCACGGTCCCCTTGCCGTGAGCCTTCTCGATCTGGGCGAGCGCGGCCTCGAGGGCCTTCTGACGATCTGCGACAGCCATGAACGGCCTTCCTTCCTTGACCGGGACTGCCCCGGTGAGCGTTTGTCGTCGAACCAACACCTGAGACTCTAGAAATCGCCTCTGACAATTTTTCACGACCAACCCTCCGCTGTGGAAAAGTCGGCCTGTGGACGGACTCTCAGGTTTCCCCGACGGCGAGTGAGTGGCTCAAGAACAGGACAATAGTAGAACGAGTGTTCGAATGGAATCAAATGCGCGCGCGGCGTGTCCCGCAGGGTCAGCGGTAACGTTCCGGCAATTCGAGCATCTCCCAGACGGCGCGCCAGATCCTGGCGAAGGGCAGTCCGGCCGCGATGGCCTCCGTCACGGTGCATCCCCCGAGCTCCGAGAGCACGATGGAATCGGCCCACAACTCGAGTCTGCCGTCGGGCAGGTGCTCGGCCATCCGCCGCCACAGCTCGGTCTCACTCACCCCAGCACCCTACCCGCTGCCGAGGCGGACGAATTCTGTCAGTGGCGCGCGCCACAATGGCTGGCATGAGACAGGACGCCACCATGCAGACCGAGCCCCTGGCGGCCTTCGGCGAGGCCACCCGCGCCTGGTTCGGCGATGTCTTCACCGCCCCAACCCCCGCCCAGGCAGCCACCTGGTCCGCCATCGCCAAGGGACGCCACTGCCTGACCATCGCCCCCACCGGCTCAGGCAAGACCCTGGCAGCCTTCCTGCACAGTCTGGACCGGCTCGCGAGCACGCCGCAGGCCGTCCCCACGGGCGAGCGCAAGGTTCGGGTGGTCTACATCTCCCCGCTCAAGGCATTGGCCGTGGATGTCGAGCGCAACCTGCGCGCCCCGCTTCGCGGGATCCAGCTGGCCGCACATCGCCTCGGTCTGCCAGAGGTGGACGCGCGGATCGCAGTCCGCTCGGGCGACACCCCGGCCGCGGACCGGCGTCGCCTGTTGACCAATCCCCCGGACATCCTCATCACCACTCCCGAGTCCCTCTTCCTGATGCTGTCCAGCCAGGTGGCGGGGACCCTGGACCAGGTGGAGACGGTCATTGTCGACGAGGTGCACGCCCTGGCCGGCACCAAGCGCGGCGCACACCTCGCACTCAGTCTCGAACGCCTCGACGCCCTGCGTACCGTTCCGGGCGAGGCCCAACGGATCGGTCTGTCGGCGACGGTCCGTCCCCCGGAGGCCGTTGCCGCCTTCCTCGGAGGGGACCGCCCGGTCAGCGTGGTGGCGCCCCCGTCCGCCAAGACCTGGCAGCTGGACGTGGAGGTGCCCCTGGAGGACATGACCGACCTGTCCAATCCCCCAGGGCAGGACCCCGATGATCCGGATGCGCCGGTCTCCAACTCCATCTGGCCCTTCTTGGAGGACCGGATCCTCCAGCTGGTGGACCAGCACCGCTCCACCATCTGCTTCGTCAACTCCCGGCGAGTGGCCGAACGCCTCACCAGCCACCTCAATGACCTGCATGCGCGGCGCCTGGCCACCGACGAGGCAGCCTCCCCGCCCGGCCTGCCACCGGCCCAGGTGATGGCACAGTCCGGCGCCAGCGCCGGCAATGACGGGAGCCAGGTTCCGGTGGTTGCCCGGGCGCACCACGGATCGGTCAGCAAACAGCGTCGTGCGGAGATCGAGGCGGACCTCAAGGGGGGTCGCCTGCCCTGCGTGGTGGCAACCAGTTCACTCGAGCTGGGCATCGACATGGGCGCGGTTGACCTGGTCATCCAGGTCTCCTCACCCCCCTCGGTCGCCAGCGGTCTGCAACGGATCGGGCGCGCGGGCCACCAAGTGGGCGCCGTCAGCCATGGCGTGATCCTGCCCACCCACCGGGGAGACCTGGTGGAGTCCGCCGTGGTGTCCACACGGATGAAGGAGGGCCGGATCGAGAGCGTGCACCGCCTGCGCAACCCGCTGGACGTGCTGGCCCAGCAGTTGGTCAGCATCTGCGTTGAGACCCGGCACCCAGTGGAGGACCTGTGGGGCCTGGTGCGCCGCGCGGACCCCTTCCGGGAACTGCCGCGTTCGGCCTTCGAAGCGGTGCTGGACATGCTCAGCGGCCGTTATCCCAGCGAGGACTTCGCCGAGCTGAGGCCCCGGCTGGTCTGGGACCGGGCCGCTGGCACGGTCCAAGGACGTCCGGGAGCACGACGCCTGGTGTCCACTTCCGGTGGCACCATCCCTGATCGCGGGCTGTTCGGGGTCTTCCTCGTCGGTGAGGGCAACGCCAGCGGCAAGCACGAAGCAGGGCGCCGAGTGGGCGAGCTCGACGAGGAGATGGTCTACGAGTCCCGCGTCGGCGACGTGTTCACCCTGGGCACCACGTCGTGGCGGATCCACGAGATCACCCCCAACCAGGTGCTGGTCACTCCGGCTCCGGGCCAGCCGGGCCGGCTTCCCTTCTGGCGGGGAGACTCCCCCAGCCGTCCGGCGGAGCTCGGGCTGGCGATGGGCGACTTCGTCGGCGCCGTCACCGGTGACGGTGAAAAGGGCGAGGAAGTGCTCCGCGAAGCCGGTCTGGACGAGGCCGGCCGACGCAATCTTCGGGCCCTGGTGTCCGAGCAGCGTGAGGCCACCGGCACGGTTCCCGACTCCTCGACCATCCTCGTGGAACGCTTCCGTGACGAACTGGGCGACTGGCGGGTCTGTGTCCACTCGAGCCTCGGCACGGCGGTCCTGCAACCGTGGGCGCTGGTGGTGGAGGCCCGCGCCAGGGAGCGCTACGGCGTCGAGGCGCAGGCCAGCGCCAGCAATGACGGCATCGTGCTGCGCATCCCGGATGTCGAGTCCACACCACCCGGGCTGGACCTGGTTCTGGTGGATCCCGACGAGGTGTCCGGGCTGGTCACCGAGCAGGTCTTCGGCTCGGCACTGTTCGCCTCGCGCTTCCGCGAGTGCGCAGCCCGCGCCCTGCTGCTTCCCCGTCGTGACCCGGGACGGCGCACTCCCTTGTGGCAACAGCGGATGCGCTCGGCCCAGCTGCTCGCCGTGGCCAGCAACTACCCCGACTTCCCGATCATCCTGGAGACGATGCGGGAATGCCTGGAGGACGTCTTCGACCTGCCCGCCCTCACGGAACTGCTCCGCGGGATCGCCAGCCGTCGCGTGCGGCTGGTGGAGGTGGAGACGCAGGAGGCCTCTCCCCTGGCCCGCAGCCTGCTGTTCGGCTACGTGGGCGAGTTCATCTACGACGGGGACCAGCCGCTGGCGGAACGCAAACTGGCGGCCCTCAGCCTGGACCCGGCGCTGCTGGCCGAGCTGCTGGGGCATGAGGGGGCCCAGCAGGTTCTGGACGAGGACGTCATCGCGGACCTCGAGCGCGAACTCCAGCATCTGGAGGTGGAACGCCAAGCCAGGTCGGCGGAACAGCTGTGGGATGTCATCCGCACCATTGGCCCCCTGACGGCCGACGAGTGCCGCGAGCGCTCCACCGAGGACCCGTCATCGTGGCTGGCGGAGCTCGAGGCCGCGGGGCGCGTCGGGCGCTGCCGAATTGCCGGGCGGGACGTGTTGGCGGTCGCCGACGACTTCGCGGTCCTCCGCGACGCGCTGGGCATCCCCACTCCCGCCGGGTTGGCGGTTCCCAGTGGAACGAGTTCCCCCGACGAGGCACTGTCCCGACTGGTGACGCGTTGGCTTGCAAGTCACGTCGTGGTCGATGCTGCCCAGCTGGCCGCACGCTACGGGCTCGACCAGGGCCTGGTGACGACGCTGCTGGCCGCACAGGACATCGTGGAGGGTGACTTCGGCGCCGGCCGGAGCCAGGTGATGCGCCGCCAGACCTTGGCGCTGGTCCGTCGCCGGACACTTGCGGCCCTGCGCGCCGAGGTGGAGGCCGTGGACCAGTGTCAGTTCGCGCGTCACCTGCTGGCATGGCAGGAGGTCGACAGGCCGGCGGACGGGCTGGAGGCGGTGCTGGCCGCCGTGGAGAACCTGGCGGGTTATCCCGTCCCCGCCTCGATGCTGGAGACCGTCGTGCTTCCGGCCCGGGTGGCCGACTACCGGCCGTCGATGCTCGACGAGCTGCTGGCCAACTCAGAGGTGGTCTGGACCGGACGCGGCGCGATCGGCCGCAATGACGGCTGGGTGCAGCTGTGGCCCTCCGATGTGGTGCTGCCCAGTCCGGACCCCGAGGAGGAGCTGGGCGAGTTGGCCCGCACCGTGCTGGAGCGTCTGCACGGCGGAGGCGCCTGGCACCTGACGGACCTGGTTCCCGAGGGATCCAGCCAGGCCGCCACCGAGGATGCGCTCTGGGAACTGGTGTGGGCGGGGCTGGCGCATTGCGACGGCATGGCTCCGCTGCGCCAGCTCAGCGGCCGAGGCGCCCTGAAGCACCGAACCCCCGCGCCGCCCGGGCGTCGGGCAACCCTGCGTCCCGGGCGTCCGGTCCGGCCGGTCACGACGGGCGGGCGCTGGGCCGCCGTGCGCCCGACCCTCCCGGACGGCACCGAACGACGCCTGGCGGAGATGTCGCTGCAGCTCGGCCGCTATGGCGTCCTGACCCGGGGCAGCGTGCTGACCGAGGCGCTGGGAACCAACTTCTCAGAGGCCTACCGGGTGCTGCTGGCACTCGAGGAGACCGGTGTGACGCGCCGTGGCTACTTCGTCGAGGGGCTGGGCGCCGCCCAGTTCGCCCTGCCCGGCGCCGTCGACCGGCTGCGCGAGGATGTCGCGCCGGCAAGCCCGGTACTGCTCGCCGCCTGTGATCCGGCCAATCCATATGGCGCAGCGCTGCCCTGGCCGGAGAGCGACGGGCCACGCCCGGCACGAAAGGCGGGGGCATTGACGGTGCTCGACCATGAAGGCCCCGCGCTCTACCTGGAGCGGGGTGCGCGGACCATGGTGACCTTCGGAGGGACCGAGGACCGGTTGGCGGACGCGCTCCGCGTCCTGGCCAGCGGCGTCTCCCGGGCCGCCATGGGGACCCTCGGCATCGAGAAGGTGAACGGGACGCCCGCGCTCCGGATGAGGGAGCTGGCCCCCGCGCTTGAGGGAGCGGGCTTCGTCATGACCCCACAGGGCTTCAAGTTGCGCGTCAATCGCGCAGTATGATCAGCCATAGTGAGCAAACGCTCACCACCGCAGATCCGAAGGACCACCATGACCTCCGACGCCATGCCTTCGGCCAAGCGCTCAGACCGGATGGTCGCGATCCTCGCGGCGCTCGCCGAGCACGGATCGCTGCAACTCGCTGAGCTGTCCACCCTGCTCGACGTCTCCCCGGCAACCATCCGGCGGGATGTCGCGAGCCTTGCGGCTCAGGGCCTGCTCTCCCGCACGCACGGAGGCGTCCGGAGCCTGGGCGCCGCGCACGAATTGCCGGTGAGCCTGCGCGACGGATGGCACCGCGCCTCCAAGCGCGCCATTGCCCAGCTGGTCGCGGGACTGGTCCCCCCGGGGCGGCACGCCATTGCCCTGACCGGCGGCACCACCACGACCGAGGTCCTGCGCGCCCTGCGTCAACGCGAGGACCTGACGATCATCACCAATTCCGTCGGCCTTGCTCTGGAGGCGGCCGGCCAGGGCCAGTCCAGAGTGCTGATCGCGGGAGGAGTCCTGCGGCCGAATTCCCTGGAGTTGGTGGGCAACCTGGCCGAGGCCACCTTCCGGCAGATCAATGTCGGGACTGCCATCGTCGGATCCGATGGAGTCAGTGTCAGTGGCGGGTTGACCACGCACGACGAGATCGAGGCCAACACCAATCACACGATGATCGAGCGGGCACAGTGCGTCATTGCCGTCGCGGACGGCTCGAAGGTCGGACAGGTGACGCTGGCGCGCCTGGCCCGACTGGACGAGATCGATGTCCTGGTGACCGACTCGACCGCGGACTCCGCGGAGCTCGAGCGCATCCGGCAGCACGGCATCCAGGTGCACGTCGTCACCATCGACGCCCCCGTCTGAGAGCCTCGCCGCAGAAGCAACCGGCCCCGAGCTGCCGGGGGCAGCACGGGGCCGGATTGACGAAAATCAGGACAAGGGGACGTTCACTGCCTCACGCAGCCACCTTGACGCGGGCACGCTCCGCGGCGGCCAGCTTCTGGCTGACGATGCCAAGGATCACGGACAGCGGCACCTCGAGGGCTTGGCAGATGGAGCTCAACAGCTCGCTGGAGGCTTCCTTCTGACCGCGCTCAACCTCGGACAGGTAACCAAGGCTCACCCGAGCGGCCATCGAGACCTCCCGCAGTGTGCGCCCCTGCGCAAAGCGCTGCTCGCGCAGGGTTTCCCCGATGACTTCTCGAACCAGGACAGACTTCACGGGGTACCCACTTCCTCGACAGTCCTCGCCATCTTGGCGCGGTCACGGCATCTACAACACCCAAGCTTCCTCATTCCATTCCCTTCCTGTCCCGCCGGTTCAGTCGATGTACAGCTTTTGGCGAAATAAACCCACTTCCGGGTGGGAAGAAAGAGCATGGGGAAAACGGAACAACTCCATGATGACATGGGCAAGCCGGTCAGGAACACACCCATTCACGTGCAAGGCGGAGGCAAGCAAACACGGTCAACTGCCGAATTGTCGCTCGGTCTCCCGTCAGATCGAGGCGCTCGGTGAGGACCCGCCCGTCGGGCATGCGCAAGCCCGCCCAGACCACCCCGGGAGGCTGACCGTCCTGAGGGTCCGGTCCCGCAACCCCGGTGCACGACAGGGCCACGTCCACACCCAGGGCACGCGATGCCCCATCGGCCATCTGGCGGGCGGTGGCCTCGTTGATCACGCCCTCGCGGGCAACCAGCGTCGCATCCACTCCGACGAGGGAGGACTTGAGGTCACTGGCATAGGTGACCAGGCCACCGCGAAAGACCCTCGAGGCTCCGGGCACCGAGGTCAGCGCGGCGGCAAGACCGCCACCGGTCAGCGACTCGCAGGTACCCAGCGTCAGCCCGCGTCGGCCCAGCTCGGCGACGAGTTCGGCGCACAGGGAGTGGAGCTCCGCCTCGACGCCATTCTGGCAGGCGTTCACGGCCGTCCGGGGTGTCCCTCGGCGGCCCAGCGCGCCAGGGCTTCGCGGCGCAGCCTGGCGGCCTCCCGCAGGTAGTCGAGGCCGGTCAGGACGGTGAGCACGAAGGCGGCACCCATCAGACCCCAGGCAAGCCACTGCAAGACCTCAGGAAGCTTCGGCAGCCACATCAGGTAGAGCACCAGAGCCAAGGACTGGGTGAAGGTCTTGAGTTTGCCGCCCTGGTTGGCCGCCATCACGCCATACTTCATGATTCCCCAGCGCAGGATGGTGATCCCCCACTCCCGTATCAGGATGATGATGGTCACCCACCACTGCAGCTCGCCCAGGATGCTGAGCCCGACGAAGGCCATACCGGTCAGTGCCTTGTCCGCAATCGGGTCCCACAGCTTCCCGAAATTGGTCACCAGGTTGTACTTGCGGGCGATCTTCCCGTCCACGAAGTCCGTCGCGATGGCGATGCAGAAGACCACGGTGGTCCACAGCCGCCAGTCGAACTCGTGTGGGTGGCTCAGCAGCATCCAGGCGAAGACGGGGACCAGCAACATCCGCACGCCCGTCAGGACGTTGGGGACATTCCACTGGCTGGGGGCCTTGCCTGCCGGTGCGGCGGACGTCATGGTTCTCCTCGGGTGGTCGTGGTGGGGAAGGTGACCTCACCGGCCACGATAGTGCCCCGGTCAGCCTCGTGGCCGGACCTCGGCCACCAGGTCGACTCCCAGGCTGTCGACGACGGTGGCCTTGACCAGGTCACCGATCGCCGGCTCGATACCCACCAGCTGGGTGGATCCATCCACCTCTGGCCCCTGGTGCCGGGCGCGGCCGATCACTTCGGGCTCACCATCGTCATCGGTCACCGACTCCACCAGGACCTCGACGAGTTCACCTACGCGCTCCTCCGCGCGCTGGTCACACAGCTCGGTGGCCAGGTCCGCCACCTCGGCGCGGCGTCGCTCCACCTCGTCGGGATCCACCTTGCCATCCAGCGAGGCGGCCTCGGTGCCCTCCTCGTCGGAGTATCCGAAGACACCCAGCACATCGAGCCGGGCTTCGGTGACGAAGTCCTTCAGCGTCTGGACGTCGGCCTCGGTCTCACCGGGGAAGCCGGCGATCACATTGGACCGGATGCCTGCCTGGGGGGCGTGCTCGCGCACCTGCTCGATGAGCTTCAGGAAGCTCTCGGGGTCACCGAAGCGGCGCATCCGCCGCAGTACGGAGGGGGCGGCGTGCTGGAAGCTGATGTCGAAGTAGGGCACCACCTTGTCCGTGCCCACCATCGCCTCCACCAGGGATGGACGCAGTTCGGCGGGCTGCAGGTAGCTGACCCGGATCCAGTCCAGGCCGTCGACGGCGGACAGGTCCTTCAGCAGCTTCTCCAGGCTGCGCAGGTCCCCCAAATCCTTGCCATAGCTGGAGGTGTTCTCGCTGACCAGGAAGACCTCCTTGACGCCCTGCTCCGCCAGCCAGCGGGCCTCGGCCAGGACTTCCTCGGGCGTACGGGACAGGTAGGAGCCGCGGAAGGCGGGGATGGCGCAGAAGGCACAGCGACGGTCACAGCCCGAGGCGAGCTTCAGCGGCGCGGACGGGCTGTTCCCCAGCCGGCGGCGCAGGATCCGGGGGCCGCTGGCGGGCGCCACGTCCGCCAGGGACGGCCGTTCCGTGTGGTGCCCGGGGACGGACACGGCGGAAGCTGCCTCGCGGCGGGCGACGGGGGTCAGGGGCAGCAGGCTACGCCGGTCCCGGGGGACATGCGCCTGGTGCTGTTCGCCATGCATGATCCGGTTGAGCTTTTCGGCGACATCCGCGTAGTCGTCGAAGCCGAGCACGGCGTCGGCCTCCGGCATGGAGGTGGCCAGCTCCTGGCCATAGCGCTCGGCCATGCAGCCCACGGCGACCACTGCCTTCGCCGACCCCTGTTCCTTGAGGTCGGCTGCGGCCAGCAGGGTGTCCACCGAGTCCTTCTTGGCCTGCTCCACGAAGCCACAGGTGTTGACCATCACGGCCTCGGCCTCCTGTGGGTCGTCGACCAGGCGGAAGCCACCAGCCTCCAGCCGGGCCGCGAGCTCCTCGGAGTCCACCTCGTTGCGGGCACAGCCCAGGGTGACGAGGTACACTGTGGTCAGCTGGTCCGGGCTCTGGCCCGTGGCGGTGTCAGTCATGGTCCACCCATTATCGCTGTCGTTGACCGGCTGGCGGAAATGACCGGTTTTCCACAGCCCCAGGCCCTGATGCCGTTGTCCACAGGCCACACTTTGGGTCAGTTGCCCAGATCCAGTGACGACGATGGGATCCGGGCATGGACAAGGACAAGAACAATTTCGAGAACCTGCCCGCCGACTGGGACGGGCGCAGCCTGGATGATCCGGACCTGTTGGGCTGCGTCGTGGACCTCTTCGTCCGCCACGCGGACCGGCAGGCCGGCAGCCTGCTCGCCCTGCTGGCGAACGAGGAGCTGCGGCTCGTACAACCGGTGATGATCGATGACATCCCGGTGGGCTGCGACCAGGTCCGCCAGCACGAGGTGACCCACCGGCTGACCCAGATCGTCGGGCAGGTCTGCCCCGGTGGCGGTCTTGCCCTGGCCGTGGCGCGACGCGGAATGGTGGTGCAGACCCACTGGGACCTTGGATGGCGCTCGGCCCTGGCCCTGGCCTGTCAGGACAACGGGGTGGTGGACCTGGGCTGCTACCTGGCCACTCCCGCGGGCGTCGTGCGCCTGGACGACAGCGCCGCGGCCGCCTGAGGCGGCCGCGGCGCGGCGGGTGCTGCACGGACGAGTCAGCTGGCAGTGAGGTTCGCCAGCACGTCCTCCAGGTCGTCTGGCTTGACGAGCACCTCGCGAGGCTTGGAACCCTCGGAGGGGCCGACCACGCCACGGGTCTCCAGGATGTCCATCAGGCGTCCGGCCTTGGCGAAGCCGACGCGCAGCTTGCGCTGCAGCATCGAGGTGGATCCGAGCTGGAGTTCCACCACCAGCCGGGCGGCGTCCAGCACCAGTTCCAGGTCATCACCGATGTCCTCGGCAACCTTGCTGCTGGCACTCGCCGCGGCGGTGACGTCCTCGCGGTACTGCGGCTGCAGCTGTTCCTTGACGACGGCAACGACGTCGCGGATCTCCTGCTCCCCCACCCACGAGCCCTGCACACGGACAGGCTTGCCCGCACCCATCGGCAGGAACAGGCCGTCGCCCTGACCGACGAGCTTCTCGGCACCGGGCTGGTCCAAGATGACGCGGGAGTCCGTCATGGAGCTGGTCGCGAAAGCCAGACGCGACGGGACATTGGCCTTGATCAGGCCGGTGACGACGTCGGTCGACGGACGCTGGGTGGCCAGGATCAGGTGGATGCCGGCCGCTCGGGCCAGCTGGGTGATGCGGACGATCGAGTCCTCCACGTCCCGGGGCGCCACCATCATCAGGTCGGCCAGCTCGTCGACCACCACCAAGAGGTAGGGGTAGGGGGACAACACACGCTCGCTGCCGGGCGGCAGCTGCACCTGGCCGGCCCGCACGGCCTTGTTGAAGTCGTCGACGTGCCGGAAGCCGAAAGCCGCCAGGTCGTCGTAGCGCTGGTCCATCTCCTTGCACACCCACTGCAGGGCCTCGGCGGCCTTCTTGGGGCTGGTGATGATGGGTGTGACCAGGTGCGGAATGCCCTCGTAGTTGGTGAGTTCCACACGCTTGGGGTCCACCAGCAGCATGCGGACCTCGTCGGGGGTGGCGCGCATCATGATCGAGGTGATCATCGCGTTCACGAAGGAGGACTTGCCGGAACCGGTGGCACCGGCCACCAGCAGGTGCGGCATCTTGGCCATGTTGGCAATCACGAAGCCGCCCTCGACGTCCTTGCCCAGACCCACCACCATCGGGTTGTGGTCATTGCGGGCCGTGTTGGAGCGCAGCACGTCACCGAGGCTGACGATCTCCTTGTCCAGGTTCGGGATCTCGATGCCGATGGCGGACTTGCCGGGGATCGGCGACAGGATGCGCACATCGGGCGAGGCGACGGCATAGGCGATGTTCTTGCTGAGTGCGGTGACCTTTTCCACCTTCACCGCATTCCCCAGCTCCACCTCGTAGCGGGTGACCGTCGGGCCGCGCGTGTAACCGGTGACATGGGCGTCGATCTCGAACTGGTTCAGCACCTCGGTGAGGCGGCCCACGATCTGGTCGGAGGCCTCGGAACGGGCCTTCGGCACCGAGCCCGGCTTCAGCAACTGCGAGTCGGGCAGGACGTACTGGACGTCGCCGGACAGGGTGAGCTGCTCGACGCGCTGCGGGATGGGGCTGTGGTTGGGAGCCTCCAGGGGCTTGTTGACCTCGATGTCCCCGGAGGCCATGGCCTCCGCCTTCTCCGGCGGCAGACCGGCGACGACCGGCTTGGCCTCCGCCGCGCCACCCTGGGGCACCGGCCCGGTGAGTTCCTTGGGCTCGTAGGCATCGACGTCGAAGATCTCGTCAGCACGGGTGTCGGCGGCAACCTCCCTCTTGATCAGCGGGGTGTCGTAGGCCTCGTCGACGCCGTACTCGAGGGCCGGCCGCGGACGGGCTGCGCGACGGGCGGCAGCAACCTCCCGCGCGTCGTTGACGCGGTCCACCATCTCGTAGAGGGGGATGCCGATGATCACGACGATGCCGAACATCATCAGCAGCACCAGCAGCGGCACTGCGACCCAGACGGTCAGCAGGTCCGCCACCAGGCTGGAGGAGATGTATCCCAGGATGCCGCCCGCGGCGCGCATCCGCTCGGGTTCCGCGGGACGAGGCAGGCCGTGCGCGATGTTCATCAGGCCGAGCAGACCGAGCAGGAAGGAGCTCCAGCCCATCACCTGACGGCCATTGGCACCATTGCGCTCGGGATGGCGCAGGGTGCGCCAGGCCATGGCAAAACTGAGCAGCGGCACGGCGAAGCTGAGTCCGCCGAAGATGGTGGCGATGGCCACCTGGATGCAGCCGCCGACCGGACCGGGCATCATGAACCAGAACCGGGCGGCAACCAGGATGCCGAAGGCGATCAGGGCCAGGCCGACGCCGTCACGGCGCAGTTCCGGCTCGGGATCGGGTGCCGGGGTGCCGACGGCGCGAGCACCCTGCCCCATCAGTTGGGCAGTGCCGCGCCATGCCGCCGCGACCCCGCGGATGAGCGGGTTCGGGCGCGGTGGAGGAGCCGTGCGGGTTGCACGACTGGAACCGGAACGGTTGGTGGTCTTCTTGCTTCCGGACGACCGCGAACCAGACGACGCCCGGGTCTTGGACTGGGCGTTGTTGCGGGACCGCGGTGGGGAAGACGCGCGGGTCGCCATGGTCCACAGACTAATCCATGGCCCGTTCGCCCCGAAGTCTCCACGCCGTCAGCCCCGTCGGTAGTGGTCCCAGCCGGCGCTGCCCTCCCAGTGCTTCCCGTCGACCAGGACCGTGGGCCCCTCCTCGGCCTCCGGATCCCGCACGCGGCCCAGCACCTGCCAGCCGTCCGGAACGCTACCCACCTCGAAGCAGGCCGCCAGGGCGTGGTCCTCTCCCCCGGCGAGCACGAGCCCCAGTGCGTCGCGGCCCGTCGCCGCGGCAACGGCTCGGACCGGCTCGTCGATCTCGAAGCGTGCGCTGTCCAGGTCGATCACCACCCGGCTGGCATCGGCGATGTGTCCCAGGTCTGCCAGCAGGCCGTCGGAGACGTCGAGCATCGCGGTGGCACCCGCCCTCGCCGCCTCACGCCCCGCCCCATAGGGAACGCGTGGGACGCGTTGGGAGTCGACGGCCGCGCGCGGGGAACGGAAGCCTCGTTCCAGCACCGAGAGGCCGGCGGCGGCCCAGCCCAGGCGTCCCTTGACCGCAAGCACCTGACCGGTGCGGGCACCCGAGCGCAGCACCGGGGCACGTCCCTCCGTCTGGCCGATCACCGTGACGCAGATGGTGATCTCCCGGGCTCCGGTGGTGTCGCCGCCCACCAGGCAGATGCCTGCGCGGTCTGCCTCCATCCGGACCCCGGTGGAGAACTCGCGCACCCACTGGGCCGGTAGGCTGCCCGGCGCACCCAGCCCGATCACCATCGACACCGGCGTGGCACCCATCGCCTCCAGGTCCGCCACGTTGACGGCGACGGCCTTGCGCCCGATCTCCTCCGCGCTGCTCCAGTCCGTGCGGAAGTGCACGCCCTCGACCAGCAGGTCGGTGCTGGTGACCGCCGAGCCGTCGACGAGGAAGACCGCGGCATCGTCCCCAGGGCCCACGGAGACCTGCGGCGACATCACCAGGTCACGAGTGATCTGTGCGATAACGCCGAACTCTCCGACGCTGGCAAGGGTATCCGCGGTGCGGTCGGTGGCAGGGCCCGTGCCGCTGCCGATGATAGCGTCCATGCACCACACGCTACCGAGAAGAGGACACCATGGTGAGGGCCTATGTGCTGGTGCAGACCAGTGTCGGCAAGATTCCGCACGTTGCCGAGGCCCTCAAGGCCATGCCCACGACGGTGCAGTGCGACGAGGTGACCGGTCCCTATGACGTGGTGGCGCTGGTGGAGGTACCCGCCATCGAGGACCTGGGCCGGCTGGTCGCTTCCCAGATCCAGACCATCGAGGGCCTCACCCGCACCGTGACCTGCCCCGTCGTCGGCTACTGAGCCGCCGATCCGCGCTCAGCGCAGGCCCGTGGGACGCTCCATGGCCAGGGTGATCAGGTCGTCCACCAGGCTCGGGTAGTCCAGCCCCGTCGCGGCCCACATCACCGGGAACATCGAGCTGGGCGTGAAACCGGGCATGGTGTTGATCTCGTTCAGGATGACCTGACCGTCCGGGGTGACGAAGGAGTCCACCCGCGCCAGCCCCTCGCAACCGGCCGCCTCGAAGGCATCACGGGCCACCTGCTGCACCCTGGCCTTGACCTGGTCATCCACCTCGGCGGGGCTGGTGAGCTGCACGGAGGCGCCGTCGAGGTACTTGGCGTCGAAGTCGTAGAAGTCATGCCCGCCAGCCACGACGATCTCGCCTGGTTCGGAGACCCGCGGGGCGTCGGTGCCGTGCCCCTGCAGCACACCGCACTCGATCTCGCGGCCGACGATGCCTTGCTCGACGATCACCTTGGGGTCATGGCGACGCGCCTCCTCGATGGCCTCGCGCAGCCCGGTGGGCTCGGTGACCCGGGTGATGCCGAAGCTGGAACCCGCGCGGCAGGGCTTCACGAAGACGGGGAATTCCAGCTCGCCGACCCGGGCCAGCGCCGCGTCCGGTTCGCTGCGCCACTGGCGGTCGGTGATCACCCGATAGGGGCCGACGGGAAGTCCGGCGGCCTCGAAGACCACTTTCATGTAGTGCTTGTCCATCATCACCGCGCTGGCCAGCACACCGCAGCCCACGTAGCGCATGTCGGCCAGTTCGAAGAGCCCCTGCAGGGTCCCGTCCTCGCCGAAGGGGCCGTGCACCAGCGGCAGCACGACGTCCACGTCACCGAGCACCGCGGGAGGCTGGCCGGCCTCCAGGGTCTTGAGTGCGCGGTCCCCCACCTGCATCGGCACGATCACTCCGGTACCCGCGGCCGCCACCTCGGGCGTCTGGCCGGGGCGCAGGCGGAGCGGCTCGGGGTCGTCGTCCACGACGACCCACTGACCCTGCCTGGTGATGCCGATCGGGATGACCTCGTAGCGCTCCCGGTCGATCGCGGACAGCACGCTGGCAGCGGTGGAGCAGCTGACCGGGTGCTCCTCGGAACGACCGCCGAAGACGACCGCGACCCGGATCCTGTCCCCTTGGCCGGGGTGGTCTTCGGGGCGTGCGGTGGCGGCGTGCTCGGTCATGTTCTTCCTCACTCAGATACGACGGACCAACACTAGGCCCTCAGACGGTCCTCGGCCCCTTGGGCACGCGGGCCTTCTTGCGTACGTCATAGCGGTCGGCCGGGGGCTGCTCTTCCCGCAGTTCCCCCACCAGGCCGGTGATGGCATCCAGCATCCGCTCGGTGGCGACGCGCACCGCGAGGTGTCGGTCCGGGTGGTCGTAGAGGTCCGAAAGGTCCAGCGGCTCACCGACATTCATCCGCAGCGTCGGGCGCGGGAAGAACTTCGGGATGCCCACCTTCTTGCCGGGCAGGATCTGCTGGGCGCCCCACTGTCCCACCGGGATGACCGGGCAGCGGGTGTCCAGGGCCAAGCGCGCGGCGCCGGTGCGTCCGGTCATCGGCCAACCCTCGGGATCGGTCCCGACGGTTCCCTCGGGGTAGATCACGACCATCTCGCCCTCGTCGAGCGCGTCGCGGGCCGCCTGCAGGGAGTCGACGGCGCGAGCACTGTTGCGCTCCACGGGGATCTGGCGGCAGCCCTTGGCGAAGAAGCGCACGACGGGCACCTTCCACAGATCCGACTTGCCCAGGAAGCGCGGCCACCGCCCGGACCAGATGAGGAAGTCGCCCAGCGCCAGCGGGTCGTAGTTGCTGATGTGGTTCGCCACCACCAGGGCACCACCGGTGGCCGGGATGCGCTCCTGGCCACGCCAGTCGTAGCTGGTGAGGGCACGGTCAACGCTGTGGATGACAAGTCCGAGGACGCGGTAGGTGGGTTCACCGTCGCGCAGGGCGACGCGTCGCCGTGACGACCTCTGGGGACTGTTCTTGCCTGCCATCTGTCCTACTCCTTGCTGGGCCTCTGCCGGGTGCTCCTCTGGGGGGGCGCTCCCTCACGCTAGTCCATGCCCGCCGGGCGGCGCCCTAGACTTCCCCCCATGAACAGCCCTGATGTGGTCGGTGCCACGGTCGTCGAGCGAAGCCCGGACGGTCTGGTGGTCCTGCTCGACGACGGCACCCGTCGTACCATCCCCGCGGATCGGGCCCCGGGGGGGGCCCTGCGCGCGGGCCAGCGGCTGCAGGTGGGCCTGACGGGTGACGACGCCCAGGCGATCTGGCCGCGCTTCTCGGTGACGGTCACCCCGCGGAGCTGAGTCTGGCCGCGCACGAAAAAGGGGCGGACGGTCCATCCGGATCCGTCTCGCCCCTGAGAAGTGCGTCGGCGCAATGCCTCACTTCTTGGCTGCGGCCTCGACACGCTTCTTGAGGTCCGTGCCGGGACGGAAACGAGGGATGTCCATCGCCTCGGCCTGCTTGCGCTCCCCGGTGCGCGGGTTGCGGACCATGCGGGCCTCGCGGTGCAGGACCTCGAAGACACCGAAACCGGTGATGGAGACCTTGCCCTTGGCGGCAACTTCGGTGGAGATGGTGTCGACGACCGCGTTGAGCGCTCGGGTCGCGACGGCCTTGTTGCCCTCGAAATGGGCCTTGGCCAGAGAGTCGATGAGTTCAGCCTTGTTCACGGACGTGCCTTTCTTGTTCCGCCGGCCCCCCAGCCGGCTGGACGGGATGCATGGGTGCATCCCGTGGAATCAAAGCTAGGTTCAACATCAGGGCGCTTCCACCAAAACCCGGTCAAATGCCCCATTTGTTCAGCAAATGCAAAGCGTCCGCTTCCCTGCAAGGAAAAGCGGACGCTTTGGCGGTCTCGACGAAAAACTATCCGGCGGTTCGCACGGGCAGTGTCGTCGGCTTGAAGGAGGGCCGTCCGGCCTCGTAGGCGGCGATGTCCTCCTCGTGCTGCAGGGTCGAACCGATGTCATCCAGACCCTCGAGCAGCCGGTGCGCGGTGTGCTCGTCGATCTGGAATGCGACGCTCAGCTCGCCCGCGGTGATGGTGCGTGCGGCAAGGTCCACGGTGAAGGGCACCTCGGGGTGCTCCTCGGCCGCCTGCCACAGCTGCTCGACGACATCCTGGCCGACGGTGGCGACCAGCAGGCCGGCCTTGCCGGCATTTCCGCGGAAGATGTCACCGAAGCGGGATCCGATGACCACCTTGAAGCCGTAGTTCTGCAGTGCCCAGACGGCGTGCTCGCGGGAGCTTCCGGTGCCGAAGTCCGGGCCGGCCACCAGGACCGATCCCTTGTCATAGGGCTGCTTGTTCAGCACGAAGTCCGGGTCACTGCGCCAGGCGCTGAACAGGCCGTCCTCGAAACCGGTGCGGGTGATCCGCTTGAGGTAGACGGCCGGGATGATCTGGTCGGTGTCCACATTGGAACGACGCAGCGGGACGGCAATGCCGGTGTGGGTGGCGAACTTCTCCATGACGGGGCCCTTCTCTCAGAGGTCCGCGGGAGCGGACAGGTGGCCGGTCACGGCCGTGGCGGCGGCGACTGCGGGGCTGACCAGGTGGGTACGCCCGCCCTTGCCCTGCCGGCCCTCGAAGTTGCGGTTGCTGGTGGAGGCACTGCGCTCCCCCGGTGCCAGCTGGTCCGGGTTCATGCCCAGGCACATGGAGCATCCGGCGGCACGCCATTCAGCCCCCGCCTCCAGGAAGACCTTGTCCAGGCCCTCGGTCTCCGCCTCCAGGCGCACCCGGGCCGAGCCGGGGACGACGAGCATCCGGACTCCCTCGGCCACCGTGCGTCCCTGCAGGACGCTGGCGGCCAGCCGGAGGTCCTCGATCCGGCCATTGGTGCAGGAGCCGAGGAAGACCGTGTCGACGCCGATCTCGCGCAGCGGCTGGCCGGCGGTCAGGTCCATGTACTCCAGCGCCCGGCTGGCGGCCTGGCGCTCGTCGGGATCGGTGAAGTCCTCCGGGTTGGGGACATTGCCGGCCAGCGGGGCGCCCTGCCCCGGATTGGTGCCCCACGTGACGAAGGGGGTCAGGGTGCTGGCGTCGAGGTCAACCTGCACGTCGAAGACCGCGTCGTCGTCGGTGCGCAGGGTCTTCCAGTACTCGACGGCCGCTTCCCAGTCCTCGTCCTCGGGCGCATTGGGACGGCCCTTGAGGTAGTCGAAGGTGGTCTGGTCCGGCGCGACCATGCCCGCCTTCGCTCCCCATTCGATGGACATGTTGCAGATGGTCATCCGGCCCTCCATCGACATCTGCTCGATGGCCCGGCCGCGGTACTCGACGATGTAGCCCTGCCCACCGCCGGTGCCCACCTGCGCGATCAGGGCCAGCACGACGTCCTTGGGGGTCACTCCCTCGGGCAGGTCACCGTTGATGTTGACCGCCATCATCCTGGGGCTTGCCTGCGGAAGCGTCTGGGTGGCCAGCACATGTTCGACCTCGCTGGTGCCGATACCGAAGGCCAGGGCCCCGAAGGCGCCATGGGTGGCCGTGTGCGAGTCGCCGCAGACGATGGTCATGCCGGGCTGGGTCAGGCCCAGCTGCGGACCGATGATGTGCACCACGCCCTGGTCCTTGCTGCCCAGCGAGTGGATCGGCACCCCGAATTCCGCGGCATTCTTGCGCAAGGTGTCCACCTGCAGGCGCGAGACCGGGTCCGCGATGGGCTTGTCGATGTCCAGCGTGGGGGTGTTGTGGTCCTCGGTGGCCAGGGTGAGGTCGGGCCGACGCACGGGACGGCCGGCCAGACGCAGCCCGTCGAAGGCCTGCGGGCTGGTGACCTCGTGCACGAGGTGGAGGTCGATGAAGAGCAGGTCCGGCTCACCCTCCTGGCTGCGTACGACGTGTGCGTCCCACACCTTCTGGCTCAGTGTCTTGCCCATGGCTCCTTCTTCGTCGAGATCCACGCTGTTCAGGCGATGCCGTCCAGTATGCACTGGAATATCGAATGACGAGACGCTATTCTCAGAGTATGGACGATAAGAGCGGTGTGGGAGTACTCGACAAGGCGGCCTTGGTACTGAGCGCGCTGGAGACCGGTCCGACGACGCTGGCCGGCCTGGTCAGCTCAACGGGCCTGGCGCGGCCCACGGCCCATCGGCTGGCCGTCGCCCTGGAGCACCACCGCCTCGTGGGGCGCGACCTGCAGGGCCGCTTCGTCCTGGGCCCCCGCCTCACGGAGCTGGCGGCCGCCGCGGGTGAGGACCGCCTGCTGGCCACCGCTGGCCCCATTCTGGCGCGTCTTCGTGACATCACGGGCGAATCCGCCCAACTCTTCCGTCGTCAGGGCGACATCCGCGTCTGCGCCGCGGTGGCCGAACGGCCCTCCGGTCTGCGCGACACCATCCCCGTCGGGTCGCAGCTGACCATGACCGCGGGCTCCGCGGCCCAGGTGCTGCTGGCCTGGGACGAGCCCGACAAGCTGCAGCGCGGCCTCAACTCGTCGGCCTTCTCCGCCGTGGCCCTGGCCACAGTCCGGCGACGCGGCTGGGCACAGTCCGTCGCGGAGCGTGAGCCGGGCGTCGCATCCGTCTCCGCCCCAGTACGCGCCCCCAGCGGCAAGGTGCTGGCGGCCGTCAGCGTCTCCGGCCCGATCGAGCGGTTGACCCGCCAGCCGGGCCGCCTGCACGCGCCCGCCGTGATGGCGGCCGCCGAGCGGCTGTCCGAGGTGCTGCGCCGCACCGGCGCCAGCGAGTAGGAGTCCCGCACACGCAGAAGAACCCGGATCCAGGAGGATCCGGGTTCTTCTTCCTGCTGGTAGCCCCGACGGGATTCGAACCCGCGCTACCGCCTTGAGAGGGCGGCGTGCTAGGCCGCTACACAACGGGGCCCTAGCGTGCTTCCGAGGCGCGACCTCGGTAGCGTTGAAAGCCTAGTGGAAGCTGCTGTTGCCAGCAAATCCTGCTTTCAGCAGGGGTACCAGGACTCGAACCTGGACTAACGGAACCAGAAACCGTCGGGCTGCCAATTACCCCATACCCCTTCGTTTCGCCTTGGCTTTTTCTGCGGCGCAACGAGGTAGAACACTACCGGACCGCGTGCTGCCTTGCCAAATCGGGCCCATGGGAGAGACCTCTGGGGGTGCTGGTGGCAAGGTTCATCCGGCGCGAGAGCCACCAGGCGATGGCCGCGAACAGGCTGAATCCCACCAGATCGCTGGCGGCATTCGCCCATCCGATGGCCTGCAGCGCGCGCGCCTGGGCGATCCCACCGGAGAAGGCCGCCCAGCCAAAGGCAAACAGGTTGTTGACCACGTGGCAGGCAATGCCCGCCTCGAGGCCGCCGGTCCAGATGACCAGGGCGCCCGCCAGCAGCCCGAACCCGAAGCGGTCCACGAAGAGCGGCACGTTCTGCACCCCGTGGAAGAAAGCGAAGACCAGGGCGGAGACGACCACCGCGAACCAGCGCACGTGCTCCGGGCGCAGTCCCACCCCGTCGCCCACCGAACCGGCGGCCTGGAGGAGGTAGCCGCGGAAGAAGTACTCCTCCCCCGCCGCCTGGAGGGGTGCGGTGAGCAGCACGGCCACCAGCCAGACCCAGATCTGCGCCTGCGGCGCCAGGTGCCAGCTCTGCCCGATGCGTCCGAGCAGCAGCACGGCATTGAGCACCACGGCCGCCACCGGCAGGCACAACAGCAGGTAGCACCAGCGCATCCCAGGCTGCACGCTGGTGGCCCAGGCCGCATCACGGCCGTGCAGGAAGCGCACCAGAGCGATGCCGATGACCGTCAACAACGCCAAGCCCAGGTGGGCACCCACCAGGCCCGCCGGATGCTCGAAGCGCGACGCCTCCTTGGCCCAGGCGGAGAAGCCACCGGGGCTGCCGGCCAGGAGCCAGCCGAGCCAGGTGACCAGTTGGGCCACCAACGGCACCGCCAGACCGAAGAGCACCAGGGCCACCATGACCCCGGCTCCGGCCCGGAGACCGGACTGACCCGAGCCGGTCAGCACCCGGGAGAAGTCGACGCCCGCGGGTGGCCGTTGGCTCACTGCTCGTCCACCACCGGATTGGCCAGCTCGCCGATGCCCTGGATGTTGACCGTCACGCGCTGGCCGGGCGTGATCTCTCCGACGCCTGCGGGAGTGCCCGTGAGGATGACGTCGCCGGGAAGCAGGGTGGTGAACTGGCTGATGTAGCTGACCAGCTCGGCGACACCCCGCACCATGAGCCGGGTCGAGTCGTCCTGGCGGACCTCGCCCTCGCCTGGAGTGCGCTGGTCGGCAACGGTGGTGGTGATCTGCAGGTCGGCCGACTCCTCCAGGGACAGGTGCGTCACGATCCACGGCCCCAGGGGGCAGAAGGTGTCGCTGCCCTTGGCCCGGGCCCACTGGCCGTCGCTGGCCTGCAGGTCACGCGCGGTGACGTCGTTCGCCACGGTGTAGCCGAAGATGACCTCGGAGACCCGCTCGGCCGGCACCTGCTTGCAGATCCGGCCGATCACGACCGCCAGTTCGCCCTCGTGGTGCAGCTCCTTGCAGGCCGCCGGGCGCACGATCGGATCATCGGGACCGATCACGGAGGTGTTGGGCTTGAAGAAGAGCAGCGGGCTCTCAGGAACCTCATTGCCCATCTCCGCGGCGTGGGCGGCGTAGTTGCGGCCCACGCCCACGATCTTGCTCCGGGGGATGACGGGGGCCAGCAGGCGTACGTCGTCCAAGGGATGGCGTTCGCCGGTGTAGTTGACGGGGCCGGCCAGCGGGTCCCCGGTGATGGCCGCGATCGTGTCGGGGTGTTCCCCGGCGTCGGCGGCGAGTTCGACGAGACCGTACTGGGGCTCGCCTCCGGCAAGGGCGTATCGAGCAATGCGCATGCGGCGAGGATACCGTCGCGGGCCGGCACCGCGGGTGCTGGTTTACTGGGTGCATGGTCAAGGACTTCGAGGCACGGTCATTCAGCGCGGTGGAACTGATCCGCGCCAAGCGCGACGGCGGAACACTCACCGACGAGCAGATCGACTGGCTGATCCATGCCTACACCGACGGTGTGGTTGCCGACGAGCAGATGTCATCGATGGCCATGGCTGTCCTCTTCCGGGGCCTGGACGACCGCGAGCTCGCCACCTGGACCCAGTCCATGATCGACACCGGCGTGCGGTTGGACTTCTCCTCGCTCAGCCGACCCACCTCGGACAAGCACTCCACCGGCGGCGTGGGAGACAAGATCACCCTGCCCCTGGCCCCGCTCGTGGCCGCCTGCGGCGTCGCGGTCCCCCAACTCTCGGGCCGCGGCCTGGGACACACCGGCGGCACCCTGGACAAGATGGAGTCCATCCCCGGCTGGCGCGCCCTGCTCAGCAATGAGGAGATGATGGCCCAGCTCGAGGAGGTGGGTGCCGTCATCTGCGCAGCCGGCGACGGCCTGGCCCGCGCCGACAAGAAGCTCTATGCGCTACGCGACGTCACCGGCACCGTGGAGGCCATCCCGCTGATCGCCAGTTCCATCATGAGCAAGAAGATCGCCGAGGGCACCGGCGCCCTGGTGCTCGACGTGAAGGTGGGCTCCGGTGCCTTCATGAAGAACCTGGATGATGCCCGCGAACTGGCCAGCAGGATGGTGGCACTCGGCAAGGCTGCCGAGGTGAACACCGTCGCCCTGCTCACGGACATGTCCACTCCGCTGGGCCTGACGGCCGGCAATGCGCTGGAGGTCACCGAATCCGTCGAGGTACTCGCCGGCGGTGGCCCGGCCGACGTCGTCGAGCTGACCCTGGCGCTGGCCAGGGAGATGCTGCAGGCCGCCGGCAGCGATGCCGACCCCGAGAAGGCGCTCAAGGACGGTTCCGCGATGGACGTCTGGAAGCGGATGGTGCGCGCCCAGGGCGGAGACCCCGAGGCGACCCTGCCCGTCGCCCAGAACTCCGACGAGGTCCTGGCCGAGGCAGACGGCGTCCTGACCACTCTGGATGCGATGGCTGTCGGCGTGGCCGCCTGGCGCCTGGGCGCGGGCCGCGCCCGCAAGGAGGATCCGGTGCAGGCCGGAGCCGGTGTGGTGATGCACGCCAAGCCGGGTGACCGCGTGGTCAAGGGCCAGCCCCTTCTCACCCTGCACACCGACACCCCGGATGCCTTCGCGCGGGCCCGCGAGGCACTGGTGGGCGGCATCGAGATCGGTCCCGAGGCACTGGACCGCCAGCCCCTGCTGATCGACCGGATCAGCTGACCCGATGGGCGTCCAGGACGCGCTGGCCGAGCGCTTCTTCCGCCGCAAGCAGCAGCCAGTCCGATGCCTCGGCCACCGTGGTGCCGAGTTCCCCCGGACAACGCGAGTTGGCCGAGCTCCTGGCCGACGAACTGCGCAGCGCCGGAACCAGCGACGTGCACCTGTCTGAGACGTCGGTCCTGACGGCCCGGATTCCCGCACGGCTGCCCGACGGGCACGGGACCGTGCCCGCGGTGGGTTTCGTGGTGCACCTGGACACCGCCGATGCCGGGCTTTCCCCCCGAGGTGCATGCCCGGGTCGTCTCCCAACACGGTGGGGACCTGTGTCTGGACGAGCAGTCCCGGGCGTGGATCCGCGTTGCCGAGCATCCGTAACTCGAACGCCATGCCGGCCAGCGGCTCCTGGTGACGGATGGATCCAGCGTGCTGGGCGCCGATGACAAGGCGGCCATCGCCTCGGAGATGGAGGCCGCCGCCCGGCTCCTGCAGGATCCGGCGGCCGTGCACGGTGACGTCCACCTAGCGGTCGTGCCCGACGAGACGAGGAGATCGGGCTGCGCGGTGTGCGCACCATGGACCTGGACCGCTTCCCCGTCGCCTTCGCCTGGACGCTGGACTGCTGCGAGCTGGGCGAGGTGGTCTGGCAGACCTTCAACGCGGCCGCCGTCGAGGCACGTGTGCAGGGGGTTTCGGCGCCTCCGATGTCCGCGAAGGGCGTGCTGGTCAACCCGGTGCTGGTGCTGCATGACCTGGTGGCCCAGCTGGACCGACGCGAAGCACCGGGGCACACGGAGGGCACCGAGGGTTTCGTCTGGGTGACCGGAGTGGAGGCGAACCCGTCGACGGCCACCCTGCATGCCAACATCCGCGATCATGACCTGACGCGCTTCGACGAGCGCAAGCGCCTGGTGCTGGGCGCCGCAGAACGGGTGCGGACCCTGCACCCCGGTGCCCGCGTCGAGGTGACCATCATGGACACCTACGCCAACATCGCCGACTCCCTGACCGAGACCAACCGCACCGCCGTGGACCTGATGTTCACCGCGATGGAGCGGCTCGGCATCACGCCGAAGCCGACCGCGATGCGAGGCGGCACCGATGGCTCCTGGCTCAGCCAGCACGGGGTGCTGACTCCCAACTCCTTCACCGGCGCGCACAACTTCCACAGTGCCGCCGAATTCCTGCCCCTGCCGAGCCTCGAGCAGAGCCACGCCATGGTCCTGGAGCTCATCTCCCTCGTCGCCCAGGGCCGGGACCTTGGACAGCACTGCGAAAAATCCATGGCGCAGCACCCAGCCGCGCCAGACTGGGCCGATGGAACTGATCCTTCGCCCACCGACCGCCGCCGACGAGGCGGGCTGTCGCGCCCTGCCCGAGCAGCTGCTGGCCGACGACTTCGAGTTCCTGCTGGCCGACGGGGCTGGGGGGAGCTCCCGTCAACCGTCGCACGGGAGGCGGCAGGCATCGATCTGGCGCCGGGCAGAGTCCCGGCAGACTTCCTCCGCGCCGAGGTGGACGGTCAGGTCGTGGGCCGCGTCTCCATCCGGCACGCGCTCAACGACTTCCTGCGCACCATCGACGGGCACATCGGCTATGCCGTGGGGCCGGACTTTCGCCGCCACGGGTGCGCCACCGAGATCCTGCGGCAGTCCGTCACCCGACTCAACGCATTGGGCGTGGACCGGGTACTGGTCACCTGCGACGACGACAACATCGCCTCGGCCCGCACCATCGAGCGGTGCGGCGGCGTGCTGGAGAACATCTGGCAACCCTCGACAGACCCGGGGAACGAGCCGGTCAAGCCCAAGCGGCGCTACTGGATCGGCTGAGGCCGTCCATAGCCCTTCACGAGGCCGAAGAAGTAGGCATCGGACAGTGCCTCCCAGCTGGACTCGATCACATTGCCCCCCACCCCGACAGTGGTCCAGGTGTGGTCACCATCGGACATGTCGATCAGCGTGCGAGTGACGGCATCGGTGCCACCGGTCTCCATGATCCTCACCCGGTAGTCGACGAGCTTGAAGCGCTCCACCTGGCCGAAGACAGGAACCAGGGCCTGGGTGAGGGCATCGTCCAGGGCGTCGACGGGGCCATTGCCCTCGCCCACCACGGCCAGCCGCTTGGGCCCGAGCTCGGGATCATGGGCCACCAGCTTCACCGTCGCCTCGGAATAGGTGTCGCCCTCGGCATCGCCGGGACGGTGTTCGGTGAGCACCCGCCAGCTCGCAATTCCGAAGGGGGCGTCCAGTTCCCCCAGCTCGTCGCGCAGCAGGAGCTCGAAGCTCGCGTCCGCCGCCTCATAGGAGTAGCCATCGGCTTCGCGGCGCTTGATGATCTCCGTGATCCGAGCGGCCAGTTCTCGGTCGGACAGGTCGAAACCGAGCTGTTCGCCCTTGATCTGCACATTGGCGCGTCCCGCCATGTCGCTGATCAGCATCCGCATGTCATTGCCCACGGCCGACGGGTCGACGTGCTGGTACAGGTCGGCGTCGACCTTGATGGCCGACGCGTGCAGACCCGCCTTGTGCGCAAAGGATGAGTGCCCCACATAGGGCTGGCGGGTGTGCGGGGCCTGGTTGGTGATGTCGGCAATGGCGTGCGAGGTGTGGGTGAGACCGGCCAGTTGCTGGTCCGTGAGCAGTGGCCAGCCATACTTGAGCTGCAGGTTGGCCACCACCGTGGTCAGGTCGGCGTTGCCGGTACGTTCCCCGTAGCCGTTGACGGTTCCCTGGATGTGCATGGCGCCGGCTTCGACCGCCGCGATGGTGTTGGCCACGGCGCAGCCCGTGTCGTTGTGGCAATGGATGCCCAGGTCGACCCCCACCGCGCCCGCCGCCGAGACGACGTCGCCCATCTGGCTGGGCAGCATCCCGCCATTGGTGTCGCACAGCACGACCACCTCGGCGCCGGCCTCGGCGGCCGTGCGGACAACCTCCAGGGCGTAGCCGGGATTGGCCCGGTAGCCGTCGAAGAAGTGTTCGCAGTCGACGAAGACGTGCTTGCCGTGCTCCACGAGGTGGCTGACGGTGTCGGCCACCATCGCCAGGTTCTCCTCCAGGGTGGTGCGCAGGGCATGGGTGACGTGGGCGTCGTGGCTCTTGGCGACGAGGCAGACGTAGTCGGTCCCGGCATCGCGCAGAGCCGCGGTGAGTGGGTCGTCGGCGGCACGCCCACCCGCCTTGCGGGTGGAACCGAAGGCGACCAACCGGGAGTTGGCCAGTTGGAGTTCCTGTGCGGCCGCGACGAAGAAGGCCGTGTCATTGGGATTGGCGCCCGGCCAGCCGCCCTCGATGAAGGTCACGCCGAGGGCGTCCAGATGCCCGGCGATGCGGAGCTTGTCCGCCACCGACAGCCGCAGGCCCTCCTGCTGGGCACCGTCTCGAAGGGTGGTGTCGAGGATGTGGAAGTTGTCCGGGGGCAGGGGCATCTCCATGTCAGCAGACCTTGTGGGTCCAGCCATAGGGGTCCTCCGCGCGGCCGTACTGGATGTCGACCAGGCGCTGGCGGATGTCCAGCGACTGCGACTCGGCCACCTCGGGCAGACGATGCACCTGGTCGCGCACCGTGAGGCTGGCGATGGGTGTGACGACGGCCGCGGTGCCGCAAGCGAAGGCCTCGACGATGCTGCCGTCGGCGATCCCGTCCAGCACTTCCTGCAGGGTGATCCGGCGCTCGACGGGCGTGAAGCCGATGTCGGGAGCCATGGTGAGGATCGAGTCGCGGGTGATGCCGGGCAGGATGTTGCCGGTCAACTCGGGGGTCACGAGTTGACCGTCGCGCGTGATCACGAAGAAGTTCATGCCGCCGAGCTCGTCGATGTGGCTGCGATCGGTGGCGTCCAGGAAGAGGACCTGGCTGCACCCGTGGGCATAGGCCTCGTTGGTGGCCTGGAGGCTCGCGGCGTAGTTGCCACCGCACTTGGCGGCACCGGTGCCGCCGGCCCCGGCCCGGGAGGAGTCCAGGCTGACCCAGATGTCGACGGCGCTCACGCCGCCCTTGAAGTAGGCCCCCACGGGAGAGGCGATCACGCAGAAGGTGGCCGTGTGCGCGGCCCGCACGCCCAGGAAGTTCTCGTTGGCGATGGTGAACGGACGCAGGTAGAGGCTCTGCTCGGCACCGCCGGGCACCCAGCGCTGGTCCACCTCGACCAGCGCGCGGACACCGGCGACGAAGTCCTCCACAGGCAGCTGCGGCAGCGCCAGCCGTGCAGCGGAATTGCGCAGGCGCTCGCCATTGGCCTCGGGGCGGAAGAGCCAGACCGAGCCGTCGGCACGCCGATAGGCCTTCAGGCCCTCGAAGATCTCCTGGGCATAGTGGAAGACGGCGCTGGCAGGGTCGGAGGCCAGGGAGCCGTAGCGCACCACGCCGGCGTCGTGCCAATCCTTCTCCTTGGTCCACGTCGCGACGGCCATGTGGTCGGTGAAGTGGTCGCCGAAGCCGGGGTTGGCGAAGATCTCGTCGAGCCGGGCCTGGTCTGTGTACTGCTGGTCGTCGCGGACGGTGAACTCAAGTGCCATGGCGAACAGCCTAGACCGGTCCCCATCCTGAGACAATCGTCTCGCGGAATGGGATTTTGGTCCTAGGATGGCTGCCATGACTGCAGCGACGCCTGACTCTACGAAGACCCCCACCCTCGCCGTGATCGGAGGCGACGGCATCGGCCCCGAGGTCACCACCGAAGCCCTCAAGGTCCTCAAGGCGACCGTCGGCGAGGACGCCTTCACCTTCGTCGAGCACGATCTGGGCGCCGAGCGCTGGCTGCGCACCGGCGAGGTGCTGCCCGAAGCCACCATCGAGGAACTCAAGGCCAGCGACGCCATCATCCTGGGCGCCGTCGGCGCCGCCCCCGGCTCCACCGAGATCCCGTCGGGCCTGCTGGAACGGGGCCTGCTGCTCAAGCTGCGCTTCCTGTTCGACCACTGCGTCAACCTACGCCCCAGCAAGTACTACCCCGGCACTGCCTCACCCCTCTCTTCGGCCGTGCTGGATCAGGGGCCGATCGACTTCGTCGTGGTGCGCGAGGGCACCGAGGGCCTCTACTGCGGCAACGGTGGTGCTGTGCGCGTGGGCACCGAACACGAGATCGCCACCGAGGTGAGCGTCAACACCGCCTTCGGCGTGGAGCGCGTGGTTCGCGACGCCTTCGAGCGCGCCATGGCCCGTCGCAAGAAGCTCACCCTGGTGCACAAGCACAATGTGCTGGTCAATGCAGGCGGGCTGTGGAAGCGGATCGTCGAACAGGTTTCCACCGAGTACCCCGAGGTGACCTGTGACTACCTGCACGTCGATGCCGCCACCATCATGTTGGTCACCGACCCGCAGCGCTTCGACGTGATCGTCACCGACAACCTGTTCGGCGACATCCTCACCGACGAGGCGGGCGCCATCACCGGCGGCATCGGCCTGGCGGCCAGCGCCAACATCAACACCACCGGCGACTTCCCGAGCATGTTCGAGCCCGTGCACGGCTCCGCCCCGGACATCGCCGGCCAGGGCATCGCGGACCCGACGGCCGCGATCAGCTCCATGGTGTTGCTGCTGGACCACCTGGGCCGCCCGGAGGATGCCCGCCGGATCGAGGCCGCTGTGGAGGCGGACATCGCCGCCCGCGGCGACGCCAAGCGCTCCACCAGTGAGGTGGGCGACGCGATCGCCGCCGCCGTCAGGGGCTGATGGACCACACCTCTTGGCCTGACGTCAACAATGTGTGAGTTTGGATCCCTGGGGGAGCCCCAAACTCACACATTGTTCTTCCAAGGCCCCGGGCCACGTGTCCCCCGGCGCACCTTCAGAGCGCTGCGCGCAGCGACATCACCGTCGCGACGGCGGCGGTGGCGGCCTCGTGACCCTTGTCCTCGCTCGACCCCTCCAGCCCGGCGCGGTCCAGCGCCTGCTGCTCGTCGTCGCAGGTCAGGACGCCGAAGCCGACCGGCTTGCCGGTGCGCACGGACACGTCGGTGAGCCCGACGGTGGCGGCCTCGCAGACATACTCGAAGTGCGGGGTGCCGCCGCGGATCACCACGCCGAGCGCCACCAGGGCGTCGAAGTGGTCAACCAGCGCGGAGCAGGCCCCGGCCAGCTCGAAGGTGCCCGGCACGCGCACCAGGGTGACGTCGGTGACGCCGGCATCGGCCAGGCCACGCTGGGCCCCGTCGACCAGGCCGTCCATCACGGTGGTGTGCCAGCTCGCCGCGACGATGGCGACCTTCAGGCCGCTGCCGTCGACGATGATGGTGGGTGCTCCTGCGCCGCTCATGCGGGTTCTCCATTCTTCAGATTGGCCGGGAAGGTGTGCCCCATCCGGTCTCGTTTGGTGGTCAGGTAACTGATGTTGTCCTCGCCGACGCCGGTGGTGCCGGAACGCACTCCGAGCACCTCCAGCCCCGCGGCCCGCAGCGCCTCTGCCTTGTCCGGATTGTTGGTGAGCAGGGTGATACCAGTGACTCCCAGGGCGGTGAGGATGGCGGCTGCCGCCCCGTACTCGCGGTCGTCGACGGGCAGGCCCAGCTGGGTCTGGGCATCGACGGTGTCCGCCCCGCCATCCTGCAGGTGGTAGGCGCGCAGCTTGTTCAGCAGACCGACGCCGCGGCCCTCGTGCCCCCGCAGGTAGACCAGCACACCGGGCTCGGCGCCGAGCAGCTCCTGCGCGCGCCGCAGCTGCGGGCCGCAGTCGCAGCGCAGCGAGCCCAGCGCGTCACCGGTCAGGCATTCGGAGTGCATCCGCACCAGGTTGCGCCCCCCGATTCCCAGCGGACTGATCATCGCGATGTGCTCGGCGCCCGTGACCAGGTCACGGAAGCCGATCGTCTCGAAGCGTCCGGCTTCGGTGGGCACCGAGGTGCGAGCCACCTCTTCCACCCGGTCGTGCAGCTGGCGCCACGCGGCAAGGTCGGCGATGGTCACCACGGGCAGTCCTTCCCTCTCCCCGAGGGACAGCACGTCGTCGGTGCGCATCATGGTGCCGTCATCGTGCACCAGCTCGCCGATCACCCCGACCGGGGCCAGCCCGGCCAGCCGGCACAGGTCCACGGTGGCCTCTGTGTGGCCTCGACGGGTCAGCACTCCCCCGTCGCGGGCGCGCAAGGGCACCACGTGGCCAGGCCGGGTGAAATCGGCCGGGACGGCATCGGGTGTGGCCAGCCGCCGCACGGTGGTGGCCCGGTCATGGGCGCTGATTCCCGTCGTGGTCCCCTGCGCCGCGTCCACGGTGATGGTGTAGGCAGTGCGCAGGCTGTCCTGGTTCGCCTCCACCATCAACGGCAGCTCCAGCCGATCGGCCCACTCATTGGTCATCGGCGCGCACAGGTAGCCGGAGCTGTGCCGGATCGCCCACGCGGTCCATTCATCGGTGAGCGTCTGGCCGGCGGCGATCACGTCGCCCTCGTTCTCCCGGTCCACGTCGTCCAGCACCAGCACCGGCCGGCCTTCGCGCATCGCCTCCAGGGCCTCCTCGATGGTGTTCATTCCTGCTCCTCCGATTCCTTGGCCGCCAGCATCTTCTCGACATATTTGGCGAACACGTCCACCTCCAGGTTCACCCGGTCACCCACCTGCTTGCTGCCCAGTGTGGTGAGCTCCAGGGTGGTGGGGATCAGAGAGACCTCGAAGAAGTCCTCGCCGATGGCACTGACGGTCAGGGAGACGCCGTCGACGGTGATCGAGCCCTTCTCCACCACATAGCGCGCCAAACCTGCGGGGAGCTCGAAGCGCACCAGCTCCCAGCGTTCGCCCGGCGTGCGCGCCAGGATGCGGGCGGTGCCGTCCACATGCCCCTGCACGACGTGTCCGCCGAAGCGGCCGGTGGCGGCCATCGCCCGTTCCAGGTTCACCGGCGAGCCTTGCGTCAGTTCTCCCAGCGAGGAGCGACGTAGGCTCTCGGCCATCACGTCGACGCTGAAGCTGGTCTGGTCGTGTTCGAAGACGGTGAGGCAGACGCCATTGCAGCTGATCGACGCCCCGGGGATTGCGTCGCTGACCACCAGGGGGCCACGAATCCGCAGCACCGCGGACTCCGCGCCGTGCTCGATGGACTGGACGCTGCCGAGTTCCTCGACGATTCCGGTGAACATTCACTTCTCCTTGCAGTTGGGAGTGGGGCGGTTGAGGATGAGGGCGACGTCGTCGCCATGGCGTTCGACGTCGATGAGCTGGAGCCGGCTGATGTCGGCGATGGTGGTGATGCCAAGGTCCGAAACCGCGGCAGTTCCGGCACCCAGCAAGGCAGGAGCCAGACAGGCGATCACCTCGTCGATGACTCCGGCCCGCCACCAGGCCGCCGCGAGGGTGGGGCCGCCCTCCAGCCAGACGTGGTGGATACCCTCACAGGCCAGGGCTTCGAGTGCCGCCGTCGCGTCGCCGCCCGGCAGCTGCCGGTAGAGACCGTCGCGTCCGCGCACCCGTGCCGCGGCGGGCACGGGGGAATCCCCGACGACGACGCGCAGCGGCTGGCGCTGCACGGGCTCGTCCTGCTCGTCACGCACGGTGAGCCGGGGGTCGTCGGCCTTCACCGTGCCCGTGCCGACGACCACGGCGCCGCACCGTGCCCGGCGCTCATTCATGACCCGACGCATGGCCGCGCCGGTGATCCACTGCGAGCTGCCGTCGGCGGCGGCACTGCGACCGTCAAGGGTGCCGGCGAACTTCCAGGTGACCCAGGGGCGTCCGGTGCGCAGCACGTGGTTCCACGTGGCGTTGAGTGCTTCGACCCGGTCCGCCATCAGTCCCGGTTCGGTCTGGATCCCGGCGGCGCGCAGCGTGGCAGCCCCACCGGCGGCCATGGGGTTGGGATCGGACTGGGCGAAGACGACACGGGCGACGCCCGCATCGACAAGGGCCTTGGCGCAGGGCCCGGTGCGGCCGGTGTGGTTGCACGGTTCCAGGGTCACGACGGCGGTGCAGCCACGAGCCCGTTCTCCGGCGATCGCCAAGGCCATCGCCTCCGCATGCGGCGTGCCCGCGCCCTGGTGCCATCCCTCGGCCACCAGAAGACCGTCTGGGTCGAGCAGCACGCAGCCGACGCGTGGATTGGGGTCGGCTTCGATGCCCAGGGCCGCCAGCTCCAGAGCACGCTCCATCGCCGCGGCTTCTTGCGCCCACTGGCTGCTGTTGTCCATCTCGCTCCCCTGCTTCGGCACCACTGCCGTGCACCGGGGTGTGCGAGGACGCGCACGGATGCGCGTTCGCCCTGGACGTCGTCAGACGACGGCCAGACCAGGAATCGGCACTGTCAGGACGACAGCCGCCGGCTCCACGTGTTTCCTCCCATCCGGACTTTCACCGTCGGTCCTGGAATTCCACCAGGTCAACCGCCAGCTGGAGGCTGACGGGTCGCGGACTGTCACCGCCGGTTCGGACTTGCACCGACCCCGGAACACGTTGGGGCCATTGTGCCACGCCGGGCTACTTGCCGTCCGTGGTGGGCCACGGATTGGGCTTGCAGCCGTCGATCCGCTTGCTCTGCTGCATCATCACCGGCGCATTGCGACCCTTGGCGGGGCAGCCGACGTGGTCCTTGCCGATGAAGTGCCCCACCTCGTGGTTGACCATGTAGGCACGGTAGGCGGTGAGGTCCGTATAGGTGGGGGTCATGTAGAGCCACCGGTCCGTGTTGAGCAGGACATTGTTGCCGCTGCAGCAGCTCCAGGTCATCTTCACGTCCAGCGGGCACATCTTCTGGGTGCGGCCTGGCGAAGCCAGGAAGATGGTGAACTCTGCCGTGGAGGCATCCTTGACCAACTGGAAGGAGTGTCCCTGGTGGCCGGTCCAGCCGCGCGGGTCGTTGAGGACACCGCTGACCTGGCGGGCCACGTCATTGGCCTTGAGTTTCGTCCCGTCCTCCACCTTCACGGCATAACGGTGCACGGCCACGGTCTTCTTGGCCGGCGCGACCTCCAGCGTGGCCGTCTGCCAGGTGCCCTTGCCGGTCAGTCCGGTGTGCTTCATCCCCTGTGCATCCGGTTGGTCATCATCGGAGCCGCTGCTGGCACTCACGGAGGGCGAGGCACTGGGGGTTGGTGAGGCGCTGGGGCCGGGTGTGGCGCTGGGGCTGGGTGTGGCGCTGGGCGTCGCCGAGGGTGGCTGTGCGGGCGCAGGCACCGCCTGGTCCTCGGCGGGCTTCGAGGAGCAACCACGCATGATCGACGACAACCCCAGGAGCACCAGGCCCAGCAGCATGGCCATCGCAGTCAAGGAGACGAGTCGCAGACCACGCGGCGTGACCCGAACGGCGGGGCGGTCTGGACGGTGCTCTGGCGTGCTCACGTCCTCCAGCCTAGGGCTGAAGGGCAGGAGTGCGCTGCAGATCGGGCCGCCGTGGGCAGGTCTCACCCTGCGAGCGACACAAATACCCTTGCCAGAGGCTGCAAGACTGTGCCGGTGAGCACTCCCGACGTGGTTCCCGAACTGGTCAGCCGGGCCCTGCACCAGTCCTTGGTGACCGGCTGGCTGCAGACCACCCGCAACGAGACCGGACGGCTGTTGGCGACGCTGGCCGCGGGTCGGCGAGGCACGGTCGCCGAGGCCGGGACCGGCAGCGGAGCAGGCGTCGCATGGTTGCGCAGCGGTGCGTGGGCGGACACCCACGTCGTCTGCGTGGAGCGCGACGCGGAACGGGCCGCCCGTGCCCGCGAGACCCTCGAAGGCAGCGACATCGAGGTGCTCGATGGCGGCTGCGACACCCTGCGCTCCCGGGCGCCCTTCTCCTTGCTGTACATGAATCGCCGGACCGCCGAGCACGTGGACCGTGACCTTGCCTGGGAGCTGGTGGAAGCCAGCGGCATCGTCGTGATCGACGACTTCGAACCCAGCAGCGAGTGGCCACCGCGTGAATTCTGCGGGGCCGTCGACACCCTGCGGCGGAGCTGGCTCACCGACGAGCGCTTCGCCTCCACCGAGGTGGCCGTCGCACCGGACCTCGCGGTGGTCCTGGCCGTCCGCCGCTGACCCTGCGGGCAAGGGATCAGGACAGGAAGCGTTCCCAGTCCGGAAGCTCGCGCTTCGCCTGAGCATCCCCCAGGGCATGGGCTTCGCGAAGCCGGTCGATCCGGCGCTCCTGGTTGGCGATCTTCATGTGCGTGGGCCGGAAGACGTATGCCCTTCCCCGTCGCTCCAGTTCGGCGAGTTCGTCGAGGGTGCGGTTGTAGTTCTCGGCACGGTCCAGCAGGGCGCGCGCGATCTTCGGGTAGCGGCGAAAGACCACGTCATAGGCCCGCGGGTGCCGCGCCGGGGCCTTGCGATAGCCCGGCTCGCGGGTGAGCACGACGAAGAACTTCTCATACCCGGCGGCCTTGGCCGCGTCCAGCGCGATGCCACCGCTGTGCCCCAGTGCCCCGTCGCACCACGGGTCGCCGTCGATCTGGACGATCGGCATCAGCCCGGGCATGGTCGACGAGGCACGGATCCGCTGTGCCATGGCGGGCAGGTCAGGCATGTCATCCTGGGTCCAGTACACATGTTCCCCGGTGCGAGCATTGAAGCCGCCGACATTCAGGGTGGCGGGATTGGCCTTGAAGGCCTCCCAGTCCAGCGGCAGCGGCTGGCCGGGCAGGCCGGTCTGTCCGTAGATGAACTCGGAGTTGAAGACTCCCTTGCCGCGTACCCAGGTGCGCCAGCTGCCGAAGTCGGGGTGTTCCGCGATGTCGACGAAGCTCGCCTCGGCGCGGGCGATGTCGCGTGCCACGTAGTTGAGGCTGTTGGAGGATCCGGCGGAAATGCCGGCCACGAAATCGAAGTACATCTCCCGGCGCAGCAGCTCCTGCACCACCGCACAGGTGTAGGCGGCGCGCATGCCGCCGCCCTCGAAGATCAGGGCGGTGTCGGTGATGTTGCTGCTCAGTTCTGGTGCCACCCCGCCACCCTAGCCATCCGGCACGCTGGTCTATCGACCCGTCCGTTGCCGCTGCAGCAGGGTGTTCAGGGTGGCCGCCGCGGTGTCCGGATCGGCGACGGTGAGGTACATCGGCGGCTTGCCGGCCTGGTGGACCAGCAGCGTGTGCGCCTCGGCCGTGACCAGACCACGACTGCCGTCGAAGAGGGCACCGCGCAGACCGTAACCGCCGAAGTCACCCATCGGGCTGACCGTCCGGCCCACCTCGGCCGAGATGATGGTCCCCAGCGGGATGTTGACCCAGCGGATGGGGCCGGCGGTGCGCAGGCCCCGCGAGTCGATGGTGATCGGGGCGAGCATCATCTGGAAGGACACGACGACCACCAGCAGGGTCGCCGCCATGGCGATGGCGCCACCGACATTCCCCAGGGCGGCGAAGAGCACGACCAGCGCAATCACCGGCAGGCTGGCCAGGCCGAAGAACCAGTAGACGGCCTTGCCGGTGACAAGCCGCCCGGTCCAGGCGAAGCGACCATTGGTGGGGCCGGTGACGGTGGGCGCTCCGGCCGGCAGCGCCGTCGAGGCCGGGACGACCACGTTCGAGGCACGCGTGGCCAGCCAGACCAGAGCACCCACCACCAGCGCCGCCACCGCTCCCACAGCAGCACTCCACCACTCGTCGCCGACCTGCTCGGTCGTCAGTCCTCGCTGCGTCCAGGTGCCGCCAAAGAAGACACACGCCAAGAAGGCGCCCATACCAGCAGTCACCGGCGCCATGCTGCGGGCCTGCTTCAGGGCGGCACCCAGCCCGATCATGGGCAGCGACAGCCCCAGGGTGATCGCCAGATGCGTCCAGACCACTCGATCCAGCGGGGTGAAACCGTCGGGCCTGCCGTCGGCTCCCCAGTGGGTGGCCACCGGATCCGGCAGCTGGTCTCGCACGCTCCACACCAGTGCGGCACCACCGGCGGCGCAGAGCAGGCAGACCAGCGCGGGTAGCCAGTAGACCCGGGCCGGCGGGTGGTCGACGAATTCCACATTGTTGGCGGTGCCGTTCATGACCGACGTCCTTCCAGCAGTTCGACGACGCTTTCGTGCGGCAGGCCCAGCCGCCCGGCCTCGGCCAACAACTCGTCGGCCATCAGGTGCAGGTTCACCAGGCCCGGATCGTCCGCAATGACAACGGCCCCCCTGCCGCGACGCAGCTCGATCAGTCCCTCGTCGCGCAGGGCCTGGTAGGCGCGCAGCACGGTGTGCAGGTTGATCTCCAGCGAGGCCGCCAGCTCCTTGGCCGACGGCAGCCTCTCCCCCGCCGTGAGCTTCTGGTCAGCAATGGCCCGCCGCACCTGCGCGGCGAGCTGCTCGAACAGCGGCGTAGGCGACGTCGGGTCCACGGTCCACAACATAGTTCTATTGTCACTAGAACAAGGGTGTCTTTCAAGAGACGCACGAGGCCCCTCCCGCGTGGCGCGGAAGGGGCCTCATCCCCTCGACAGGCTCGGGGAACGAATTGGGTGTGGCGACAGCTCAGATCAGCGGCCGGCCTTGCCCGGCGAAGCGCGTCAGCGCGAAGCCGTTCCCTCGGTGAAGTCCTCGTCGGTGGGCTTGATCCAGCTGAACATCTTGCGCAGCTCCTGGCCGGTGGCCTCGATCTGGTGCCCCGCCTCGGTCTCGCGCATCTTCTTGAACTCGGGCGCGCCGGCGTCCTGGTCCTCGATGAAGCGCTTGGCGAAGGCGCCGGTCTGGATGTCGGTCAGGACGGCCTTCATCTGCTCCTTGACGTGGGCGTCGACGACGCGCGGGCCGGAGACGTAGTCGCCGTACTCGGCGGTGTCGGAGATGCTCCAGCGCTGCTTGGAGATGCCACCCTCGATCATCAGGTCGACGATCAGCTTCAGTTCGTGCAGGCACTCGAAGTAGGCCACCTCGGGCTGGTAGCCCGCCTCGACCAGGGTCTCGAAGCCGGCCTGGACCAGGTGCGACATGCCGCCGCAGAGCACGGCCTGTTCACCGAACAGGTCGGTCTCGGTCTCCTCGGTGAAGGTGGTCTCGATGCCGCCGGCGCGCAGGCCGCCGGTGGCCTTGGCGTAGCTGAGGGTCAGCGGCCAGGCATTGCCGGTGGCGTCCTTCTCCACGGCGACGACGACGGGCACGCCACGGCCGTCGGCGTACTCACGGCGCACCAGGTGGCCGGGGCCCTTGGGAGCGACCATGCAGACGTCGACACCCTCCGGCGGGGTGATGTAGCCGAAGCGGATATTGAAGCCGTGGGCGAAGAAGAGGGCGTCGCCGGCCACCAGGTTGGGCTCGATCTCCGCCTTGTACAGGCCACGCTGGACCTGGTCAGGGGTGAGGATCATGATCAGGTCGGCCTCTTCGACGGCCTCGGCGACGCTGAGGACGCGCAGGCCCTCGGCCTCGGCCTTGGCGCGGGACTTGCTGCCCTCGGCCAGGCCGACGCGCACGTCGACGCCCGAGTCACGCAGGTTGAGCGCGTGGGCGTGGCCCTGCGAGCCGTAGCCGATCACAGCGACGCTGCGGCCCTGGATGATCGACAGGTCGGCGTTGTCGTCGTAGTACATCTTTGCCATGAGGGTGCGAACTCCTTGTTGGTGGTACTGCTCGGATGGAAGAAATGGATTGTGGGTTGGTCAGGGACGGGCCTTGTCGGTGATGGTGCGGCTGCCCCGCCCCAGCGCCACCTGGCCGGACTGGACCAGCTCGATCACGCCGAAGGGCTTCAGCATCTCCAGCATCGCCTGCAGCTTCTCGGGACTTCCCGTGGCCTCCACCGTAATGGAGTCCGGACCGACGTCGACGGCCTTCCCACGGAACAGACTGACGGTGTCGATGACCTGACTGCGATTGCCCATGTCGGAACGGACCTTGACCAGCATCAGCTCACGCTTGACGGCGGCCTGCTCCAGCTCGACGACCTTGATCACCTCGATCAGCTTGTTGAGCTGCTTCACGAGCTGTTCCAGCACGAAGGCGTCGTCCACCTCGGCCACGACGGTCATCCGGGAGAGGTACTCGTTCTCGGTGGGGCCGACGGCCAGCGAGGCGATGTTGAAGCCGCGGCGGCTGAACAGCGCCGCGGTGCGAGCCAGCACACCGGGGGCATTGCTGACCAGGACGCTGAGGGTGTGGGTGCTTGTCACAGTGCTTCCTCTTCCCATTCGGGTGCCATGTCGCGGGCAATCTTGATGTCGTCATTGCCGGTTCCAGCGGCCACCATCGGCCACACCATGGCGTCCTTCTCGACGACGAATTCCACCACGACGGGGCCGTCGTTGATGCTCAGCGCCTTCTTGATCACCTCGTCGACCTCCTCCGGGGTCTCTGCGCGCAGGCCGACGCAGCCCATCGCCTCGGCCAGCTTCGGGAAGTCCGGGATCCGCTCGGAGTTGAGGTCCGTGTGCGAGTAGCGCTGGTCGAAGAAGAGCGTCTGCCACTGGCGCACCATGCCCAGCACATTGTTGTTGATCACGGCGATCTTGATCGGGATGTCGTTCAGCGCACAGGTGACCAGTTCCTGGTTGGTCATCTGGAAGCAGCCGTCGCCATCGATCCCCCAGACCACAGCGTCGGGATTGCCGGCCTGGGCGCCCATCGCGGCGGGCACGCAGTAGCCCATGGTGCCGGCGCCGCCGGAGTTGAGCCACTTGCCGGGCTTCTCGTGCGGCAGGAAGTGCGCGGCCCACATCTGGTGCTGGCCGACGCCGGAGGCGTAGATGGCGTCGGGTCCGCTGAGCTCACCTATCCGCTTGATCACGTACTGCGGGCTGAGGCGGCCCTCGGTGGGCTCCTCCCAGCCGAGCGGGTAGCGCTTCTTCAGCGAGGCCAGGTTGTGGTGCCAGCCGGACAGGTCCTGCATCTCGACCTTGCCCATGGCCGCATTGAGCTCGTACAGGAAGGCGCGGGCGTCGCCGACCACGGGCAGGTCCGCGATCCGGTTCTTGCTGATCTCGGCCGGGTCGATGTCGGCGTGGATGACCTTGGCCTTGGGGGCGAAGCTGTCCAGCCGGCCGGTGACGCGGTCATCGAAGCGGGTGCCGACGGCGATCAGCAGGTCAGACTGCTGGATGGCGCCGACGGCGGAGACGCTGCCGTGCATGCCGGGCATCCCCATGTGCAGCTCGTGGCTGTCCGGGAAGGCGCCACGGGCCATCAGGGTGGTGACGACGGGGATGCCGGTGGCCTTCACCAGCTGCGCCAGCTCGTCGGCCGCGCGTGCCTTGATCACGCCGCCGCCGATGTAGAGCACGGGCCGCTTGGCCTCGGCGATCATCTTGGCCGCCTCGCGCACTTGGCGGCTGTGGGGCTTGGTGGTGGGCTTGTAGCCGGGCAGGTCGATCCCGGACGGCCACACGAAGGGCGCGCTTCCCACCAGCGCATCCTTGGCGATGTCCACCAGGACAGGGCCAGGTCGGCCGGTCTCGGCAATGTGGAAGGCCTCCTTGACCGCCCGGGGGATGTCCTCGGTACGGGTGATCAGGAAGTTGTGCTTGCTGATCGGCATCGTGATGCCGCGGATGTCGGCCTCCTGGAAGGCATCGGTCCCGATGAAGTTCGAGTTGACCTGGCCGGTGATGGCCACCATGGGCACCGAGTCCATGTAGGCGTCAGCGATGGGCGTGACCAAGTTGGTGGCGCCGGGGCCGGAGGTGGCGATGCAGACGCCCACGCGTCCGGTGGCGACGGCGTATCCCTCGGCCGCATGCCCGGCGCCCTGCTCGTGACGGACCAGGATGTGTCGGATCTTGGAGTCATACAGCGCGTCATAGGCGGGCATGATGGCGCCACCGGGAAGGCCGAAGACAACCTCTACCCCGAGACGCTCCAGCGAGGCGACCAGCGCCTGCGAGCCAGTCATCATCCGTGGTGTGGAGTCGGCGGCTGCCATGACTATCCCTTCGTCGGTTGCTACATGCGGGTCTGGAACCCGCCTTGATGATGTCGTGCCGGGCCTGTGCCCTCGGTGCCATTCCGCCAGCCGGACAAGGCATCCGGCCAACAAAAAACCCCCGTTGCCCAGGGCAAACGGAGGTAGCGCCTCGACCGGTGGTGCGTGGTCTCAGCGCTTGGCAAGTACGAGGTTGGTGCTCTGCATGACTCAAACACTCTCGCGCGGCGCGTGCGGGGTCAACGACTTCCCCACGAACTCTCACATTGTGAGACGGTTTTCCGGAATATGGACGCCGCAGGGCCCGTCCCGCGTGGGACGGACCCTCCATGCAAACCGATCTCAGACGTGAGCGACAGCCTCGTCACCCTTCTTGCGCCAGACGAACCAGCCGAGCACGGACAGCAGCAGCCCCAGCGCAAGGCACACCCAGCCCGCGACGGTGACAATGGTGCCCACCAGCCAGAAGGCATAGGCAGTGAGCAGCATGGAGCGCAGCGAGTCACCCATGAACATGGTCTGACGCAGGGCGCCGGCCTTCTGGGCCTCGGCGGAGGTCTTGTCCGCGATCTTCATGTACTCGCCGGAGACCTCCTCGTAGGTCTTGCCGCCCGAGGCGGCCATCATGTGCTCCCACAGGTAGTCATTGGCGAAGGCCTCGGCCTGGGGGCCGGTGGTCATCTGCTGGCCGGACCACTTCCCCAGCGAGTCCTTCATCTCCTGGCTGGTGAGCTTGTCCGCCGCCGGCATGGTGATCTTCTCCTGCGCCAGCTGGTCGCGCACGTAGCCGTGGGCGTAGTTGCCACCAATCAGGGCACCGACGCCGACGAGCAGCAGCACGATGCCGAAGACCTTGGACAGGATACGGTTGACGATGCGTCCCATGACTGGTCACTTCCCTCTGCGTTGCGGGTGACCCCCTATGGCCACCCTGACATTGATGAACGCTACACAGTTGAAAGTGAACAGATTGAAGCGGGGTCGCAATTATTGGTCACCCGTCCGCAAACCCCTTGCAGGGTGGAATCTCAGCCGACGATGCGAGCAAGCACCTGGTCGGGATCGTCCTCCACCTGCTTGCGGAAGAGCTCACCCAGACCGGCATGCTCGCCATAACGCGGCACCAGGTGGACGTGGAGGTGGAAGACCTCCTGCCCGGCGACGGGCCCCGCACTGGAGACCATGTTGAGACCGTCGGCGTCCAGACGGTCGACGAGCAGGCGGGAGACGTGGCTGATGGCCGGGGCAATCTCCGTCAGCACCGTCGGGTCCCCCGTCAGGTCGTCGACGTGGCGCTTCGGGATGACCAGGGTGTGTCCCTTGTGCCACGGCGAGATGTCGAGGAAGGCGTAGGCCTTCTCGTCCTCGTAGACCTTGCGGCTGGGGATGTCACCGGCCACGATGCTGCAGAAGAGGCAATCCATGACGCCATCCTAGTGACGCGGGGCCAACCGTTCCGCCAGGAGTTCGAGCACGTGTCGATACTCCTGGCCCGTGGCCCGCGACATTCCCATCTCGCAGGTCCGATTGGCACTCGCGAAGGCCTCCACGGGGCGCCCTGCGGCCGCCCGCTCCCCCACCACGGATGCCACCTCGCGGGCCTCCGCGACGGTGGCCGATGCCGTCAGCTCGGGATGCAGCATGCCGCGGTCACCCGCGAAGCCACAGCAACCCGCCTCGACAGGCAGCACCACGTCGGCGAAGGCGGCCTTGGCGCAGGCCACGGCATCCTCCACGCACCCCAGATGGATCATCGAACAGGTCGGGTGCAGCACCACGCTTCCGCGGGGCTCCAGGTCCAGCGCGGGCACGCACTCCCGCGCCACGAAGGTCACCGCATCCTCCACCGTGACGCTCTTCCACAGCTCCGCCTTGGCCTCGGGCAGGTGCTTGGCCAATCCTTCGAGACCGTGTGAGCAGGAGGCCGCGTCGCACACGACCGGGAGCCTGCCCTCGCGGGTGGCCGGCCACAGGATGTCGAAGGTCCGCTCGGCCATGGCCCGTGATCCCTCCGTGAAGCCCTTCGAGACCCACACCGTGCCGCAGCACAGCCCGTCCAGGTCCGGGATGTCCAGGCCCACGCCGGCGGCAGCACAGATCTGCGTCACGGCATCGGTGGCCCCGCGGCCGCAACCCGATTCCGAGGGCCCGAAGATCTCGCCCAGGCAGGAGGCGAAGAGCACGCCACGAGCCTCCGGCACGCTCGTCGGCTCCGGGCGCGCCATGCCGGAATGGGGCAGGTCGGAACCCACGGCGGGCAGCAGGTCCTTGCTGATCACGGTGCGCCCGATCGTCGTGGCAGCCGCCAGCGCGGCGGTGGGCAGGACGTCGGCCACCTTCATCCCCGCCCGCAGGCCGGTGGTGATGGGGCCCCACTGCTCGGCAACCTTCACGGAGGCCTTCATCGCGCGCTCACCATGCCGCTCGGCCCGGAACTTCTTCATGAAGACGCCGGTGTCGATCAGCACGGGGCATGCCTTGCTGCACAGGGAGTCCACCGCACAGGTGTCCACCGCCTCGTAGTCATAGGCCCTGCGCAACTCGTCCGCCTCGGCATCCGAGCGCACCTGGATCTCCCGCAACAGGGCGATCCGGCGCCGCGGGGTGGTGGTCAGGTCCTTGGACGGACAGGTCGGCTCGCAGTAGCCGCACTCCACGCAGCGGTCCACGAAGTCGTCGACGGGCGCCATCGTCTTGAGGTTCTTCAGGTGGGCCGTCGGATCGTCCTCCAGCAGGGTGCCCGGATTGAGCATTCCCGCGGGGTCGGCCAGCTTCTTGACCTGGCACATCACGTCGTAGAGCTCGTCGCCGAACTGTCGCCGGACATAGGGCGCCATGATCCGGCCGGTGCCGTGTTCGGCCTTCAGGGTCCCCTTTCGTGCCAGGACCGCCGTCACCATCTGTTCGGTGAACTCGGCGTAGGTGTCCAATTGCCGCGGATCGGACAGGGTGGGGTTGATCATGAAGTGGATGTTGCCGTCCTTCGCGTGCCCGAAGATGACGGCGTCGTCATAGCCGTGCTGGCCGAAGAGCCCCGCAAGGTCATCGATCGTGGCTGTCAGCGAGTCCACCGGAACCGCGACATCCTCCAGCAGGTTCGTGGTTCCCGCCGGACGCGCTCCGGCAACCGTGGTGTACAGCCCCTTGCGCAGGTACCAGAGGTCCGCGCGCTCACGGGCGACGTCGGTGAACCGGGGCGGGGCGGGAATCGGCAGCGCGGCCATCACGTCGTTCAGGTTGGCCATCCGTGCGGCCAGCTCCTCCGCGCTGTCACTGGTGGCCTCCACCAGCAGGCCGGCGTGCCGGTCCACGTGCAGGGCGGCCAGCTCCGGCGAGGCCTCCTTGTACTGCTGCACCACCCGGAGGCTGGCCGCATCCATCAGCTCGAGGGCCGTCGCACCGCCGTTCACCATGGCGCTCAGGGCGTCGGTGGCGATTCCCAGCTCGTCCACGACCAGCAGCGCCGTCGCCGCGAAGGGTTGCACCGGCACGGTGTTGAAGGTGGCCTGGGCGACGAAGCCCAGCGTGCCCTCCGAACCGATCACCAGGTGCTCCAGGATGTGCACCGGCTGGTCATGGTCGACAAAGGAGTTGAGGCCATAGCCCATGGTGTTCTTCATGGCGTACTGCTGCGCGATCGTCGCCATGCTCTGGTCATTGCCGCGGACCCGGTCCCGCAGCGCCGCCAGACCGTGCCACAGCTCCGGCTCGTCGCGACGCAGTCTCTCGTCGGCATCGGGCAGGCCCGTGTCCACGACGGTCCCCGACGGCAGCACCAGGACCAACGAATCGAGGGTGCGATAGGTGTTGCGCTCGGTTCCGCAGCTCATGCCCGAGGAGTTGTTCGCCACCACACCACCGACGGTGCAGGCGATCTCGCTGGCAGGGTCGGGACCCAGACGGCGTCCGTGCCGGGCCAGGTGCGCATTGACGGTGCGGATGGTGGCACCCGGTTCGCAGCGAACCCTTCGGCCCTCGTCGAGGACCGTCACGCCCCGGAAGTTCTGACGCACGTCCAGCAGGACGTCGTCACTGAGGGCCTGACCGCTCAGCGAGGTGCCGCCCGAGCGGAAGGTGACGCGGCGACCATCCGTCTGGGCCTGCCGCAGCACCGCTGCCACCTCCCCCGCGTCGCGTGCCGTGACCACGACGCGTGGCGTGACCAAGTAGTGAGAGGCGTCGTGCGCCATGGAGATGCGGTCCACCAGGCGTTCACTCACGCCCCGTCGGTCGACCCCGGAAACCTGCCATCCTGCCGCGTCTTTGTCAGCCATGACGGCAGACTAAACCCAATGGACTGACCACAGTCAAGGGGTTTGGTCGGTCCACGTGGAAGATGTCGCAAATCCCACGCCCGGTCAGCGGACCTCGATGCCGGCCGCGCGCAGGCCGTCCTTGACCTGGGCGATGGTCAGCGTGGCGTAGTGGAAGACGCTGGCCGCCAGCACGGCGTCTGCTCCGGCCTTCGCCGCATCGACGAAGTGCCGCACGGTCCCGGCACCGCCCGAGGCGATCACCGGCACGTCCACCACCTCGCGCACGGCGCGGATCATCTCCAGGTCGAAGCCGTCGGTGGTGCCGTCGGCATCCATGGAGTTCAGCAGCACCTCACCGGCACCACGCTCGACGGCCTCCTTCACCCACGCGATGGCGTCCAGCCCGGCGGACTTCTTCCCACCGTGCGTGGTGACGCCGAAGCCCGAGGGCTGCCCCGGCTCACGACGCGCGTCCAGGGAGAGCACCAGCACCTGGTTGCCGAAGCGACGGGTGATCTCGTCGATCGCCTCGGGCCGACGGATCGCACCCGTGTTGATGCCGACCTTGTCGGCGCCGCAACGCAACAGGGCGTCCACGTCCTCGACGCTGGAGACTCCCCCACCGACGCAGAGCGGGATGAAGACCGTCTCCGCACAGCGCGTCACCGTCTCCCGGGTCGTGGCCCGACCCTCGGTGGAAGCCGAGATGTCCAGGAAGACCAGTTCGTCGGCGCCGGCCTCACCATAGGCGCGCGCCAGCTCGACGGGGTCCCCGGCATCCCGCAGATTGGTGAAGTTGACCCCCTTCACCACCCGACCGTCGTGGACGTCGAGGCAGGGGATCACGCGCAGGGCAAGGCTCATGCGATCAATCTAGCGGCGTCACTGCTTGTCCGCCTCGGCCGTCTCGGGAGCGTCGACGGTGCCCTCACCGGGCCACTCGCCCGCGGCCTGCGGCTCCGGGTGCTCCTCGGCATGGGCGGAGTCGCCCTTGCCGTGTCGGCTCGGGAGCAGCGCGAGCAGGCCGACGATCACCGAGCCGACGAGGAAGCCGATCACGGCGGAACCCAGCGTGTTGGTGAACCAGCCCAGCGTGGCCGCCAGGGCGTGCGGCACGCCGTGCTCCACCTCGTGCTGCAGGTGGTGCACGAAGTCGTAGGGCGCGTGCAGGCCCAGCTCGTCGGCGCCCACCATGATCAGGTGCCCACCGACCCAGAGCATGGCCGCCAGCCCGACGGTGGACAGGATGGACAGGATCACCGGCATCGCCTTGACCACGATGGCGCCCGACCTGAGGCCCTTCTGGGTCATCTTCAGGCCGATGTCGTCCAGCTTCACGATGATCGCGACGACGCCGTAGACCAGGAAGGTGATCAGCAGGGCGACGGCGATCAGGCTGCCGATCCGGGTCATCAACGGCTGGTCGGTCACCTCGTTCAGGGCGATCACCATGATCTCGGCAGACAGGATGAAGTCGGTGGTGATGGCCCCCTTGACCATCTTCGCCTCCTGCTCCGGCCCTTCCAGCACCACCGGGGTTTCGGGGTCGCCCCCGGCGCCGTCGCCATGGCCGTGCCCGGTGAACTTGCCCCAGATCTTGTGCGCGCCCTCGTAGGACAGGTAGGCGCCACCGCACATCAGGATCGGGGTCAGGAGCCAGGACGCGTAGATGCTGAGCAGGATCACCACCGGCAGGATGAAGACGATCTTGTTGCGTAGGGAGCCGATGGCGATCCTCTTGATGATCGGCAGTTCGCGGTCCGGGGTGACGCCGGCCACGTACTGCGGAGTCACGGCGGTGTCGTCCACCACGACGCCGGTGGCCTTGATGCTGGCCTTGCCGGCCGCGGCACCGACGTCGTCGATCGAGGCCGCCGCCACCTTGGCGATGGCCGCCACGTCGTCGAGAAGTGCTGCGAGGCCTCCGGCCATGCTGGTGCTCCGTTCAGGGGGATGGGACAGGGCACCGAGGCCCGGACAGGACAGCGGCCCGGAACGAACAGGGCCATTCCCATGGTAACGGGACCAATACGGAGCTCAGTCCTCGTCGGGGTCGAACTCGACCACTCCGCGCCGCATGGCGGTGACTGCCTCACGGCTGGTTCGGCGCAGGTCTCCGGGGCCGGCAGCGGCGGCCACCTGACCCAGCATGTCGATCACCTGGCGCACCCATCGCACGAAGTCACCGGCGGGTAGGCCACACTGTCCGAGCACCCGGGCGAGAGGCTCCCCGGAGGCCCAGGCGAAGGCCGCCTCGGCGAAGCCGATGTCCGGTTCGGTGCTTCGCTCCAGGCGGAAGTCTCGTTCCACGATGCTGACCCGACGCCAGGTGGCGCGCACCTCGTGCTGGGCGGCCTCCGTGACCCGGTCCGGCATCCGCGCCATCCGGCCCTGCTCGACCCGTCGGGTCTCGTAGACCAGGGAACTGAGCACGGCCGCCAGCTGCGGCGCGTCGAGGCCGTCGAAGACGCCGTCACGGATGCACTCGGCGGTGACCAGATCGAGCTCCGAGTAGAGCCGGGCGAGCATCTGTCCGGCGTCGGTGACCTCGTGGTCCTCGCTGCCCAGGTAACCCATGGACTCCAGCACCAGGCACAGCTTGTCGAAGCGCTTGGCGATGGTGTTGCTGCGGGCCTCGGCCCGGGCGCGCGCCTGCTGGCGGTCCCGGTCCAGGCGCATCGCACGCTCCGCGAAGCGGGCGTGGGTCTCCCGGTCCGGGCACTCGTGGCAGGGGTGGCGCTTGAGTTCGCGGCGCAGCTCGGAGATCCGGGCGGTCATCTCCGCGTCGGCCCGCGGCCCGTGCAGGGTGGCCGCCTGCGGGTTGAGGGCGTGCAGCTTGTCGATGAAGGAGGCCGCCAGGTTGCGCCTGCTGGCCGCCTGGCGCGGGTCGAACTTGCGCGGGATGCGGAGCTTGCCGACCACCTGGGTCGGGGTCGGGAAGTCGCTGGTGGTCAGGCGGACCACCTCGCGGTCCTCGGTGACCACCATCGGATGCGGTTCTCCCCCACGGCCGCCGTGGCGGCCGGCGTCGATCACCGCGGCCCAGCCCTGGTGGCGTCCGGCGGGAACGTGGATGATGTCGCCGGGCTCCAGGGTCATCAGGGAGTTCAGGGCCTCGGCGCGCTTGTCCTGCTTGCGCAGCCGGGCCTGCTGGGCTTCCAGTTCCCGGACGTCCTCGCGCAGCTGGGCATATTCGGTGAAGTCGCCCCGGTCGCAGTGGGCGGCCTTGAGGTAGTCGTCGATCTCGCGCTGGTTGCGGGCGGCGACGGTGGCCAGGTTCACCACGGACGCGTCGGTCTGGAACTGGGCGAAGCTCTGCTCCAGCAGGCCACGGGCCCGCTCCCGGCCCACCCGGCCGACGAGGTTGACGGTCATGTTGTAGGTGGGCGAGAAGGAGGACTTGAGCGGATAGGTGCGGCGGGAGGCCAGACCGGCGACGGCCCGGGGATCCATCCCGGGCTGCCAGAGCACCACTGCGTGTCCCTCGACGTCGATGCCGCGGCGTCCGGCACGTCCCGTCAGCTGGGTGTACTCCCCCGGAGTGATGTCCACGTGGCTCTCGCCGTTGTACTTGACCAGCTTTTCCAGCACGACGGTGCGGGCCGGCATGTTGATGCCCAGGGCCAGGGTCTCGGTGGCGAAGACGATCTTGATCAGGCCGGCGGCAAAGCCCTCCTCGACGACCGCCTTGAAGGCGGGCAGCAGACCCGCGTGGTGGGCTGCGATGCCGCGACTCAGGGCCTCGAGGAAGATGTCGTGGTCCAGTGCCCGCAGGTCCGCCGAGGTCATGCCGCCCAGGTGCTTCTGGGCGATGCCGATCAGCCGGGTCGCCTCCTCGTCGCTGGTCAGGTTGACCCCGGAGGCCAGCAGCTGGCGCACGGCCCCGTCGCAGCCCTGCCGGCTGAAGACGAAGCAGATGGCCGGAAGCAACCGGGCTCGTTGCAGCTGCGTGGTCATCACCGCGCGGCTCGGGGTGAGGCGGGGGCCACGGTCGTCGCGGGAGTCGCGCCCCCTCTGTCGCTCCAGGTGGGCCTTGGCGGCACCGCCGAACTGGCCCGAGCCGTAGGCGACATTCTTCTTGCCCTTGCCCGAACGGCCACGGGGGCGACGGGAGTCGTCGCGCACGTCCTTGGTCTCGCTGCGGGCCAGCTTGAGCAGTTCGGGGTTGACCCGGGCGGCGCGTTCGCTCGGGGTCTCCGAGGCCGTCGGCGCGACGCCCTCGAAGAGGTCGTGGATCTGCTTGTTGGCCATCACGTGCTGGTAGAGCGGAACCGGACGACGTTCGGAGATGACCACCTTCACGTTGCCGCGCACCTCGTCCAGCCAGTCGCCGAATTCCTCGGTATTGCTGACGGTGGCACTCAGGCTGACCAGCTGCACGCTGGGGGCCAGGCCGATGATGACCTCCTCCCAGACGGCGCCGCGGAAGCGGTCGGCCAGGTAGTGCACCTCGTCCATCACCACATAGCCCAGGTTGTTCAGCGTCGTGGAGTTGGCGTAGATCATGTTGCGGAGCACCTCGGTGGTCATCACGACCACCTGGCCCTCCGAGTTGACCGAGCTGTCACCGGTGAGCAGCCCCACCCGGTCCGCCCCGTGGCGTTCGGCGAGGTCATGGAACTTCTGGTTGCTCAGGGCCTTGATGGGCGTGGTGTAGAAGCACTTCTTGCCGGTGGCCAGGGCGCAGAAGACGGCGAACTCGCCGACGACGGTCTTGCCCGCACCGGTGGGCGCGGCGACGAGCACGCCGGCACCCTCCTCGATCTGGGCGCAGGCCTGCAGCTGGTAGTCATCGAGCGGGAAGTCATAGCCAGCGGTGAACTGTTCCAGCAGGCTTCCGGGGGCAATGGTGAACTCGTTCTCGGTCATCACCCATGACAGTAGCCGGTGGCTCCGACATTTCCTTCGATCGCTTGTTGTAGCTATCATCGTCATACAGCGATGCAAGGAGGCCATGGTGGGCATGGGACACGACCACGCGCAGGGGACCACGAACCGCAGGCGGCTGGCGGTGGCACTGGCCATCACCGGGACGGTGCTGGTGGCCGAGGTGGTGGGTGCCGCGATGACCGGCAGCCTGGCCCTGCTGGTGGACGCCGCGCACATGTTGACGGATTCGCTGGGCTTGGTGGTCGCCCTGCTCGCGGCCCACCTGATGACTCGTCCCGCCTCGTCACGGCGCACCTGGGGCTGGCAGCGGGCCGAGGTCATTGCCGCCGCGGCGCAGGCGGCGGTGCTGCTGGGCGTCGGCTGCTACGCGGTCGTCGAGGCCGTGCAGCGGCTGGTGACGCCGCCCCAGATTACCTCGGGCGGGCTTGCCGCGGTGGGTGCGTTGGGTCTGGTGGCCAACATCGCCTCGCTCGCCGTCCTGGCCGGTGGCCGCGGTCACAACCTGAACATGCGGGCCGCCTTCCTGGAGGTGGCCAATGACGCGCTGGGCTCGGTCGCGGTACTCGTCGCGGCAGCCGTGATCGCATGGACCGGCTGGATGCAGGCCGACGCGGTGGCCGGGCTCTTCGTCGCGGCCCTGATCCTGCCCCGGGCCGTGGCCCTGCTTCGCACCTCCGGGACGATCCTGCTGGAGGCCACGCCCGCCGGCCTCGACCTCGACCGGGTCCGGGAGCACATGGCGGCACAACCCCATGTCCGCGACGTCCATGACCTGCACGCCTCCACCGTCGCCAGCGGACTACCAGTCCTCACCGCCCACATCGTGCTGGACGAGGGGTGCTTCCGTGACGGACATTGCCTGGTGATCCTGCAAGCCCTGCAGTCATGCCTCGGCCAGCACCACGAGGTGGCGATCGAGCACTGCACGATCCAGCTGGAGTCAGAGTCCATCGGCCGCGGACACCGGGAGCACCTGCACGCCTGATCAGGCCCGGAAGACCGCGATCAGGCCGGGACGCACGGTGGCATTCAAGGGCACGCCGCCCAGCGACTCACCGTCACCCATCGCGAACATCGGGCTGCGACTGCCGTCACGCCCCACGGCCTCACCGTCGATCCGCACGGTGCGGGCGCGCACGAACTCCACGGCGGGATGCCCCACATGGGCGCCACGGTAGAGCTTGGGCAACAGTTCCAGCACCTGCCGGCGCTTGAGGTCTCCGACGAGGAGCACGTCGAGCAGCCCATCGGTGACATCGGCCTGCGGCACGATCTTCATCCCGCCACCGAAGTGACCGGCATTGGCGACGGCCACCAGCACGGAGCTCAGCTCACGCGGCTGCCCATCGATCTCGATCCGGTAGTCCAAGGGGGTGAACCTGGCCACCTCTCCCAGGGCAAGGGCGCCATAGGCCAGCGGCCCCAGCGGGCCGATCGGGAAACGGAAGTCATTGGTGGCCTTGTTCACCCGGGCGTCGTAGCCGGTGGAGACCACGCTGCCGACGAAGGCACGGTCCGCGCCGACCAGGTTCCCCGTGACCTCGGTGAGGTCGATCCGACGGGTCCGTCCCTCCGCGACGAGTCGGGTGGCCTCCTCGACCGTGGCCGGGATGCCCACGCCGCGGCAGAAGTCATTGCCGGTGCCGGCCGGGATGACGCCCAGCGGCACGTCGAGGCCGTCGGTACGGGCCTCCGCGCAGGCGTTGAGCCCCAGGTGGGCCATCCCGTCGCCACCCATCACCACCAGGGCATCGCGGCGTCCGTGCAGGGCGGGCGTGGTCTCCCGCACCGCGCGCAGGCACTGCTTGCGTGCGTCGGCATAGTCGGTGGCGATGTGCACCACCACCCGCCCGTCGGGCACGGCGTCGGCCAGGGTGTTGTGGACGTGCGGAAGCAGCCGACGCGCACGGCCACGCCCGGCAGAGGGGTTGACGACGAGGTGAATTGTGGGTCCGGGTGTCATGAATTCAGTCGGCCAGGACCAGCTCGCCGCGCTCGACGCGACGCTTGTCATTGATGCGGCAGATGATTTCACTGACCAGGTACATCAGCGCCATCGGCAGGGCGAGGGCGCACATGCTGAAGGGGTCCTGCGACGGCGTCGCCACGGCCCCGAAGACGAAGCAGGCAAAGATGCCGAAGGCACGGTACTTGCCCAGCGTGGTGCCGCGCAGCACCCCGACCAGGTTGAGGGCCACCAGGATCACCGGGAGGAGGAAGGCTCCACCGAAGACCAGCAGCATCACTGACAGGAAGTGCAGGAAGTCGTTGATGTCCTGCAGGTTCGTGACACCCTCCGGCGTGAAGCCGAGGAGCATGACGAAGCCCTTGGGACTGATCCAGTAGCCCAGCGCCACGCCGGACAGGAAGAGCGGGATGCCCGTGGCCAAGAACATCAAGGAGTACTTCTTCTCCTTGGAGAGCAGGCCCGGCGCGATGAAGGCCCACAGCTGGTAGAGCCAGACGGGGCAACTGGTCACCAGACCGGCGTACAGACCCGTCTTGAGCGTGAACATGAAGGAGGTCGACAGGCCATTGGCCACCAGGCTGACATCGGCTCCCGGATGCGCAGCCTTGTACAGGTCGATCGCCTGCGTGTACGGCCGGAAGACCATCCGCTGCAGGAACTCGTGCCAGACCAGGCACAAGGCGGTGGCGACGACGATGGCCAGCGCGGCCACGATCACCCGGTAGCGCAGCTCCCGCAGGTGGTCCACCAGCGCCATGGCACCTTCGTCATCCGGACGCGGCGGCTTCAGCCACGACAAGTTGAGGCGCCGCTTGCGCAGGGCCGTGGCGCCGGTGGTGCTGGCCACGATCAGGCTTCGAACTTCTTCTCGGTCTCGACGATCGTGCCGTCGACCGTCTCGGTGACCTTCTGGGTCTCGACCTGCTTGGCGGCCTTGTCGTCCTTGAGGGTGGAGGTCTCCTCCTTGAACTCGCGGATGGCACGGCCGGACGCCTTGCCGACGCCGGCGAGACGCGTGCCGCCGAAGAGCAGGATGGCGATGGCGAGGATGATCAGCAGCTCGGTGGGGCCCAGGTTGGGCATGTCAGTCTCCTAGGAATCAGACGCAAGCGTCTCGATGTCTACGTCAGGTGCCAGCGGAACGGCGAGCGACATCGTCGCGTTCCGCAGGCAACTCTAGCTCGCCCAGGAGGGTGATCAGGTCACCGAGGGTGCGCCCCTGTGCCTCCAACTCCCGCAGCAGGGCCTTGCCCTTGCGCCACAGCACCCAACCGCAGCCGACCATCGTCGCCAGCCAGAGCAGCCCGATGCCGCACCACAGCAACAACCACCCCATCTCAGAGGCTCCCGAAGACCGAGGCGTTGAGGGCCAGTGCCTCCCGGGCGGCGTTGGCGGCATCCTGGCCGGCGCCGACCGGTTCCAGGACGCGCACCGAGCCGCCCAGGCGCAACAGCAGAGCCCGCAGCCACCCCGGATCCGCCACGGGAAGTTCCGCCACCAGGAGTTCAACGTCGGTTCCTGCGGATTCCACTCGACGCGTCGGGTAGTACTCCGTGATCCATGCCGCGGAGGGCTGCAGCTCCAGCACGACGCTGGTGCTCCCCTCGAACCAGCCGGCCAGGGGCGCGGGTGGCTCACCGTGGTCCTCGGCGGCCTGCTCCAGGGCGGTGGCCTCCACGATCCGGTCCAGCTTGTAGGTGCGCCACGCGTCGCGCTCCAGGCTCCAGGCCTGCAGGTAGGCGGCGCCGTCGCGCAGGTCGATCCGTGCCGGGTCAACCTCGGGCGTCGAGGTGTGGCCACGGGTCAGGCCGTCATAGACCAGCCGCGCGCGCCGGCCCGCGTCGATGGCGCCGGTGAGCACCCCGCGCACGGCCTCGTCGCCACTGGCGACGCGGATGGCGACCCGTTCGCTCTCCCCCGAGGTGGTCAGGGCCTCCAGCTTGGCCAGGGCGCTGTGCACCGCCTCGGCGGTGGGCCCACTTGCAACCTCGGCGACGGCACGCAGGGCCACCACCAGGCTCATCACCTCATCGAGGGTGAAGCGCATCGGACGGCTCAGGTAGTCGGCATTGGTGAGGTGGATGGTGCCCTGTTCCGCGGCGGCATCCATGTCGATCTCGATGAGGTCCCCCGGCAGGCCGCCGGGCAGGCCGCACATCCACAGCACGTTGAGGTCCTTCATCACCTGCGCGGGGGTAATCTGGAAGGCTTTCGCGGCGTCCGCGACGGCGATCCCCTGGTGCGCCTGCAGGTAGGGCACCAGCGCCAGCAGTCGTGCCACCTGGTCCGCGGAGGTACTCATGCGACGTCCTGCGTGAACTCGCCGGGCGCGGCGACAACCGCACGCAGCTGCTCCAGCACCATCTCCCGCAGCGCGGCGGGCTCCACAACCAGGGCGTCGGCCCCGGCGGCGCAGACCTCACCGACGAGGTCCTGCCGGCTGGCATAGGGCACCCTCCAGACGGTGAAGCCCACGGGCAGGGCGACCGCGGTCCTGACCCGCTCGGAACGCCGGGTGATCGTGGGAGCATGACCCTCCCGGACTGCCACCAGCGCCGTCGAGCGCGGCCCGGAGGGTTCCAACCGTCGGGCCAGCTCGGCCAGGTCCACGTCGGGCACCTGGTAGGAGTCGGCTTCCCCTTCCAAGACGGGAATCCCGGTGATGCGTCCCATCTTGAACATCCGCGGTTCGCCCCGGGTGAGGTCCTGCCCGATGACATACCAGCGGCCCTTGCGCCACGTCACGCTCCACGGCTCCAGGAGCCGTTCGGGGGCCTTGCCGCGGTAGGTGAAGCGCACCCGTCGACGCTGCAGGGTGGCCCGCCAGATCGGTTCGAAGGCGGGCTCCATGGCGGTCACGCTGGGCTCCAGGGCCGCCAGCCGGTCCGTGTCCGGCTCGACGCCGGCGGCGCGCAGCTTGGCCAGCGCGTTGACGGTCTGCTCGGCGACGCTGGCCTGCTGCCACACCCGGGCGGCGGCGCCCAACGCGGTGGCCTCGGCAGGGGTGAACTCCACCGGCGGGAACTCGAAGTCCGCCCGGCGGATCCGGTAGCCCGGTTCGTCGTCGAAGAAGGCCTCGTTGTGGCCGGTCTCCACCGGCACACCCATGGCGCGCAGTTCGTCCTTGTCCCGTTCGAAGGTGCGCTCGAAGTTGGCGTCGGACAGTCCGTTGTAGCCCTCGACGATCTCGCGGATCTGCTCCTTGGGAAGGAATCGGCGGGCCGACAACAGGCAGATCGTGAGGTTCACGATACGTTCGCTCTTGCGCGGGGCCATGCAGCACACCGTAGCAAGGAGGACGCGATGACCAACGACGCCGGGCGTTTTGCCCCCTCACCGACGAGTGACCTGCACCTGGGCAATCTGCGCACCGCACTGCTCGCGTGGCTGTGGGCACGCTCCGAGGGACGGGACTTCCTGCTGCGGATCGAGGACCTGGACCAGCAGCGCGTCGCCGCCGCTCCTGAGGTGGCCAATCGCCAGCTCGACGACCTGCGCAGCCTGGGCCTCGACTGGGACGGTGAGGTGTCGCGGCAGAGCGAACGCCTGCACCTCTACCGCAAGGCGGCGGCAGGTCTGGAGACCTACGAGTGCTTCTGCACCCGGCGAGAGGTCGCGGAGGCCTCCCAGGCCCCCAATGGCGGGCCAGGAGCGCCCAGCTGGCGCCCCTACCCCGGCACCTGCGCGACGCTCACGTCCGCCCAGCGCCACGAACGTCGCCTCACCCGGACCCCCGCCATCCGCGTGCGCGCCGAGGCAGCACGGTTCACCATTGGCGACGTGCACGCGGGGCCGGTGGGCGGACCGGTGGACGACTTCGTGCTCTTCCGCGCAGATGGGACTCCGGCCTACAACCTGGCCGTCGTCGTGGACGACGGCCTGCAGGGCATCGGCCAGGTGGTGCGCGGCGACGACCTGCTGGACTCCTCGCCCCGTCAGGGCTGGCTGGCCACGCAGCTGGGCTTCGAGGTGCCCCGCTATGTGCACGTCTCGCTGGCACTCAATGCCGACGGCCAGCGGCTGGCCAAGCGGGACGGGGCCGTCACCCTCGCCGACCTGGCAACCATGGGCCGCTCCCCCGCCGACGTACTGGCCATGCTCTGTGACTCCGCGGGTCTGGAAAGGGGCCGGGACGCAGCCGAGGTCTTGGCTCGGCTGCGTCCCGGTGACCTGGTCAATGACCTGTCATGGACCCCATGGGTCGTCACTGAGCGGGCTGTGCCGCCAGCACGTCGATGACGTAGACGATGGTGGCATTGGCCGGGATCTTCTGCGCCTTGTTGCCCTGGGCACCGTAGGCGTCACTCGGCGGGGCGACGATCATCACACGGCTGCCGGCGGACTGGCCCACCAGACCCTTCTGCCAGGCCGGAATCAGCTCGGAGAGCGTGCCAACCTCGGGGCCGGTGGCGTAGTCGTCCTGCAGCAGCTTGCCGTCGGCCCAGTTCCACGCCCGGTACTGCACCTGAACCATGTCCTTGGCGGTGATCTTCTGCGCGGTGCCGGGAGCCTTGGTCAGCGGCTGGACCGTGAGCTTGGTGGGGGCCTTGCCGGCGGGCTTGCTGATGCTTGGGGCTCCCTTGGCATCGTCGGTGACGGTGGGCAGCCCGGCCTTTGGGGCCACCTTCTCCGTCTGGCCGAGGATGTCGATGGTGAAGACCAGGTTGTCGCCCTTCTGGATGCCGGCGCTGGGCTGACCGTCCGCGTAACCGTCCTGGCTGGTCATCATGACCAGGACACGGCTGCCCACCTTCTGGCCCTCGATGGCCTTGGTGAAGCCGGGCACGACGCTCTTCAGGGAGAAGGTGACGGGCTTCTTGTTCTTCCAGGAGGAGTCGAAGACCTTGCCGTCGCGGGCATTTACGCCCTGGTAGTTGACGCTCACCGTGGTGCCCTTGGCGACGGCGGCGCCGCTACCCGGAGTGAGGACCTTGACCGTGGTCTTCTCGATGGCCAGGGGCCACTTGCCCGTGACCTTCGGCTCCTTGCCCACGGTGGTGGGGGTGACGCTCAGCGCGGACAGGTCCTTCACGACCGTCGGCTTGACGCTGGGCGTGGCGGCCGCGCTGGCACTGGCGCTGGCACCCGGGGTGGCTGGCGCGGAGACCGCCGGGGTCCCCGAGCCCGAGGCGGCCGGGGTGGCGGCATCGTCCTTTCCGCACGCGGCCAGGGACGTGCTCAGCCCGACGGCCAGCAGGGCGATGCCCGCACGGCGGGTCAGGACGGTGGTGTGGATCAGCTTGGTTCGAGACACGTGGTGAAGGTTACCCGAGCGTCGAAGGAGACCAAGGAAGTCCGCTCCGAAAGGATGACGAACGGGCTCGGCGCGGCTCGGTGTCCATCCGGCGGATGAGTTCATCCACTCGCCCGTCCTGTGTGGTCAGCGGATCCTCCACGCGCACCTGGCCGCCGTCAAGGTCGTGGCAGGCCAGAGTCATCCAGTCCACCGTGTGGTCACGCCGGTGCTGCTGGGCGGCCGTGATGAAGGACGCCCGCAGCACGGCCCGAGTGGTCTGCGGAGGCTCCTCCACGGAACGCTCGTCGACGCCGGGGGCGAGCCAACGTTGCACCTGACCGCGTTGCTCGGCCAGCCGGGCAAGACCCTGACCGGGGATGATGTCGTGCCAGGCGAGCGCGAGCTGGGCCAGCCGGGGGTCGTCGGAGGCCATGCCGTGACGCTCACGTTGGGCGCGCAACAGGCGGTGCTTGGCGGCCCAGTCGATCCGGTCGGCGATCCTCCCCGGCGCGCCGTCCTCGACGGCGATGAGCACCTGGGCCCACAGCTCGTGGACGGTGCGCAGTTCCTCGTCGTCGACGAAGGCCTCGGCGGCGCGCCACCACTCCCACTGGACCTGCAGGGCCGTGGCGCCGTCCTCGGTGACCGGGGTTCGGCCGGTCAGGTCGGCAGCCACCCGACGGATGGCCAGGCCGGGCTCGGAGACTCCCCTCGACAAGCTCGGGGATCGGGTGGTGGAGCCCGCGGAACGTGCCTCCAGGATGCGCAGTGCCAGCTCCATCGAGCCCACCCGCAGCAGCGTCGTGTGGTCCAGCAGGGTGGAGTCCCCGACGATCACGTGCAGCCGGCGGAAGCGCTCGGCGTCCGCATGGGGCTCGTCGCGGGTGTTGACCATGGGCCGGGAGCGGGTGGTGGCGGCGCTGAGCGGGTCCCACATGTGTTCGGCGCGCTGCGAGAGCAGGAAGTGCCCCCGCCCCAGGCGATCGCGCTGCCAGTGCCCGGCCCCGCACAACAACTGCCTGGTCACCAGGAAGGGCGTCAGCGCCTGTACCGTCCCGGCCAGGTCTGCCTTCCGGGAGACCTGGAAGTTCTCGTGGCTCCCGTAGGAATTGGCGTGGGAGTCCACATTGTTCTTGAAGATGCTGATCCGGGGCTCAAGGCCCTCCTGCGCCCATGCCTGCTGCGCCCGGTGCGCCAGCTGGGCCAGCACCAGGTCTCCGGCACGGTCCTGGGCCACCAGCTCGGCCAGCGTGGAGCACTCGGCCGTCGCGTACTCCGGGTGGGAGCCGACGTCGAGATAGAGCCGCCCACCATTGCGCAGCCAGGCATTGGTGGCGGCGTGCGCCTCCACGACGGGGGCGAAGAGCCGTTGGGCCGCCTCGTCCGACGACAGACGCCGCCACCCGGCGGGGGTGGCGGCGCCGAGCGGGCGCACGCGCACCTGCAGGCCGTACTCGGTCTCCAGGCCACGGACGCGACGCATGGTCACATGTCGACGGCGTCGAGCAGCGTGCCCAGTTCGTCGCGGGTCAGCTCGCGGGCCTCGCCGATGGGCAGCTGGCCCAGCCGCACGGGGCCGATCGCGGTACGGCTCAGCTTGCGCACCGGGTGGGCGACCGAGTCCATCATGCGACGCACGATGCGGTTGCGGCCCTCGTGCAGGGTGATCTCCACCAGCGAGCGGCTCTCGGAACGCATCACCAGCTTGACCTTGTCCGGCTTGACGGGACCGTCGTCAAGGCGGAGGCCCTTCTCCAGCCGGCGCAGGATCCTGTTGTCCAACAGCCCCTCCACCTCCGCGAGGTAGGCCTTGGGGACCTTGTACTTGGGGTGGGCCATCCGGTGCGCGAACTCCCCGTCATTCGTGAGGATGATCAAGCCCTCGGTGTCGGTGTCCAGCCGGCCGACGTGGAAGAGGCGCAGCTGCTGCCAGCTGGGCTTGTCGAACTGGATGTCGCCCAGTGTGGGGCGGCCCTCCGGGTCCACCATCGTGGAGACGACGCCGCGGGGCTTGTTCACCACCAGGTAGACGTGGCGGCGGGGCGGCGGGATGCGCATCCCGTCGACGCGGATCGTGTCGCGCTCCGGGTGGACGCGGCGGCCCTGCTCGAGCACCAGCTCACCGTTCACCTCCACGCGGCCACCCTCGATCATCGCCTCGGCATGGCGCCGCGAAGCGACGCCGGCGGTGGCCAACACCTTCTGCAGGCGGATACCCTCCCCCTCGACAGGCTCAGGGTCCGTGGACTCCTGGTCGGGGTCCGTGGACTCCTGCTCGGGGCTCATGCTGTCCTGCTCGGGCATGGCGGCGTCCTGCTCGGGCGTCGCGGTGGCGTCCTCGAGCGGATTTGTCTCGTCGACCTCACGGTCGTCGTGGTCATTCATGGTCTTCCGTTTCCTCGTGCGGCGCCGAGTCGTCGGTGCCGTCAACCTCTACGGTAGCCGCTAGCTGCGACAATTCACGCTCCAGAGCCGAGGCATCCGGCAGGTGCGGGGCCAACGGCGGCAGGTCTGCCAGGCTGGACAGGCCCATTCGCTCCAGGAAGTAGTCGGTGGTGGAGAAGACCATTGCCCCGGTCTGCTCATCGGCTCCAGCCTCGCTGATCAGGCCACGGGCGAGCAGGGTACGCACCACACCGTCGACATTGACGCCGCGCACCGCGGAGACCCGGGCACGGCTGATCGGTTGCAGGTAGGCAATCACGCTGAGCGTCTCCAGCGCCGCCTGGGAGAGCTTGTTGGACTGGCCGGAAACGACCCACTGACTGATCAGGTCCGCGTGCTCGGCCCGGGTCCAGTAGCGCCAGCCGCCCCCGACATTGCGCAGTTCGAAGCCACGCTCACTGCGGTCATAGAACTCCGCGAGGTTGGCCAGCGCCAGCCGCACCACCTCCAGGGGCTGCTGCACCGCCTCGGCCAGGGTCTCGGCGGGCATCGCCTCCTCGGCCATCATCAGCAGCGCCTCCAGCGCGCCCTCGGCCTGTTCGGCGCGCTCCTGGAGACTCAGGTCCTCGTTCATGGTCATTCCTGTGCCTGTTCTGCGTCGTCGGACTGTTCGCCGGTCTGGTCGAACTCGTCGCTGATGGTCAGTTCGTCCTCGTCGTCGCCGGTCCACCGGATGGTCAGCTCGCCCAGCGGCGTGAGCTGTTCGAAGGCGATGGCCCTGTTGCGGAACAGTTCCAGCAGGGCAAGGAATCGCACGACGGTGGTCAGCTTGTCCGCGTCCCCGGTCAGGGCGCGGAAGGTGAGGGTTCCGGTGCGGCGGAGCCGGTCCACGATCACCCCTGCCTGTTCCCGCACGGTGACGGTGGAGGCATGCAGGTGTTCCAGGTTGACCTCCACCACCTCCGGCGGGGTCATCGCCTTGGCGGCGATCTCCGCGAAGCGCTGTGGCGTGGCGCGGATCTGCACCTCCGGCAACAGGCCCGCGAAGCGCGGTTCCAGGCCGCCCGGGCGCGCGAAGCGGCGGGCCTCGGCCTCCAGACGGATGGCGAAGTGCCCGCTGACCAGCTTGAAGGCGCGGTACTGCAGCAGCTTGGCGAAGAGCAGGTCCCGGGCCTCCAGCAGCGCCAGGTCCTCCGGGTCCTCCACCTCACCCTTGGGCAGCAGCCGGGCCGCCTTGAGGTCCAGCAGGGTGGAGGCGACCACCAGGAAGGAGCTGGTCTGCTCCAGGTCCCAGACCGCGCCGCCCGCCTTGACGTGGGCAATGAACTCGTCGGTGACGCGGCTGAGCGAGATCTCCGTGACATCGAGCTTGTGACGGCTGATCAGCTGGAGCAGAAGGTCGAAGGGGCCCTCGAAGTTGTCCAGGACCACCTGGAAACCCTTGTGGGCACCCGGTTCGGCCCCGGCTGTCAGCTCGCTCACCAACTCACGCCTCGCGCAGGCGCTGCACCAGTGGGGCTTCGGCGCCCAAGGTCTCCAGCTGTGCCATCGCCAAGGCGATCGACTCCCGCACGATCCGGCCCCGGTCGACGCCCAACCCGAAGTCGGCTCGCATCATCAGGCGGGCCTGCTCGAGCGCGATCAGTTCGTCGCGGCTGACGTAGACGGTGATCTTCTCGTCGTGGCGCACGCGACCGCTGGCGGCACGGCGTTCCGCGGCCGTGGGGGCCGGCTTCTTCTGGGACTCGGCCTGATTCTGGGTCCGGGGCTTGGCAGCCGGTTTCGGGTCCTGCCTGGGGGTCGCTGCCTCGCGGGGCTTCTCGGGGCCGACCTCGACACCACCAGAGGTAGCGCGGAAGAGCTCCGAGGCCCCGGGCAGACTCACGCGCCGTGGCATCGAGCCAGAACCTCCTTGGCGAGCTGGCGGTAGGCCGCGGCACCCGGCGAGCTGGAGGCATAGGTGGTGATCGGCTCACCGGCCACCGTCGTCTCGGGGAACTTGATGGTGCGCTTGATGACGGTGTGGAAGACCTGCTCACCGAAGGCGTCCACGACGCGCTGCAGCACCTCCTGCGAGTGCAGGGTGCGACCGTCGTACATGGTGCCCAGGATGCCCAGGATCTCGAGCTTCGGGTTGAGTCGCTCCTGCACCTTGCTGATGGTGTCGGTCAGCAGCGCGATGCCACGCAGCGCGAAGAACTCGCACTCAAGGGGCATCAGCACGTAGTTGGAGGCGGTCAGCGCGTTGATGGTGAGCAGGCCCAGCGACGGGGCGCAGTCGACGAGGATGACGTCATAGTCGTCCTGCACCTTCTCCAGTACGCGCAGCAGGGTCTGCTCACGCGCCACCTCGCTGACCAGCTGCACCTCGGCGGCCGACAGGTCGATGTTCGACGGCAGGATGTCCAGGCCCTTGACGACGGTCTCCTGGATCACTTCCTGCGGGGTGAACTCCTTGCTCAGCAGCAGGTTGTAGATGCTGGTCTCCAGGGTGTGGGGGTTGATGCCCAGCCCCACGGAGAGCGAGCCCTGCGGGTCGAAGTCCACCAGCAGCACCTTGCGGCCGGTCTCCACCAGCGCGGCGCCCAGGTTGATGGTGGTGGTGGTCTTGCCCACGCCACCCTTCTGGTTCACATTGCTGATGATGATGGCCTTCTTGGCACCCGGGCCGGGAGGCGTCGGCTCGGGCAGCTGCGGGAAGGGGCGTCCGGTGGGGTCTTCCTCCCCGGCCTCGGTCTGCACGTCGTTGCGCTTGCGTCCCTGCGACGGGAGTGCCCCGAAGAGCGCCTCGTCGGTGGTCTTCTCGTCGTGCTCGCTCGGCTCCACAGTGTGCCTTTCCGCCAGGGGTGTTGGTTCACGGCGCGCCACGGCACGCCAGTTGGGGCAAGACTAGTACGCCACTTGTCGACATGCCTCCCGGGACGTCCTCACCAGGTGGTGATCCCGTGCGCACGGAACTGTCCGCGCACCCGGTCCAGCAGCTCGGCAGACGGCGAGGGCACGTCGCCCAGCTGGTAGTCCATGCCGAGTCCGGCCCACTTGTCCCGCCCCATCTGGTGGAAGGGAAGCACCTCCACCCGGCTGACGGTGCCCAATGTCGCCACGTGCTCGGCTACGGCGGCCACATTGTCCTCGGCATCGGTCAGGCCGGGAACGCAGACGAAGCGCAGCCAGATCTCGGTGCCGGAATCGGCCAGGCGGCGGGAGAAGTCCAAGGGTGGGCTGCAGCTCCCGGCCGGTGGCCCGCCGGTAGGTTTCGGGCAGGCCGGACTTGATGTCCAGCAGCACGAGGTCCAGGTTGCCCAGCATCTCGTCGGTGCAGTTGGCACCCAGGAAGCCGGAGGTGTCGATGGCCGTGTGGATGCCCAACTGCTTGGCCTCGGCCAGCAGGCGCCCGACGACGGCGGGCTGTTGCAAGGGCTCGCCACCGGAGACGGTCAACCCGCCCTTGGTGGCGCGAAAGATCCCGCGGTAGCGAGCCAGGCGGGCGACGAGGTCGTCCAGCAGCACCGGTTCGCCCTTGCTGGTGAACAGGGTGTCCGGATTGTGGCAGTACAGGCAGCGCAGCGGACAGCCGGACATGAAGACCGTCATCCGGGTTCCCGGACCGTCGACGCCGGTCACCAGTTCCCAGGAGTGCATGGAACCCAGCCGGCCCTCACGGACCGCCTGGACGTGCTCGTGGTGGCTCATCTCCCCCGACGAGTCGATGCCCGCGGTGCCCCGGCCGGAGGCGCGCAGCCGCGGCACCTCCAGCTCGACCGGCTCGGGCCGGTACTCGCCGGAGATGCCGTCGGCCCAGACCATCAGGCGTTCTGGTGGAAGGTGCGGGAGATCACGTCGCGCTGCTGGTCCTTGGTCAGATTGACGTTCCACCACCAGGCCGGTCCCGTCGCACACCGGCGTGACCTTGGCGTACTTGTTGGCGCTCAGCGAGTCGGCGACGATGCTCAGCCCGGCGATGCCGCAGCCCATGGTGCGCACGATCTCGGAGTCGTGCAGGGCCATCTCCATCGCCTCGTAGGCGTAGCGGTCGTGGGAGTAGAGGATGATGTTCAGCGCCTCGACGTAGGTGCCGATCACCCAGTCCAGCATTGCCTCGTAGCGGGCCCAGACGTCGTCGAAGTCCAGCGGACCGTCGCCGGTCACGGGCTCGAAACCGGTGACGACCTGCTTGCCGGTCATCTCGTCGCGGCCACCGTTGATGGCGTAGAGCAGGGACTTTCCGGCATTGACGCGGGCACCGAAGAACTGCATCTGCTTGCCGACGCGCATCGGGGAGACGCAGCAGGCGATGGCCGCGTCGTCGCCCCAGTGGTCGCGGATCTGGCCGTCGGCCTCGTACTGCAGCGAGGAGGTCTCGATGGAGATGGCGGCGCAGAAGTCCTTGTAGCCCTGCGGCAGCTTGGGGTCCCAGAAGATCGTGATGTTGGGCTCCGGGGCGGGGCCGAGGTTGCGCAGGGTCTGCAGCAGGCGGAAGGAGGTCTTGGTGACCAGGGTGCGGCCGTCCTCGCCCAGGCCGGCATCGGACCAGGTGGCCCAGTAGGGGTCGCCGGAGAAGATCTGGTCGTAGTCCTCGGTGCGCAGGAAGCGCACGATGCGCAGCTTGATCACCAGGGCGTCGATGATCTCCTGCGCGCCGTCCTCGGTGAGGGTGCCGTTAGCCAGGTCACGCTCGAAGTAGACGTCGAAGAAGCCGGACAGGCGCCCGAAGCTCATCGCGGCGCCGTCCTGGCTCTTGATGCTGGCCAGGTAGCCGAAGTAGGTCCACTGCACGGCCTCCTGGGCGGTGCGGGCGGGCCCGGAGATGTCGATGCCGTAGCTGGCGGCCATCGTCTTGAGCTTCTTCAGCGCCTTGACCTGCTCGGAGTGCTCCTCGCGGTAGCGGGCCCAGTGCTCGTCGAAGGGCTGGTCTGTGACGGCATCCTTGTCGGCCTGCTTCTGGGCGATCAGGGCGTCGACGCCGTACAGGGCGACGCGACGGTAGTCGCCGATGATGCGGCCGCGGCCGTAGGCGTCGGGCAGTCCGGTGATGATGTGGGCGCTGCGGGCGGCGCGGATGTCGGGGGTGTAGATGTCGAAGACGGCTTCGTTGTGCGTCTTGCGGTACTTGGTGAAGATCTCCTTGACGCGCTCGTCGGGCTCCATGCCGGCCTCGCGGATGGCGGTCTCGACCATGCGCCAGCCGCCATTGGGCATCATCGCGCGCTTGAGCGGGGCGTCGGTCTGCAGGCCGACGATGACGTCATCGGTCTCGCAGATGTGGCCGGGGGCGAAGGCGTCGATGTCGGCCGGGGTGTGGGTGTCGATGTCCAGGACGCGCTTGGTGCGCTCGACGGACAGGTAGTCACGCTCCAGCACCTCGAAGGTCTTCAGCGTCTTCTCGGTGGGGCCCGCCAGGAAGGCGGCGTCACCCTCGTAGGGGGTGTAGTTGCGCTGGACGAAGTCACGAACGTCGATGCTTCGCTGCCACTCCCCCTCGGTGAAGCCGTGCCAGGCGCTGCTGTCCTGGACCAGGGGTGCGTGCTCGGCGGACGTCGTCAATTCGCTCGGTCTCCTCGGCCCCTCGGGCCGGTTTTTCACGTGCGAAACCTGCCAATACCCAGTGGTCAGACCAACTCTGCGAGCGGGGTCACCACAGCCCGCGGGTCAGGACAGACGGGCTCGTGGATGCGCCTGGAGGTAGACATCACGCAGGTGCTCGACGGTGACCATGGTGTAGATCTGCGTGGTGGTCACCGACGAGTGGCCCAGCAGCTCCTGCACCACGCGCACGTCGGCGCCGCCGTCGAGCAGGTGGGTGGCGAAGCTGTGGCGCAGGCTGTGCGGACTGACCTCGGCGTCGATCCCCGCCCGCTCGGCGGCCTTGCGCAGGATGCCGTAGGCGGACTGGCGGCTCAGCCGACGACCCAAGGAGTTGAGCAGCAGCGCCGGGCCGGGATTGGCGGCCTTCTGCTGCCAGACGGGACGGCCCCGCACCAACCAGGCCTCGACGGCGTCACGGGCGAAGCTGCCCAGCGGCACCACGCGTTCCTTGTTCCCCTTGCCCACCAGCCGGAGCCCCGCCTCGGGGTCCGTCAGGGTGCGGGTCAGGTCGTCGACGTCCAGGTCACAGACCTCGCTGATCCGGGCGCCGGTGCCGTAGAGCAGTTCCAACAGGGCCCGGTCCCGCAGGCCCTCGGGGGTCTCGACGTCGGGCACCTCCAGCAGCGCCTGCACCTGGTCCACGGGGAGCGCCTTGGGCAGCCGCTTGCCCAGCCGGGGAACGGCGACGTCGGCGGCGACGTCCTGGCCGCTGAGCCCGTCGCTGAGGGCGAAGCGGTGCAGATTGCGCACCGCGACGATGGTGCGGGCCACGCTGGCGGGCGCCTGGGCGGGCCGCTGGTCATCCCCGGTGGCCAACCAGCGTTGGAATTCGGTGATGTCGGTGGTGGCGATGTCCGCGAAGCGGTCGATCCCCCGCACCTGAAGGTACTTGGCATAGCGCACCAGGTCCCGGCGATAGGCGGCCAGGGTGTTCGCCGACAGGCCCCGTTCGACGCCCAGATGGTCGAGCCAGGCCGGGGCGACGCGGGCGAGCGGACCCCAGACCTCGACAGGCTCGGTCATCGTGGTGGACGGTTCACTCACCGGACTCCATGGCCCGGCGCTCGGCCACCCGGGCGGCCCAGATGTCGCGCGCCGGCCACGGCGCATCGGCCGGCCGCAGGGCGTCGAGCCGTCCGGACAGCCGGGCGGTCTGCAGGGCCAGGGCACCACTGACCATCGACGGGGACTGGACATGGCCCGCGAAGATCTCGTCGACCAGTTCGTCGAGGTCGACCCAGCTGATGTCCATGTGGGCCTCCTCGTCCTCCACGACGAAGCCGTCGGGCCGGGGTGCGGCGGACAGGCCACGCGCGAGGTAGATCCGGATGGACTCCTCGCAGCCGCCGGGGGTGGTGAAGATGTCCACCAGCACGCGCCAGTCGTCGGCCTTGAGCAGCGCCTCCTCGGCCAGTTCCCGCTGCGCTGCCAACAGGAAGGACTCCCCCTCGGCATCCAGCAGCCCGGCGGGCGGCTCCACGAGCTTCATGGCCACCGGGTGCCGGTACTGGTGCACGACGGCCACCCGCCCCTGCTCGTCCAACGCCATCACGGCGACGGCTCCGGGATGGGTGAGGTACTGACGGGTGAACTGTTCCCCCGAGGGCGGGGTGATGTCATCCTCGACGAAGCTGCACACGCGGCCGGTGCCGAGCACCCGGTGCTCGTCGATCTGCCAGGCTTCGGGACGGTCCAGGGGCATGGTCATGCCCCCACCTTCCTCGCCACCGCCGCCTCGATCAAGCCCGCGAACAAGGGGTGCGGGCGGGTGGGACGCGACTTCAGTTCGGGATGGGCCTGGGTGGCGACGAAGAAGGGGTGCACCTCGCGGGGCAGCTCGACGAACTCGACGAGCTGGCCGTCGGGCGAGACGCCGCTGAAGACCAGCCCGGCCTCCTCCAGCTGCGCCCGGTAGGCATTGTTGACCTCGTAGCGGTGCCGGTGCCGCTCGGTCACCTCGGTGGCGTCGTACAGCTCGGCCACGACGGAGCCCTCGGCCAGTTCGGCCGGGTAGGAGCCCAGGCGCATGGTGCCGCCGAGGTCTCCCCCGCCATCGACGATGTCCTGCTGCTCTGCCATGGTGCTGATCACCGGATGGGCGGTCTGCGGCGTGAACTCGCTGGAGTCCGCGTCGGGAATGCCCGCCAGGTCCCGGGCTGCCTCGATCACCATGCACTGGAAGCCAAGACACAGCCCCAGGATGGGCACCCCGTGCTCGCGGGCGTACTTGATGGCGCCCAGCTTTCCCTCGACGCCACGGACCCCGAAGCCTCCCGGGACGCAGATGGCGTCCGCGCCAGCCAGCTGCTGTTCGGCACCCTGTTCGGTCTCACAGCCATCGCTGGCCACCCACTTGACGTTGACCTTGGCCCAGTGGGCGAAGCCTCCGGCGCGCAGTGCCTCGGTGACGCTGAGGTAGGCGTCGGGCAGGTCCACGTACTTGCCCACCAGGGCGACGGTGACCTCGTGCCTGGGATGCCGCACCCGCTCGAGCAGGCCGTCCCAGGTGGTCCAGTCCACGTCGCGGAAGCTGAGGCCCAGACGCTGCACCACGTAGGCGTCAAGACCCTCACTGTGCAGCACACGCGGGATCTCGTAGATGCTGGAGGCATCGATGCAGCTCACCACGGCCTGGTCGTCCACATCGCACATCAGGGCGATCTTGGACTTGATGCCCTCGGCCAGCGGCAGGGCGGCCCGACAGACGATGGCGTCGGGCTGGATGCCCACCTGGCGCAACATGGCGACGGAGTGCTGGGTGGGCTTGGTCTTCATCTCGCCCGACGGGCCGAGGTAGGGCACCAGGGAGACGTGCAGGAAGAAGACATTCTCCCGGCCGATCTCGTGGCGCACCTGACGGGCGGACTCCAGGAAGGGCTGGGACTCGATGTCTCCGACGGTGCCGCCGATCTCGTGGATCACGACGTCGATGTCGTCGCCCTCCATGGCGAGCATCTCGTCCTTGATCTCGTTGGTGATGTGCGGGATGACCTGCACGGTGTCACCGAGGTAGTCGCCGCGGCGTTCGCGGGCGATGACCGATGAGTAGACCTTGCCGGTGGTCACATTGGCCTCGGCGGACAGGTTGCGGTCCAGAAAGCGCTCGTAGTGGCCGATGTCCAGGTCCGTCTCCGCACCATCCTCGGTGATGAAGACCTCGCCGTGCTGGAAGGGATTCATGGTGCCCGGGTCCACGTTGAGGTACGGGTCGAGCTTCTGCATGGTGACCGTGAGGCCACGAGCGACGAGGAGGCTGCCGAGGCTTGATGCCGTCAGGCCCTTCCCGAGCGAGGAGACGACGCCTCCGGTGACGAAGAGATGCTTGGTCCGTTTGTTGTTACCCACGGGATTCCAGCTTAGCGTCGATATTACCGTCAGGCCGCACTGCTCCTCAGCAAGCTCTTCCGCGCCACGTACCGCACGCAGCGGCCACCTGCCAGACTGAGCTCATGCAGCTCCCCCTGGACCTCCCGATCGCCCCGATGCTGGCGAAGGCCGTCGCGGACATCCCGGCCCCGGACAGGGTCGCGGGCGGATGGACCTATGAACCGAAGTGGGATGGCTTCCGGTGCATCGTCTGCCGCGACGGCGACGAGGTGGAGCTGTTGAGCCGCTCCAAGAAGCCGCTGACCCGCTACTTCCCGGAGGTCGTCGAGCTGGTCCGCTCCCACCTGCCCGAACGCTGCATCCTCGACGGGGAACTGGTGGTCCGCATGGGCGAGCCGGGAGCGCAGAAGCTGGACTGGGAGTCCATCAGTGCCCGAATCCATCCTGCGGCGTCCCGGATTGTCAGGCTGAGCGCCGAGACCCCGGCGGAGCTGGTCTGCTTCGACCTGCTGGCCCTCGACGACGAGGACCTCACCGGCCTTGGCTACATGGAACGCCGAGCCCGCCTCGAAGAGCTCTTCGGAACCTTCCACTCCCCTGCCATCCACCTCACCCGCGCCACCTCCGACGAGCAGGAGGCCCGCGCCTGGTTTGAGCACTTCGAGGGGGCCGGCCTGGACGGTGTGATCGCCAAGCGCAATGACGGCCCCTACGAGCAGAACAAGCGCAGCATGCTCAAGGTGAAGCACAAGCGCACTGCCGAGGCGATCGTCGTCGGGTATCGCGTACACAAGTCCGGGCAGGGTGTCGGTTCGCTGCTGCTGGGCATGGTCGACGAGCAGGGCGAGGTCGTCGGTGTCGGCGGCATCGGCGCCTTCAGCAATGAGATGAGGCTGGCACTGGTGGAGCAGTTGGACCCGTTCGTGCTGCGCAATGCCGACGGCACGGTGCAGGCGGCCACCAAGGAGCGCAGTCGCTTCACCAGCGCGGCGGACGCGGCCTTCGTGCCCGTCGAACCGCAGCTGGTGGTGGAAGTCGCCTTCGACCAGCTGGAGGGGCGACGTTTTCGTCATGCCGTGACCCTGTTGCGCTTCCGGCCTGACCGCGACCCGTCGAGCTGCCTGCTGGAGCAGGTGGAGCGCCCCATCACCTACGACCTGTCCGACGTCTTGGGAAGCTGAGCCCCGCCACGGGCGTGGTTTCTCCCATGGACGCCAATGCGCAGGAGATCACAGGCCTGGTCGCCGACCTCGTCGCCTCCGACTGGCCCACGACGGAGTCCGAGCGGCTGGCATGGCGGACGTCGGTTGGCACTTCTTCGACGAGCAGTTCGTGGGCGTCCACTTCTTCTGGAACGAGTCGGAGAACATGCCTGATCTGGAGCCCGTCGCACGTGATGTGCGGGAAGGCCTGCACGCTGTGGGAAACCACGGAGGAACTCGAAGACGAGGTCCAGGGCTTCACGGCACTCTGGCACCCGCGGGACAAGGTCGTTGACATGTACTGGCATGCACCGCGCCTGATGCCCCAAGGACACCGGTCGACCGGCACCATCCAGCTGCACGTGGACCATCGCGATCGCTCCGATGCCAGGAACCGTCACGATGAGAGCCTTCAACCAGATATGGATTAGGTAAGCCTTACCTACTGGATGCTAGAGTGCTGGGCGTGTCCACGCCCTATGAGTCCCTCGACGCCACTGTGGTGGCCGTGGTGGACCTCACCCCGAGCATCCGCCGCGTGACCTTCCGCGGCCCGGAGCTGGCCCGCGTGCACCCCCGTTGCCTCGACCGTCGGATCAAGCTCGTCCTGCCCCGGCACGCCCAGGACGGGCTGGGCGACGTCCCGAGGGGCGGGGACTGGTACCCACGCTGGCAGGAGCTGGACGACCGCCCGCCGCTGCGCACCTACACCGCGCGCCAGGTCCGTCCCGAGCTCGGAGAGGTCGACGTCGACATGGTCCGCCACGGCACCATCGGCCCGGCCGGACGCTGGATCGAGAACGCGACCCCGGGCGACCGCCTGCTCCTGGTCGTCCCCATCGCAGGGGTGGACGGCGGCAACGAGGTGGGGATCGCCTGGCACCCCGGCCAGGCGCGGGAGCTGCTGATCGCGGGCGACGCGACCGCCGCGCCGGCCATCGCCAACATCCTGGCCTCGCTACCCCCGGACGCAACCGGGACCGCCCTGCTGGAACTGCCGACCAGTCAGGACCGCTACCCGCTGGAAGTCCCCGACGGGATCACCCTGCGCCTCCTGCCCTGCGACGGGGCCGCACCCGGAAGTCGCCTCGAAGAAGCCCTCCAGGGCTTGGCCTGGCCGCCGGAGTGTCCGCTGCCGACCCGCCAGACACCCGACGAGGAGACCATCCCCGACGCCCAGGTCTGGCACGAGGCCGAACCCGACGCAACCACCCAGCACTATGCCTGGCTCGCCGGTGAGAGCTCTGCCATCACCCGGATCCGGCGCCACCTGGTCCAGAACCGTGGTTGTCCCCGCCAGTGCATCAGCTTCATGGGCTACTGGCGCGCCGGCCGCGCCGAGTCCTGACCCCACCCACCCGTCACCCTTCGCTTCCCAGCACCAACCCAGGAGAACCCATGAACACCGCCTTCACCCGCCGCAACCTGCTGGCCCTGACCGGGGCGACCGGCCTCGTCACGCTGGCCGGCTGTGGGGACAAACAGTCCGCCGCCCCCGAGAGCCCCGCCGCCTCCGGCGTCGGTCAAGGCACCTTCCCGGTGAGCATCAAGCACGCCCTGGGGACCGCGACGATCGAGAAGGCACCCACCAAGGTCGTCACCATCGGCCAGGGCGCCGCAGAGGCCGCCATCGCCCTGGGTGCCTTCCCCGTCGGTACGGAGACCTACACCTGGGGTGCGGACAAGGACGGTCACCTCCCCTGGGTCCGCGAGGCCTTCGAGAAGGCCGGCAAGGCACTGCCCAAGACCTTCGCGGGCGGCGAGCAGCTGGACGTCGAGACCATCGCGACGCTGGAACCAGATCTCGTGCTCGCCCCGTGGAGCGGTCTGACGCAGAAGCAGTACGACCTGCTGGCCGAGATGTGCCCCGTCGTCGCCTACGAGAAGACGCCGTGGACGACCACGTGGGAGAAGGAGATCACCACCGTCGCCACCGCCCTGGGCCGGCCGGCCGATGGTGAGAAGGTCATCACGGACCTCAAAAAGACCCTGTCCGATGCGGCGGCCGAGCACCCGGACTGGAAGGGCACCACCTTCAGCTACATCTACACCCAGGGCCAGGGCACGCTGGGCGTCTACCTGCCCACCGAGCAGCGGGTCGCCATGATCAGCTCGCTAGGCCTGACGCCGGACCCCGCCACCGCCTCCATCAAGGCCAAGGACGGCTCCGACTGGGCCCTGATCGGCCTGGAGAATGCCGACAAGCTCGACAAGTCCGAACTCATCTTCACCTGGTACATGGACACCGCCACCAAGAAGCAGGTGCTCTCCCAGCCCCTGTACGCCTCCATCCCCGCCATCAAGCGCGACACCGTGGTGACCTCCGAGGACCCGCAGCTGATCACCGCGATGAGCATGATCAACCCGCTGACCGTGCCGTGGGCACTGCCGAAGATCACCCCCCTGATCGATGCCGCGGTGAAGAAGCTCGGCAAGTGACCCGACGCCTCACCGGCGTCCCCATCGCCCTGCTTGCCCTCGGGGCACTGCCGGTCGCCGTGCTGCTCAGCCTCACGCTGGGCAGCCGCGCGGTAGGTCTCGACACACTGTGGCAGGCCTCCCGCGGCGTGGGCGACGAGCACGTCCGCGCGGTGCTGGCGACACGGATCCCCCGAACCCTGTGCGGGCTTCTGGCGGGTTCGGCGCTGGCCGTCTCCGGTGCGGCCGTCCAGGTGGCAACCCGCAACCCGTTGGGGGATCCGGGCGTGCTGGGCCTGACCAGCGGCGCGGCGTCCGGCATCGTGCTGGTGACCACCTCGGCCACGCTGGCCCCGCTCGGGCTGGTGGGCGGCGCCTTCTGCGGTGCGCTGCTGGCCACCGTCGCGGTGCTGGCGCTGGGCAGCCTGGGCCGCGGCCCCGACGCCACCCGTCTGCTGCTGGCCGGGGCCGTGGTCACTGCCGTGGCGATGGCCCTCTCCCAGTCGCTGGCGCTCCGCGACCAGGGCGCCTTCGACGCGCTGCGCTTCTGGTCGGCCGGCTCCCTGTCCGCCGGCGCCGCTCTGACCCCGCCGGTGCTGGTCACCGCGGCGCTGGGCGCCCTGTTGCTGGCGGGCACCAGCCGTGGTCTGGATGCGCTGGCCCTGGGTGATGACGCCGCCACAGCTCTGGGCCAACGACCCGGACTGGTGCGCGGCCTGACCTTCCTGGCCGTCGCCCTGCTCACCTCCGCCGCGACGGCCGTCACCGGTCCCATCGCCTTCGTCGGGCTCGCGGTCCCGCACATCGCCCGCGCGGTTGCCGGATCCAGCGCCCGCGCCCTGTTGGCCTGCTGTCTCGTCCTGGGGCCGGCGGTGCTGCTGGTGGCCGACGTGCTGGGCCGCCTGGTCGCCCGCCCCTCCGAGGTTCCCGTGGGCGTCGTGACCGGGCTGCTGGGCGCGCCCCTGCTGCTGACCGTCGTGCGACGCGCGAGGGGGTCCCTGTGACCAGCCCACGACGTCTGCTGGCCGTCCTGGCCCTGACGACGGCGGTACTGGTCACCTGCAGCATCACGCTCGCCTGGGGCCAACTCGGCATTCCTGTCGCCCGCCAGCCCCAGGCCTTGCTGGACCTGCTCGACGGCGGCGGCAGCTTCGCCCTGCGGCGGCTGCGCGGACCCCGGCTGGCGACGGGTCTCGGCGTCGGCGCGGCCCTCGGCCTGGCCGGAGCACTCTTCCAGCGCTCCACCGCGAATCCCCTGGTCACCCCCGATGTCGTCGGCATCACCGCCGCGGCCGGTGCGGGGACCGCACTGGCAACCCACCTCCATGCCCCGCTGCTGGTCGGTTCCCTGGGAGGCGCGCTGCTGGGTGCGCTGCTCGTCTCCTGGGTGACCACGACGGGTTTCCGCAACCCGGGCGCCGTGATCGTCGCCGGGATCGGCGTGGCCGCAGGGGCGACGGCCATCACCCAGTTGGTGCTGGTCTGGTCCCGGCAGGCCGAGGCCCTGGCCCTGGCCTCCGCACTGACCGGCTCATTGAACTCACGCGCCTGGTCCGACGCCATGCTGGTCTGGGCTGTGCTTGTCCCGGGCTGCCTCCTCGCCCTGGCACTGCGCACGGACCTGGATCTGGTCGCGCTGGGCGATGACGCCGCCCATGGCCTGGGTTCCCGCCCCACCACCGTTCGGGCCGGCTCCCTCGTGCTCGGCATCGCCCTGACCGCCGCCGCGGTGGCGGTCGCCGGGCCCATCACCTTCGTCGCCCTCACCACCCCGCACATCGCCCGCTGGTTGACCGGCCGTCCCGCCATGGGAACCGCGGCCCTGGTCGGTGCGCTCGAGGTGTGCACCGCGGACCTGGCCGTCGCCCACTGGACCCCGCTGTCGGCCCTGCCGGTCGGGGTCGTGACGGCCCTGGTCGGCGGCATCTTCCTGGGCCTCCTGCTTATCTCCCAGTTCCGAAAGGGGGCGCTGTGAAGCCCGCGCCAACCATCACCATCACCGATGCCACCGTGCGTTTCGGGGACCACGCCGCCGTCAACGGCCTGTCCGCAAGCATTCCGCCGGGCTCGTTCACCGCGGTGATCGGCCCCAATGGCTGCGGCAAGTCCACGCTGCTGCGCTCCCTGTGTCACCTGCGTCCCCTCGACGAGGGCCGCATCACCGTCGACGGTCGTGCCGTCGACGACTGGGGGCGACGCGAGCTCGCCCAGCAGATGAGCCTGCTGCCCCAGCAGACCATCGCGCCGCCGGGCCTGAGCGTCGCCGAGCTGGTGGCCCGTGGCCGTCACCCGTACCACTCGATGCTGCGCACCCGCGCCCCCGGTGACTCCCAGGCCATTGACCGGGCCGTCGAACGCGCCCAGGTCGGCCACCTCCTGGAGCGCCGTGTCTCCGAGTTGTCCGGCGGCCAGCGCCAGCGGGTCTGGCTCGCGATGGTGCTGGCCCAGGACACCCCCGTCGTACTGCTCGACGAACCCACCACCTACCTCGATCTGGCCGCCCAGTACCACCTGCTGGACGTGTGCGCGGACCTGGTGGACGAGGGCCGCACCGTCGTCGCCGTCCTGCACGACCTGCCGCAGGCCGTCGCCTATGCCGACCATGTCCTGATGATGAAGCAGGGCCTGCTTGTCGCGGATGGCGGCCCCCGCGAGGTGGTCACCGAAGAGCACGTCGCCGAGGTCTACGGCATCCGCTGCCGGGTGGACCTGGATGATCCTCGGGCGCCGGTGGTCGCTCCCCTGTCCCGCGCCGAGCGTCAGGCCTGACCGGCTGCCTCCATCAGTTCCCGGGCGTGGGCCAGGGAGGAGTCGCTGGAGCCGATCCCGCCCATCATCCGGGCCAGTTCCGCCAGCCTCTCCTCGCCGGTGACCTGCTTCAGGTCACTCACGGTGACTTCTCCATTGGTGGACTTGCTGACCACCAGATGGGCATCGGCAAAGGCGGCGACCTGTGCCAGGTGGGTCACGACGATCACCTGGCAGTGCTTGGCCAGCATCGCCAGCCGACGGCCGATCTCCACGGCCACGGCCCCGCCGACGCCGGCGTCCACCTCGTCGAAGACGCAGGTGTGGACGCCCGGGGCCTCGCCGGCATCCGCATCCGCCAGCACCACCTCGAGGGCGAGCCGCACGCGGGAGAGCTCGCCACCGGAGGCCACCTTCCCCAGCGGGGCCGCGGCCAGGCCCGGATTGGCGGCGAAGGTGATCTGCACCTGTTCCGCCCCGTGTGCGGACAGATGTGGCAGCGGCTTGAGATCGAAGCCCAGGCGCGCGTGCGGCATGGCCAGGGCGGCGAGCTCGCCCTGCACGGCCTCGGACAGCCGCGCCCCTGCCGCGGTGCGGGTGGCGGTCAGTTTGCCGGCCTGGCTGGCGAGGGAGCCGTCGAGCAGGGCGAGTTCACCGCGCAGCTCGTCGATGCGTTCCTCGGAACCGGACAGGGCCGTGAGTCTTTCGGCGGAGCTGCGGGACCAGTCGAGCACCTCGTCGATGGTGGTGCCGTACTTGCGAGTGAGGCCGGCCAGCGCGGAACGGCGCTCGGCGATGGCCTCCAGTCGCAAGGGGTCGGCATCGAGGTCGGCGAGGTAGCCGGAGACCTGGGCGGCGGCCTCCTGGAGCAGGAAGCCGGCCTCCCGGAGTTGCTGGGCGATGGTGGCGGCGGCCGGGTCCAAGCCCTCCGCCTGCTCCATCGCCTTGCGCGCCTGTCCGAAGAGCCCGACCGCGCCGGGAGCGTCGTCGAAGCCGTCGACCGAGCCGCTCAGGTTCGTCGCGGCCGTCTCCGCCATCCGGCGCAGGTCGTCGACGGCCTGGAGCCGGCTCGCCTCGGCATCAAGGGCCGTGTCCTCCCCTGGCTGTGGGTCGACGGCGGCGATCTCCTCCAGACCGAAGCGCAGCAGGTCCTGTTCCCGAGCGCGTTCCTGTCCCCGGGTCACCAGCTCGTCCAGCTCGGCGGCCAGCGCATGGCGACGTTCGAAGTCAGCGCGGTAGGCCGTCAGCGCCTTGGCGTGTGCGGGGCCGCAGAAGCGGTCCAGCACCTCTCGTTGGCGTTCGCTGGTGCCCAGGCGGATCTGCTCCGACTGGCCATGGATGGTGGCGAGTTCGCCGGCCACATCCGCGAGGGTGGCGACGGGCCCCTGGGCGCCACCGATGAAGGCCCGGGACCGTCCGGCGGAGCTGACCTGGCGGGCCAGGAGCAGCTCGTCGTCCTCCACGCTTCCACCGGCCTCGTCGACGCGCGCCGCAACATGCTCGGTATTGGTGAAGCGCCCTTCGACGAGTGCGCGGCGCGAACCACGTCGCACCACGCCGGAGTCGGCACGGGTACCCATCAGCAGGCCGAGGCTGCTGACCACCATGGTCTTGCCGGCACCGGTCTCGCCGGTGACCGCGGTCATGCCGGGGTGGAACTCGATGGTGCTCTCGGCAATGACGCCCAGGCCCTCGATGCGCAGGTCGGTCAGCATCAGCCGCGTCCTCGGAAGCCCTCGACCGGCAGGCCGAACTTCTTCACCAGGCGAGTGGTGAAGGGCTGCGGACGCAATCTGGCGATCAGCAGGTCGTGGGCGCCGCGGCGGAGCCTCACCCGGCTCCCCGGGCCGGCGTCGACGGTGCGTGCCCCATCGGCCCACACGACGGCGGGAATGTTGCGTTCGCTGGAGACGACCAGGTCCACCGTGGACTTCGGGCTCAGCACGGCCGGGCGGGCGAAAAGGGCATGGGCAGACAGCGGAACCAGTTCGATGGCCTCGACGTCCGGCCACATGACAGGCCCGCCCGAGGAGAAGGCGTAGGCGGTGGAGCCGGTGGGGGTGGAGACCAGGATGCCGTCGCAACCCCAGCGGGACAGCGGCTGGTCATCGACGATGGCCAGCACCTCCAGCATGCGTTCGCGGGCGATCTTCTCCACCGACACCTCATTGACGGCGAAGGATTCCCAGACCAGATGTCCGGAGGGGTCGTGGACCTCGACGGCAAGGGTCAGGCGCTTCTCCACCTCGTAGGCGCGGGAATCCACCCTGTCCACCAGGTCATCGATCTCCGAGGCCTCCAGTTCGGCCAGGAAGCCGACGTGGCCCAGGTTCACGCCCAGCAGCGGGACGTCCCAGGGCAGGGCCTGCTCCGCGCCACGCAGGATGGAGCCGTCTCCACCGAAGACGACGACCAGTTCGAGCCCGGGGTTTCGTGCCCCCAGCAGCCCGACCTCGATGTCCTGCTGGGCCACGCGGGAGCTCACGTCGTCGTAGGCCTCGGCCAGCACGTGCGCGGTGAAGCCGCGTTCGGCGATGCCGGCGATGAATCCGACGGCGGCATCGAGCGCGTCCGGACGTGACGGGTGCAGCAGCACAGCCACTGCCCGGTCACCGTTCATCTGCATCTGGTCGGCATCCACGGGGTTCACCCTAGCCGTGCGCACCGACAACTTCCTGTTGGCTCAAGCGCGTTCGAAGCAGACGAAGTACTCGACATTGCCTGCTGGCCCCGGCAATTGGCTGGCCTCGCGCCAGACGGCACGCCAGCCCAACCCGGCGGCATGCTCCACGACCTCGTCGACCGCTCGCAGGCGCATCGCCTCCTCGCGCACCACTCCGGTGGAGGTGAGGTTCTTGCGGCCCACCTCGAACTGGGGCTTGACCATCAGCAGTGCCTTGCCCTTCGGCGCGACGGCCCCGAAGAGCGGTTCCAGCAACAACTTGAGGCTGATGAAGGAGACGTCGCACACCACCAGGTCCACGGGGCGGCCGTCGAGGTCGGCGAGCGTGAGGTCGCGCAGGTTCAGACCCTCCCGGACCGTTACACGCGGGTCCTGGCGCAGCGTGTCGACGAGTTGTCCGTGGCCGACGTCGACGGCATAGACCTGCAGCGCGCCACGGCTGAGCAGCACCTCGGTGAAACCGCCGGTGCTGGCACCCGCGTCGAGCACACGTTGCGGCACCTTCTCCCAACCCAGCGAGTCGAGGGCGCCGAGCAGCTTGAAGGCGGCTCGGGAGGCCCACTGCACGTGCTCGGTGAGCGTGATGCGCGCTCCCGGTGGCACCAGCTGGGAGGCCTTGTTGGCCTGCTTCGTCCCGATCGAGACCAGCCCGTCCTCGACGAGTTTGCGAGCCAGGCTGCGACTTCTCGCCAGCCCTCGCTCGACCATCTCGACGTCGAGCCGGTTTCCTTCAGCCATGCTGCTCCTGGGTACGGGGGCGCAGCACGCCCGGGATGGGTGTCTGGACCGCATTTCGGCTCGATTCCAGCACGCCCGTCAACACGTCCTGCGCGGCGCTGAGCCGCTCATGGTGCTCGGCCAGATCCACCTCGGACAGGTCGGCAACCTCGGCGAGGGCCCGGTCCACGACGGCATTGCCGGTGCTGGGCGGTGCGATGGTGGTGTCCTCGCTCATGGCAACTGGTCCAGCTTGTCGACGACCTCGGCCGAGGAGGCGGGATGTGTCCAGACGAGCTGCAGTACTGCCCACAGAGCGTCCAGTTGCTGCTCACGGTCGGTGGGGATCACCGCCAGTTCGACGGTCTGGTCCGTGAGCGTGGCTCGCTGCTCGCCGACCGTGCAGGTCTTCCCCTCGACCCGTGCCATGCGGGCGGGCTCCAACAGGGCTCGCAGGTCGAAACCGAGGTGAGTGGGACGAGCATCGGCGCCGGCGGCAACGAGGTCGCGCTTGCCGTGTGCGCCGGTGAAGACGAACAGCGAGTCCATTCCAACGGCGACAGCACCCATCACGTCGGTGTCCAGACGGTCACCGACGAAGACCGCCTTCTCGGTGCCCATCCGGCGCATGGTCTCGATCAACAGGGGGGTCGCCGGCTTCCCCGCCACCAGTGGCTCTTGCGAGGTGGTCAGCCCGATGGCATGGATCTGGGCCCCGGCCCCGGGGACAAGCCCCTTGTCGGTGGGGCGGGTGCTGTCGGTATTGGTGACGAACCATCGTGCGCCCCCCTGGATCACCAGGCAGGCGTCGTCCAGACGCGGCCAGGTCAGCTGGGGGTCGTAGCCCTGGATGGCCGCGACGGGATCGTCTGCGGAGCTCCACACCGGCTCCATTCCGACCGCCGCGACCTCGTCCGCCAGCGCCTCGGTCCCGACGATGAGGACTCGGCTGCCGCGCTCAAGGTGTTCGGCCAGCATCCGCGCTCCGGCCTGGGCACTGGTGACGACGTCCGCCAATTCCGCCGGGACTCCGATGCCGACGAGGTGGTCGACGACCACCTGCGGCTTCCGCGCGGCGTTGTTGGTGACGAAGCCCACCTTGGTCCCGCGTTGCTTGAGCGCCCGGATGCCCTCCGGGGCACCCTCCACCGCGGCAGGCCCGAGGTAGACGACGCCGTCCAGGTCGAAGAGCGCGGCCTCATAGTGGTCGACCAGAGCATGGTCCGTCATGCGTCATCCCCTTCGGACGGGAGCTCCTCGTCCTCGTCCTCGTCGTCATCCTCGACACTTTCGATCACGAAGCCGTCGAGGGCATTGATCCGGTCCTGCGTGTCCAGCAATTCCTCGGTGTCGTACTTCGCGGCGGAGACGAACCACTGGCGCGCAGCGTCCTTCTGCTCCGAGCTCTCCAACAGGTCTGCATAGGCGTAGCGCAGCCGAGCCTGGCTCTCCTTGGGAATGGTCTTGTCACCAATGGCATTCTTCAACAGGCGCAATGCCTCGGCGCGGTTGCCCATGTCATCGCGGGCGCCCGCCTCCACCAGAAGCATCTCGGTGCGCTGCACGGCATCCAGAGCCTGGCCGGCCGCTTCCTTCGCCAGCTTCAGCGCGTTCTCCGGACGGCCCAGGGCACGCTCGCAGTCGGCCATCACGGGCAGGTATTCGGCACCGCCGGTCATCCGACGCAGAGCCCGGTACTCATTGAGCGCCACGGCAAACTCGCCCGCGGCATAGGCGGTCTCCGCAGTGGCCTCGCGCACCACCGGAAGACGCGCCGCCCGACGACGGGCTGCCTCCGCGTGACGGTAGGCTAGGGCGGGATCCTCGTCGATCAGTTCACCGGCCGCAACCATGTGCGCGGCAACGATGTGTCCCAGGTCCTTAGGGAGTCCGCGCAGCTCGGCCCGGACGGAGAACGGCAGGAGCTTCTCGTCCACGCCCTCGGGTGTCTCCGGCTCGTCCTCACGAGCGGCCAGCCCGGGCCGCACGAAGTCCTCCTCATCACGACGCGGACGCTCATCACGACGGCGCTCATCCCGACCTCGGGCGCCACGGTCATCTCCACCCTGGTAGCCGCCCCGGTCATCGCGGCGATCACTGGTTCCGCGCGAGTCCTCACGACGGTAGCCACGGCCCTGTACCGGACGCTCGTCGTCACGACGGTATCCACGGCTCTCAGAGCTCGGACGCTCGTCATCACGAGGGTATCCACGGCCCTGTGCCGGACGTTCATCATCACGACGGTATCCACGGCTCTCAGAGCTGGGACGGTTGCCGTATCCGCGCTCGGGGCGCTCTCCCCGGTCATCACGACGCGGCGCGCGATCATCACGCCGGCCAGCGCCGCCCTGGGGGTTGTTGCTTCGGTTGTCAGCCATGAGTCCATCCTGCCGCACCCGCCCAGCGAGTGCGATCGATTCCGTTCCAGAACATGAAAATACCCCTGGGGAATCATTGAAATGATCCCTCCAGGGGTATTTGTAAGTCCGGCGGTGTCCTAGTCTCCCACAGAGTCCCCCCTGCAGTACCATCGGCTCTAAAAGGCTTAACTTCCGGGTTCGGAATGGGACCGGGTGTTTCCCTTTTGACATGACCACCGAAACACTATGGAAATATCAGTCGATTCCCGACCATATTTCGGGAACCACACAGTGGACGCGTAACACCTTTGTAGAAATACAAGCCCTCGGCCTATTAGTATCGGTCAGCTCCACACATTGCTGTGCTTCCACATCCGACCTATCACCCCGTGGTCTACAGGGGGCCTTACCAGATTATTCTGTGGGAACCCTCATCTTGAAGCGTGCTTCCCGCTTAGATGCTTTCAGCGGTTATCACTTCCCAACGTAGCCAACCAGCCGTGCTCTTGGCAGAACAACTGGCACACCAGAGGTTAGTCCGTCCCGGTCCTCTCGTACTAAGGACAGCTCTTCTCAAGATTCCTACGCGCGCAGTGGATAGGGACCGAACTGTCTCACGACGTTCTAAACCCAGCTCGCGTGCCGCTTTAATGGGCGAACAGCCCAACCCTTGGGACCGACTCCAGCCCCAGGATGCGACGAGCCGACATCGAGGTGCCAAACCATGCCGTCGCTGTGAGCGCTCGGGCAAGATCAGCCTGTTATCCCCGGGGTACCTTTTATCCGTTGAGTGACGGCGCGTCCACATGCCACCGTCAGATCACTAGTCCCGACTTTCGTCCCTGCTCGACCTGTCGGTCTCACAGTCAAGCTCCCTTGTGCACTTACACTCAAAACCTGATTGCCAACCAGGCTGAGGGAACCTTTGGGCGCCTCCGTTACCTTTTGGGAGGCGACCGCCCCAGTCAAACTACCCATCAGGCACTGTCCCTGAACCAGATCATGGTCCTAGGTTAGATATCCAGAACAGCCAGAGTGGTATTTCAACGTTGACTCCACAACCACTGGCGTGGCCGCTTCAAAGTCTCCCACCTATCCTACACAAGCTGTACCGAACACCAATACCAAACTATAGTAAAGGTCCCGGGGTCTTTCCGTCCTACTGCGCGTAACGAGCATCTTTACTCGTAATGCAATTTCGCCGAGTTCATGGTGGAGACAGCGCCCAAGTCGTTACTCCATTCGTGCAGGTCGGAACTTACCCGACAAGGAATTTCGCTACCTTAGGATGGTTATAGTTACCACCGCCGTTTACTGGGGCTTAAGTTCACCGCTTCGACTTGCGTCTAACAGTTCCCCTTAACCTTCCAGCACCGGGCAGGAGTCAGTCCGTATACGTCCTCTTTCAAGTTGGCACGGACCTGTGTTTTTAGTAAACAGTCGCTTGGGCCTGGTCTCTGCGACCCTCAACGCCGTCAGCAGCAAGTGCCTGGACGTGTCAGGTCCCCCTTATCCCGAAGTTACGGGGGTATTTTGCCGAGTTCCTTCACCATGATTCTCTCGATCGCCTTGGTATTCTCTACCTATCCACCTGTGTCGGTTTAGGGTACGGGCGGCTCACAACTCGCTCACGAAGCTTTTCTAGGCAACATAGGATCACTCACTCAACCAACCAAAGTTGGTCTCCCCATCATGTCTCAGGCTTGATGAAACGCGGATTTGCCTACGTCTCGCCCTACACACTTGACCCGGGACAACCATCGCCCGGGATGAGCTACCTTCTTGCGTCCCTCCGCAGCTTGCCTACTACATCATTGGTTCACAGACTCATGTGACCATCACCCGAAGGATCCAGACACACTCGCGTGCTTAGCATCAAATGATTCAGCATGGACGTTGTTTCGCCGGTACCAGAATATCAACTGGTTGTCCATCGACTACGCCTGTCGGCCTCGCCTTAGGTCCCGACTTACCCAGGGCAGATTAGCTTGACCCTGGAACCCTTGGATATTCGGCGGACGGGTTTCTCACCCGTCATTCGCTACTCATGCCTGCATTCTCACTCGTGTGCTCTCCACGACTGGGTCACCCCGCCGCTTCACCGTGCACACGACGCTCCCCTACCCATCCACACACCTGCCGTAAGGAGGTTAATATGTGAATGCCATAGCTTCGGTGGATAACTTGAGCCCCGCTAAATTGTCGGCGCGGAATCACTTGACCAGTGAGCTATTACGCACTCTTTCAAGGATGGCTGCTTCCAAGCCAACCTCCTGGTTGTCTGCGCAACTCCACATCCTTTTCCACTTAGTTATCGCTTAGGGACCTTAGCTGATGATCTGGGCTGTTTCCCTCTCGACTACGAACCTTATCGCCCGCAGTCTCACTGCCGCGCTCTCACTTTCCGGCATTCGGAGTTTGGCTGATTTCGGTAAGCTTGTGGGCCCCCTAGACCATCCAGTGCTCTACCTCCGGAAAGAAACACGCGACGCTGCACCTAAATGCATTTCGGGGAGAACCAGCTATCACGTAGTTTGATTGGCCTTTCACCCCTATCCACAGCTCATCCCCTCGGTTTTCAACCCAAGTGGGTTCGGTCCTCCACGACGTCTTACCGTCGCTTCAACCTGGCCATGGATAGATCACTACGCTTCGGGTCTAGAGCGTGCGACTCAAACGCCCTGTTCGGACTCGCTTTCGCTACGGCTTCCCCACACGGGTTAACCTCGCCACACACCACTAACTCGCAGGCTCATTCTTCAAAAGGCACGCCGTCACCCCAAAGGGCTCCGACGGATTGTATGCGATCGGTTTCAGGTACTATTTCACTCCCCTCCCGGGGTACTTTTCACCTTTCCCTCACGGTACTTGTCCGCTATCGGTCACCAAGGAGTATTTAGGCTTAGCGGGTGGTCCCGCCAGATTCATGCGGAATTTCAGGGGTTCCGCACTACTTGGGGTGACACTCACAAGTGAACAACTTACGACTACGGGACTATCACCCGCTCTGGTCCAGCTTCCCAACTGGTTCGCCTTCATTGATCATTTTTTACTTGTCGACAGAATGACAGTACTGTCAGAGTGGCCCCACAACACCGCATGTGCAACGCCTGTCAGCTATCACACACACACGGTTTGGCCTCTTCCGCTTTCGCTCGCCACTACTCACGGAATCACGGTTGTTTTCTCTTCCTGTGGGTACTGAGATGTTTCACTTCCCCACGTTCCCTCCAACTACCCTATACATTCAGGTAGAGGTTGCCGGACATGACTCCGGTAATTTCAAGGTTTCCCTATTCGGAAATCCACGGATCACAGCTCGTTTACCAGCTCCCCATGGCTTATCGCAGGTTACAACGTCCTTCATCGGCTCTTGGTGCCTAGGCATCCACCGATCGCACTTAGTAGCTTGTAAAATTCTACAAAGATGCTCGCGTCCACTGTGTAGTTCTCAAAATACGGGCGACACCACAACATCAACCAGACAAAACCCGATCTCAATCCATGGCTCGACAAGAAGGCGTCACCAACATGACCGACCCTTCAGGACCCAACAGCGTGTCACACCACCATCCACCAATCCCCACTTTCCACTCCCCCACAACAGGGGCTGTACTCACGAAAACCAGCATCCGATGATGCCTCAGTCAATGTTCCACAATCCAGAGCCACACTGGCCGTGAACGAACGCCACGGAACCAGGTGAATGACAACCACAAAAGCAGCTGTTCAAAGCTCCTTAGAAAGGAGGTGATCCAGCCGCACCTTCCGGTACGGCTACCTTGTTACGACTTAGTCCTAATCACCAGTCCCACCTTCGACAGCTCCCTCCTCACGGTTGGGCCACTGGCTTCGGGTGTTACCGACTTTCATGACTTGACGGGCGGTGTGTACAAGCCCCGGGAACGTATTCACCGCAGCGTTGCTGATCTGCGATTACTAGCGACTCCGACTTCATGGGGTCGAGTTGCAGACCCCAATCCGAACTGAGACCGGCTTTTTGGGATTCGCTCACCCTTACAGGTTCGCAGCCCTTTGTACCGGCCATTGTAGCATGCGTGAAGCCCTGGACATAAGGGGCATGATGACTTGACGTCATCCCCACCTTCCTCCGAGTTGACCCCGGCGGTCTCCAATGAGTCCCCACCATTACGTGCTGGCAACATTGGACGAGGGTTGCGCTCGTTGCGGGACTTAACCCAACATCTCACGACACGAGCTGACGACAGCCATGCACCACCTGTATACCGACCAAAAAGGGGCATCCATCTCTGAATGTTTCCGGCATATGTCAAACCCAGGTAAGGTTCTTCGCGTTGCATCGAATTAATCCGCATGCTCCGCCGCTTGTGCGGGGCCCCGTCAATTCCTTTGAGTTTTAGCCTTGCGGCCGTACTCCCCAGGCGGGGTACTTAATGCGTTAGCTGCGGCACGGATCACGTGGAATGTGACCCACACCTAGTACCCACCGTTTACGGCGTGGACTACCAGGGTATCTAAGCCTGTTTGCTCCCCACGCTTTCGCTTCTCAGCGTCAGGAAAGTCCCAGAGAACCGCCTTCGCCACCGGTGTTCCTCCTGATATCTGCGCATTCCACCGCTCCACCAGGAATTCCGTTCTCCCCTAACTTCCTCTAGTCTGCCCGTATCAGAAGCACGCTCAGTGTTAAGCACTGAGATTTCACTTCTGACGCAACAAACCGCCTACAAGCTCTTTACGCCCAATAATTCCGGACAACGCTCGCACCCTACGTATCACCGCGGCTGCTGGCACGTAGTTGGCCGGTGCTTCTTCTACGCATACCGTCACTTTCGCTTCGTCTGCGTTGAAAGCGGTTTACAACCCGAAGGCCGTCATCCCGCACGCGGCGTTGCTGCATCAGGCTTCCGCCCATTGTGCAATATTCCCCACTGCTGCCTCCCGTAGGAGTTTGGGCCGTATCTCAGTCCCAATGTGGCCGGTCGCCCTCTCAGGCCGGCTACCCGTCGAAGCCTTGGTGAGCCACTACCTCACCAACAAGCTGATAGGCCGCGAGCCCATCCCAATCCGCCGGAGCTTTCCAACACCCACCATGCGGCAGACGCTGAATATCCAGTATTAGCCGCCGTTTCCGGCGGTTATCCCAGAGACTGGGGCAGGTTACTCACGTGTTACTCACCCGTTCGCCACTCGTGTACCCCGAAGGGCCTTACCGTTCGACTTGCATGTGTTAAGCACGCCGCCAGCGTTCGTCCTGAGCCAGGATCAAACTCTCCGTTGAAAAATATCGACAACCACCACAAGGATGGCAACGTCGTCAATCAACAATGAATCCAACCACTGACAAAGAAACACCAAAACTGGCATTCCAATCAATAATCATACTCAAAGAAACCATAACCACCACCACAAACCCCCACAAAGAAGAGATCCGAAAGCAATGGCCACGGGTAAAACTTGGCATTGACTTTAGACACGCTGTTGAGTTCTCAAGATTCGGGCACGATCCGCGCTTCAGGCCTAACAACCATCCGCTTGGGGCAACTCGATCAAACTTACCGGTCTTCCTCGTGAGCGTCAAACTCGCGATTTCGATCGGCAGGAAGCCCTTTCGGTGCTTCCTCATCGCCTCGGGCGACTTGTCCTACTTTAGCCCCCCGAGGATTCCGAAGCAAATCCGGCAATCCTCGAAGTTTTCAGTAGATCTTGTCGTTGTTTTGGCGACTCAACCAACTTTATGTGGTTTTGGTCGCCGCGTCAAAACGACTTCCTCAATCACACCCGCCGTCCGCGAAACAACCCTGGGCGTACTAGTCACCCACGATCTCGGAAGGAGGTTCCTCTCGGTTCGTCCGCCGCATGGCCCGAAGACCTGCTGCGTCCGCTTCACCGGCGAGGCTTGGAACACATTAGTCATCCGGGCGCCAAGACGCAAATCGCGCCACGGGTGATGAACACCCGCGGCGCGAATTCGCTTGCCAGAAGCCAATCAGGAGGTGAACTCCAGGGCTCCGAGGGTCTTCTTGCCGCGTCGGAGCAGGGCGAAGCGGCCGTCGAGCAGGTCACCCTCGGTGAGCCGCTGCTCCGGATCGGTCACCTTCTGGTTGTTCAGGTAGGCGCCACCCTCATCGATCGCACGCCGGGCGGCGCCCTTGGAGGTCACCACGCCGGCCAGTGCCAGGGCTTCCACGATCGTGGGCAACTCACGACCCTCCGCACTGGTCACGCCCACCTCCTTCATGACTGCCTCGAGCGTGGCGGCTGGAAGCTCGCCCAGCTCTCCCCTGCCGAAGAGCGCCTGTGCGGCCGCCACGGCAGCCTCACGCTCGGCCACCGAGTGGACCAGATCCGTGACGTCGTCAGCCAGGGCCTTCTGGGCGGCTCGCCGGTGCGGTTCGGTCTGCGTGAGGTGTTCGAGCTGGTCGATCTCGTCGTGTCCGCGCGAGCTGAAGACCTTGAGGTAGTCGATGACCTTGGCATCCTCGGCATTCAGGAAGAACTGATGGAAGGCATAGGGCGAGGTCATCGTCGGATCCAGCCAGACCGTTCCGGACTCGGTCTTGCCGAACTTCGTGCCGTCGGCCTTGGTCAGCAGCGGGGTGCACAGGCCATGTGCCTTGCCTCCGTCGCTACGACGAATCAGCTCGACGCCCGAGGAGATGTTGCCCCACTGGTCCGAGGCGCCGGTCTGCAAGGTGCAGTTCTTGGTGCGGTACAGCTCCCGGTAGTCCAGCGACTGCAGCAGGATGTAGCTGAACTCGGTGTAGCTGATGCCCGATTCCAGCCGGCTGGCCACCACGTCACGCGCGAGCATCCGGTTGACGCTGAAGTGCTTGCCGACGTCCCGCAGGAAGTCGAGTGTGGAGATGTTCTGGGTCCAGTCGTAGTTGTTCACCAACTCGGCACCATTGGAGCCCTCGAAGTCGACGAACTTGGTCACCTGGGCGCGGATCCGCTCCACCCACTCCTCGACGACCTCCTTCGGATTGAGGTTGCGCTCGCTGGACATCCGGGGATCGCCGATCAGGCCGGTGGCGCCGCCGACGAGCAGCAGGGGCTTGTGGCCAGCGGCCTGCAGGTGGCGCCAGACCATCAGCTGCACCAGGTTGCCGAAGTGGATGCTGGGCGCGGAGGGATCGAAGCCCACATAACCGGTGACAGGGCCCTCGTCGAGATGGGCCGCCAGCGCAGCCTCGTCCGTGGACTGGTAGACCAGTCCCCTCCACTTGAGTTCATCCAGTACGGCATTCACCCGTCCAGACTAGTGGACGGGTGAATACGAACCGAATGGGTGCGGGAGGCTCTGGTCAGCTGGCTCGGACCGGGGCCCAGCCGTCGAGCCTGGCGAGCAGGTCGTCGGCCGTGGCGCGGCACTCGGCGAGTTGTGCCGCCACGGCCTTCTGCGCGGTGCCGCCACGACCGTCGCGGGCATTGATGGACCCCTCGACGGTGAGCACGGTGAGCACCTCGGGGGTGAGGTGTTCGTCGATCCGGGGAAGGTCGGCCTCGGTGAGGTCGAAGAGCTCCATGCCATTGGCCTCGCAGTAGCGCACGGCCTTGCCGGAGATGTCATGGGCCTGGGCGAAGGGAATCCGCTGACGCACCAGCCAGTCAGCCACATCGGTTGCCAAGCTGAAGCCCTGCGGGGCCCGTTCGGCCATCCGTTCGGTCTGGAAGGCCAGGGTTCCGATCATGCCGGCCATGGCGGGCAGCAGCATGTGCAGCTGGTCCAGACCGTCGAAGAGCGGCTCCTTGTCCTCCTGGAGGTCCCGGTTGTAGGCCAGGGGAAGACCCTTGAAGGTGGTCATCAGGCCGGCGAGATTGCCGACCAGACGGCCCGCCTTGCCTCGCGCCAGTTCGGCGACGTCGGGGTTCTTCTTCTGCGGCATGATCGACGAGCCGGTGGACCAGGCGTCGTCGAGCTTGGCGAAACCGAACTCGACGGTGGACCAGAGGATGACTTCCTCACTGACCCGGGACAGGTCGACGCCGATCTGGGCCAGCACATAGGAGGCCTCGGCCACCAGGTCCCGCGCCGCCGTGCCGTCGATGGAATTGGGGACCGAGTCCGTGAAGCCCAGGTCGTGGGCGACGGCCTGTGGGTCCAGTCCCAAGGAGGTGCCGGCCAGGGCGGCCGAACCGTAGGGCGAGATGGCCAGCCGAGCGTCCAGGTCCACGATGCGCTGGATGTCGCGCAGCAGGGGCCAGGCGTGGGCCAGCAAGTGGTGACTGAGCAGGAGCGGCTGGGCCGACTGCAGGTGGGTGCGGCCGGGCATCGGGTCCCCCAGGTGGTTGCCGGCCTGGGTGCACAGGGCGTCGACGACCTGGCGCACCTCGGCTGCCACGACGCGCAGTTCCTCGCGCAGATAGCTGCGCACCAGGGTGGCGATCTGGTCATTGCGCGACCGTCCGGCGCGCAGGCGTCCGCCGAGCTCAGGCCCCACGACCTCGATCAGGCCGCGCTCCAGTGCCCCGTGGACATCCTCATCGCTGGGGGCGGGGCCGAACTCCCCACTGACCACCATCTGGTCCAGCCGTCCGATCCCGGCGACCAGGTCCTCATGCTCCTGGTCCGTGAGCAGGCCGGCCCGGTGCAGCGCGTGCGCGTGGGCAACGGAGCCCGCCAGGTCATGCCGGGCCAGACGCCAGTCGAAGTGGGTGGACTTGCTGAGGGCGAACATGGCCTCCGCCGGTCCCCCGGCGAAGCGTCCGCCCCAGAGCATCCCCTCGGCGTGGCCTTCGTCCTTGCTGTTCACGAGTTCTCCTGTGGTTGGCGTCGCCACGATCGTAGCGACGAATGTCTTGTCCACCTTCTGCGTGGTGTCGATCAGGGCTGGGTGGCGGAGCCTCCGCCACCACCCATCTCCATGAACCTGGCGGCCAGGTCCTCCCCGCCACGGGGGTCCCGCGCGATCAGCAGAACCGTGTCGTCGCCGGCAATCGTGCCCAGGATTGAGCTCCAGGCCACCTTGTCGATCGCCGACGCGAAGTACTGGGCGGCACCGGGCGGAGTGCGCAGCACCACCATGTTCGCCGAGGCATCGGCGCCGAGCAGCACCTCCTGGGTCAGCCGGGCGAGTCTGGATTCCAGACCGCTGGCATCCGGCGCTGTGTCGGTACCGGGAGCCGCATAGACCAGGTTCCCCTTGGAGCCACGGATGCGGACGGCACCGATCTCCAGCAGGTCCTTGCTCAAGGTGCCCTGGCTGACATTGATGCCCTCCGCCGCGAGCAGCTCGGCCAGTTCGCTCTGGCTGGAGACCTCGCGGGACTCCACCAGGGCGAGGATTCGTGCCTGCCGCGAGGCTCGCGTGGTCATCCGCGCCCGTTCCCTGAGGGGGCCGCCGCATCCAGCGCGGCCGGGAGCGCCGACACGAAGCTGTCCAGTTGCTCACTGCTGGTGATCAGGGGCGGGGCGATACGCAGGACGTCGGACCGCGGTGCGTTGGTGATGAAGCCGGCCTCGAGCAGTGCCTCATTGGTGGCGGCGGCCCGCTCGTCGGCGAGGACAATGCCGCGCAGCAGTCCCCGTCCGCGCACCTGCTTGATCGCCGGGTGGCCGAGGGCCATCACCTGCTCGGCAAGGTGCTCACCGGCCTGGGTCACGTGCTCCAGCAGGCCGTCGCGCTCGATCACGCCGAAGACCGCCAGACCGGCGATGGCTGCCACAGGGTTTCCCCCGAAGGTGGTGCCATGGGATCCGGGGGTGAACAGTTCGGCGGCCCGGCCGGTGGCAATGCAGGCGCCGATGGGGAAACCGTTGCCGAGCCCCTTGGCCATGGTCACCAGGTCCGCGGTGATGCCGCTGGGGGTGTGCGCCAGCCAGCTGCCGCAGCGCCCCATGCCGGTCTGCACCTCGTCGACCCAGAGCAGCGCGCCCTGCTGGGTGGTGATCTCACGTGCCGCGGCCAGGTAGCCGTCGGACGCCGGGATGACGCCGTTCTCGCCCTGGACAGGTTCGAGCACGACAGCGGCCACGGTCTGGTCCACGGCGGCGCGCAGGGCCTCCACATCGCCGAAGGGGACGAAGACGACATCGCCAGGCAGGGGCTCGAAGGGTTTGCGGTACTTCTCGCTGGAGGTGATGGCCAGCGCACCCATGGTTCGGCCGTGGAAGGACCCCTCCATGGCGACGATCCGTCGCCTACCGGTCAGGCGGGTGGCCTTGAAGGCTGCCTCATTGGCCTCGGTGCCCGAATTGGTGAAGAAGACCTTGGCCGGGAGCTCCGGCGAGTGCAGCGTCGCGATGGCGGCGAGCTTCTCGGCCAGCGCGATCTGGGAGGGCGTCGCGAAGAAGTTGGAGACGTGACCCAGGGTGGACAGCTGGCTGGTGATGGCCGCCAGCACCGTGGGGTGGGCATGGCCCAAGGCGTTGACGGCGATGCCACTGAGCAGGTCGAGGTATCGCTTCCCGTCGGCATCCCAGACGTGGACCCCCTCGCCGCGCACGAAGACCCGCTTGGGGGCGCCGAAGGTGTTCATCATCACGTCGCCGTATCGGCCCAGCAGCTCGGCCTGGCCTGCTGTGGTGTCTGCGATGCTTGCGAGCTGGTTCACTTCTGGTCCTTCTTCTGCTTGCCCGATTCGTCGGAGATCACCTTTCCGACCTGCTTGCCAGGGTCGGAGATCACCTTTCCGACCTGCTTGCCAGGGTCGGAGGTCACCATTGTTCCCAGGCCGTCATTGGTGAAGACCTCCAGCAGGAGGCTGTGCTGGACACGGCCGTCGATCACGGTGGCACGGGGCACCTTGCCCTGGACCGCTCGCAGGCAGGCCTCCATCTTGGGCCGCATCCCGGACTCCAGGCTGGGCAGCATCTCGTGGAGTTCGCTGGCCGTGATCTGGGTGATGATCGAGTCCTGGTCCGGCCAGTCCGCGTACAGGCCCTCGACGTCGGTGAGCATCACCAGGCGCTCGGCCTTGAGGGCGACGGCCAGCGCGGCGGCGGCCGTGTCCGCGTTGACATTGTGCACGGCGCCGTCCTTGTCCGGGGCGACGGTGGCGACGACGGGGATGCGACCCGCCTCGATCAGGTCCAGCACTGCCGCCGGGTTGACCTTGGCGACGTCGCCCACCAGGCCCAGGTCCACGTCCTCGCCGTCGACGATGGTGCCGCGACGCTTGGCCGTGAACAGACCGCCGTCCTCGCCGGACATGCCGACGGCAAAGGGACCGTGCTGGTTGATCAGGCCGACGAGCTCACGGCCTACCTGCCCCACCAGGACCATCCGGACCACGTCCATCGCCTCGGGCGTGGTGACCCGGAAGCCGCCACGGAACTCACTGGTGATGTCCAAACGCTTGAGCATCGACGAGATCTGGGGACCGCCGCCGTGCACCACGACGGGGCGCACCCCGCAGCGCCGCAGGAAGACGATGTCCTCCGCAAAGGCACGCTTGAGCTCCTCGTTGATCATGGCATTGCCGCCGTACTTGATGACGACGACCTTGCCGGCATACTGCGCCAGCCAGGGCAGGGCCTCGATCAGGGTGGACGCCTTGGTGACCAGCGCGTCGACATCGTGCTTGCGAGCCAGGGTCATGACGAGTACTCCGCGTTCTCCTTGACATAGTCATAGGTCAGGTCGTTGGTCCACACGGTGGCCTGGTGCGCGCCGTGGTGGAGGTCCATCACGACCTCCACCTGCCGGGCAGACAGGTCCACCAGGCTGCGGTCCTCGCCTATGGCGCCCTGCCGGTAGACACCCACGCCGTTGAAGAAGACGTCCAGGTTCTCCACCTCGAAGGCTGCCTTCGTGGTGCCGGCTGCCGCCAGCACCCGGCCCCAGTTGGGGTCATTGCCGAAGATGGCGCACTTGAACAGGTTGTTGCGGGCAATCGCGCGAGCCACCTCGAGCGCATCGTCGAGGCTGGCGGCGCCCTTGACGGTGATCGCGATGTCGTGGGCCGCGCCCTCGGCATCGGCGAGCAGTTGCAGGCCCAGGTCGCGACAGACCGCGGCCAAGGCGGTGGCGAATTCCCGCGGATCCGGGGCGTACCCGCTGGCTCCCGAGGACATCAGGATGACCGAGTCATTGGTGGACTGGCATCCGTCGGAGTCGACGCGGTCGAAGGAGACGCTGGTGGCCTGTTTCAGCGCCGTGTCCAGCGCCAACGGCTTGACGTCGGCGTCGGTGGTGAGCACGACGAGCATGGTGGCCAGCGCCGGCGCAAGCATGCCCGCGCCCTTGGCGATGCCACCGATGCTCCACCCGTCGGGACTGGTGTAGGAGGCCATCTTGCGCACGGTGTCGGTGGTCATGATGGCCTGGGCGGCATTCGGGCCGCCCAGCGAGGACAACTGCCCGACGGCCTGGTCCACACCGGACAGCAGGGCTTCCATCGGCAGCCGCACACCGATCAGACCTGTGGAGCAGACGGCCACATCACCAACGGCGCAATCCAGACCACTGGCCACCTGGACGGCGGTCTTCGCCGAGTCCGCGAGGCCGTCCTTGCCGGTGCACGCGTTCGCGCCGCCGGAATTCAGGACGACGGCCTTGAGCACCCCGTCGGCGGAGGCATCGCGGCTCCACTGCACGGGCGCCGCGAAGATCCGGTTGCTGGTGAAGACGGCGGCGGCATCCTGCAGCGGGCCGTCGTTGACCACCAGAGCCAGGTCCGGGTTTCCGCTGGCCTTGATGCCCACGGCGAGACCGGCGGCGCGAAATCCCTTGGGTGTGGTGACGCTGCCGGTGCGCTCCACCGCAATGGCGGTCAGCGACTCGTCGGACAGGTGCGGGGCGAGGCCGGTCATGGGGCGACTCCGATCGTGGTCAGCCCGGTGGTCTCATCGAGGCCCAGGGCGATGTTCATGGACTGGATGGCTCCTCCGGCGGTTCCCTTGCAGAGGTTGTCGAGAGTGCCGACGGCCACCAGGCGTCCGGCATCGGCGTCAAGAGTGGCGTTGACGTGCACGGCATTGCTCCCGACGATGTGCTGGCTCTGTGGCCACTGGCCCTGCGGCAGGACGTGCACGAAGTGCTCGTCGGCATAGGCCTTGACGTAGGCGGCGTGGATGTCCTCGGCGGTGACGCCCGGCCTGACCGGCGCGGTGACCACCGCGAGGATGCCGCGGGCCATCGGGACCAGCAGCGGGGTGAAGCTGACGCTGGGTTCCGGGGCGCCGAGCTTGGCGAAGTTCTGCAGCAGCTCGGGAACATGCCGATGCACTCCCCCGACGCCGTAGGCGCTGGCGGAGCCGAAGAGCTCGGCCCCGAGCAGGTTGGGCTTGGGCGCCTTGCCGGCTCCCGACGAGCCGGAGGCGGCGGCCACCACCACGTCGTGCCCGTCGACCAGCCCCTGGGTGAGGGCCGGCAGCAGCGTGAGGGTCGTGGTGGTCGGGTAGCAGCCCGGCACGGCGATCCGTCGCGTGGTCTTCAACAGTTCGCGCTGGCCCGGCATCTCCGGCAGGCCGTAGGGCCAGGTGCCGGCGTGCTCGGTCTTGTAGTACTTGGTCCACTGTTCGGCGGACTCCAGCCGGAAGTCGGCGCCGCAGTCGATGACCAGCACCTTGTCCCCGCCCTGTTGCGCGGCGATCTGCTCGACAACCGGCCCCGAGGTCCCGTGCGGCAGGGCCAGGAAGACCACGTCGTGGCCGGCCAGGTTCTCCGCCGTGGTGGGCAGCACCTGTCGATCGGCCAGTGGCACGAGGTGCGGCTGGTGTTCGCCGAGTCGTGTTCCGGCGCTGGATCCGGCGGTGAGGTTGCCGATGGTGATCTCGGGATGGCCGAGCAGGAGGCGCAGCACCTCTCCACCGGCGTAGCCGGTGCACCCGGCGACTGCCACTGTGAACGTCATAGGCATAACTATGCCACAGATGGAATAACTATTCCTTGACGTCCAGATCCGCGGCGAGCAGACCGCGAACCAACGCCTCGACGCCATGGGAGAAGGCACGAGCCTGATCACCGGAGTCCGCAGCGACGGACTTCCCCAGCTGGGCGAAGAGCAGGGCATTCTGCTCGCGCGCCACGGCCCCCAGGACAAGGTCCAGCAGGGCTCCGGAGCTCCACCTGGCCACCTTGGCACCGGCCGCACCCCCGAAGACCGGAGCCAACCGCACCAGGGGGTCAGCCCGACACAGACCCGAGGCCAGGGCCGTCGCCACCAGATCTGCGGAATCGCGATGGGCCAGCAGCACCCCACGCAGCCCGTGCGCCCAGGCCGACAGCGCGGAGCCGGGATCCACGGCCGGATCCACCGCCGGGACCTCGCCCAGGATGCGGTCCGCGACGGCAGCCAGCAGGGTCTGCTTGTTGGCGACGTGCCAGTAGAGGGCACCGGCCTTCACCTCGAGGACATCGGCCACCCGACGCATCGACAGATCGCCCAGACCGTATTCATCGAGGATTTGCACGGCCGCGTCGATCACGTCGTCACGATCCAGACTCATGTCCCGCCCCTTTCACCCAAGCCGCTCACACGCTACCGTGACAACGACCATTGAACACCGTTCAACTCCCTGGAGGAATCGTGGACCTCGGCTCCATGACACGCGCCGGACTCAACGCGGAGTCCATCACCCCCGAACAGGCACTGGAAATCCTGCGCTGCCCCAATGACGAGGTCTTCGCCCTCGTCGCGGCCGCAAGCCAGGTGCGACGCAAGTTCTTCGCCAACCGGGTCAAACTGAACTACCTCGTCAACCTCAAGAGCGGCATCTGTGCCGAAGACTGCGGCTACTGCTCCCAAAGGCTGGGTGGTCAGGCCGACATCCTCAAGTACACGTGGCTCAAGGACGACCAGGTGGACGAGGTGGTCGCGGCCGGTCTGGCCAGCGGCGTCAAGCGCGTCTGCATGGTGGCCTCGGGCACCGGCCCATCCAATCGCGAGACCGACAAGGTCGCCGGCATGATCGAGAACATCAAGAGCGCCCACCCCGAGGTGGAGGTGTGCGCCTGCCTGGGATTCGTCACCGACGAGCAGGCACAGAAGCTGCGCGCCGCGGGTGCCGATGCCTACAACCACAACATCAACACCGCCGAGAGCCACTACACCGACATCTGCACCACGCACAGCTACCAGGACCGCACGGACAACCTCGAGACGGTCAAGGGCGCCGGCCTGTCCCCCTGCTCCGGCCTGATCGCCGGCATGGGCGAGAGCCCGGAGCAGTTGGTGGAGGCCATCTTCGCTCTGCGTGAGATGGGTGTGGACTCCGTCCCCGTGAACTTCCTGCTCCCCTTCGACGGCACCCCGATGGAGGGCCAGCGCGTGCTGCAACCACTGGAGTGCCTGCGCATCCTGGCGATGGTGCGCTTCGTGCATCCGGACACCGAGGTACGGGCCGCGGCGGGCCGCGAACAGCACCTGCGCAGCCTGCAGCCGATCGCGCTGGAGCTGGTGAACTCCATCTTCCTGGGCGACTACCTCACCAGTGAGGGACAGGCAGGCCAGGACGACCTGCAGATGATCGCCGATGCGGGCTTCGTCGTCGAGGGCCAGGAAGGAGAGGGCAAGGACAAGGATCGGCACCCCGGCCTCGAGGAGACCCAGGTGCCGATCCGACGTCGTGGTGCGGGGACGCAGCTGGCCCCCAACGCCTGACTCAGGCGCGCTGGAGGGCGCCGAAGCGCTCAGCCGCCACGGCCACGGCCGCGTCGCGCGCTGCGGCGCTCTCGGTGTCCTTCAGCGTCTTGTCCGCACCGCGGAAGTGCAGCGAATAGGCCAGCGATTTCTTGCCCTCGCCGATCTGCGGCCCCCGATAGATGTCGAAGAGCTCGCAGCTCTCCAGCAGCTCACCGGCACCCTCGACGAGGGCACGACGCAGGTCCTCGGCGGGAACGGACTCATCGACGACCAGAGCCACGTCCTCCTTGGCCAGCGGGAAGCTGGACAGGCTGGGGATGGAGCCGATGCCTGGCGCCTCTTCCAGCAGGAAGCCAAGATCGAACTCCACCGCGCAGGTGCGTTCCGGCAGCCCCAGCTGCTTGACCACGCTGGGGTGCAGCTCGCCGGCCACGCCGATGGAGCGATCATTGGCGAACAGCTCCACGCAACGTCCCGGGTGCCAGGGCATGACCTGTGCCTGCGTGCGGGTCAGCGTGATCCCCACGGCCCGCGCGGCCTCCTCGGCCAGGGCCACGACATGCGTCCAGTCCGCCCTGACCGCAGGGCCCTGCCACCCGGCCGGCAGCCAGTTGCCAGACACGACGCCCGCGACGGCGGTGGCCTGTTCCGGCAGTGCCGCCTCCAGACCGGCCAGCTCCTCGTCGGAGGGACGATCCAGGACGCTGGGACGCGGCGCGGCCACTCCCCTGCCTGAGCCGAAGATGGTGCCCATCTCGAACAGGGCCAGGTCATCATTGCTGCGCGAGGTATTGCGCTTGATGGCCTGGAAGAGCCCCGGCAGAAGGGTGCTCCGCAAGCATCCGTGGGTGTCGTCCAGCGGGTTGGCCAGCTGCACCAGGTTGCGGCGCGGGTCACCCTCGTGGGTGATCTGCTCCACCTCGTCCCGGCTGATGAAGGGCAGGCTGATGAGCTCGACGAAGCCGAGGTCCGCGATCGCGCGGCGCACGGTCCGGCGGCCCTGCTGGGCCGGCGAGAGGCCACGGCCCGCCGGCGCGGTGGGCAGGATGGACTCGATCTGGTCGAAGCCGATCTTGCGTCCCACCTCCTCGACGTAGTCAAAGGGGTCCACCAGGTCCGGGCGCCAGGTGGGCGGCACCAGGGTCAGCGAATCCCCGAGCGCGGTGACCTTGATCCCCGACGTTGTCAGGATCTCGATCACCTGCTCACGGCTCACCGCCGTGCCCAAGATGCGGGCCGGGAGGTCCGCCGTGATGTGCTGTTGCGGCATCGGCGGAACCTGCCCGACGACCGTCTCACCCTCGGCGAGGCTGCCCCCACCGAAGCGGACCAGCAGGTCTGCGGCCTTGCGCGCCGCCGCGTACTGCACCGCGACGTCGACGCCCCGCTCGAAACGGCGGGAGGCCTCGCTGGGCAGCTTGTGGCGGCGGTAGGTGCGGCCGATCGCCAAGGGATCGAAATGGGCGGCCTCCAGCACGATGCTGGTGGTCTGCTCTGTGACCTCGGTGGTCTGCCCACCCATCACACCGGCCAGGCCGATCGGTCCGGACTCGTCGGTGATGAGCATGTCGTCGGCCACCAGCTCACGGCTGGCATCGTCAAGCGTGACCAGCGTCTCGCCCGGCGTGGCCTGGCGCACGACGATGGCTCCGGACAACGTGTCCGCGTCGTAGGCGTGCAGCGGCTGACCGGATTCGAGCATCACGTAGTTGGTGACGTCGACGGGCAGGCTGATCGAGCGCATGCCGGCCCGCTCCAGGCGCTGCTTCATCCAGTCGGGGCTCGGCGCAGCGGGGTCGATACCCGTCACGGTCAGGGCGACGAAGGTGGTGCAGTTCGGGCTCTCGATCCGAACCGGGTGGCCATCCGTCTTCTGCCCGGGCATCGGGACGGCGTAGGGGTCGACGAAGGTGACGCCCGTGGCCTGTGCGGCCTCGCGGGCGATCCCGCGCACGCTGAGGCAGTAGCCGATGTCCGGTGTGACGTCGATCTCCAGCACCTCGTCGCCACCACCGAGCAGCGGCATGGCCTCCATGCCGGGAACCACGGGGACGCCGTCGATCTCGGTGGGCAGCACGATGATGCCGGCGTGGTCCTCGCCCAGGCCCAGCTCGTCCACCGCGCACATCATGCCGTCGGAGACATGGCCATAGGTCTTGCGGGCCGCGATGGCGAAGTCGCCCGGCAGCACGGCACCGGGCAGCGCCACGACGACCAGGTCACCCTCGGCGAAATTGTGGGCCCCGCAGACGATGCCGCGGCCGGCCGGGATGACCGTGCCGTCCTCGGCGGTCGTCTCGGGCTCGTTGTGCTCGGGCCCCACGTCGACACGGCACCAGTTGATGGTCTTGCCATTCTTCTGCTTCTCCGGGGTGAAGTGCAGCACGCGGCCGACCACGACGGGGCCGCTGACCTCGCCGCCGATGGCCTCGATCCGCTCCACATTCAGACCGGCACGGGTGAGCGCCTCGGCGAGCCGGGCCGTGCCCAGGTCCTCGGGCAGGGTGACCAGGTCTTGCAGCCAGGAAATGGGGGCCTTCATCGTGCTCCTCCAACGAGCGAACGGCTGAAACGGATGTCACCCTCGACGAAGTCGCGCAGGTCGGGGGCGGAATTGCGGGTCATCACGGAACGGTCGACGCCCATGCCGAAGGCGAAGCCCGAGTAGACCTCGGTGTCGATGCCGCAGGCGGCCAGCACACGCGGGTTGACGACGCCGCAGCCACCCCACTCGATCCAGCCCTCACTGCGACAGGTGCGGCAGGGACGCGATGGGTTGCCGACGCTCTCGCCACGACAGACGAAGCACTCGACGTCCACCTCCGCGCTGGGCTCGGTGAAGGGGAAGTAGTGCGGACGCATCCGGGTGCGGATGTCGTCGCCGAACATCGCCTTGGCGAAGTGGTCCAGGGTGCCCTTCAGGTGGGCCATCGAGATCCCCTTGTCCACGCACAGGCCCTCGATCTGGTGGAAGACCGGCAGGTGGGTGGCGTCGTACTCGTCGGCGCGGAAGACCTTGCCGGGGCTGACGACGTAGACGGGCAGGTCGCGCTCCAGCAAGGTACGGATCTGCACCGGGCTGGTGGCGGTGCGCAGCAGCGCGCCCTTCTCGACGGGGTCGATCCACAGCGTGTCCTGCAGCGCACGGGCGGGGTGTTCGGGGTGCAGGTTCAGCGCGTCGAAGTTGTACCACTCGGCCTCGGCCTCGGGACCTTCGACGACCTCCCAGCCCATGGACAGGAAGACATCGGCCATCTTGTCCATCAGGGCGGTGACGGGGTGCAGGGCACCTGCGGGGTGCTGGCGCACCGGCAGGGTCATGTCGACGGTCTCGGCGGCCAGCTGGGCCTCCAGCTCGGCGGCGGCAAGCACCTTCTCCTTGGCCGCGATGGCCTGGTTGATCTGGCCGCGCGCCTTGCCGACGCGGGCGCCGGCCTCCTTGCGCGCCTGCGGCGGCAGGGCACCGATCTCGCGGTTGGCCAGCGCGATCGGGGATCGGTCGCCATTGTGGTCCAGACGGGCCTGCTTCAGCTCCGCGGTGGTGCTGGCGGACTCGATGGCGGCGAGCGCCTCCGAGACCATCTGTTCCACCTGCTCGGCCTTCAGCGGCGTCACCTGGACGGGATCATAGTTCGTGTTCGGGCCGCTCATGGGCTCCTCTTCTCGTGGGTCAGGGCACGACTGCTCAGGTTCTGGCTTCGGGGTGATCACCCCCGGCCAAGGACTGCGCGGACCTAGCTGGCTGACAAGCGTCGACGAGCCTCCCCACGACCGTCACAAGGCCGGGGGCTCAGAAATCGACGGGCCACCATGTGGCTGAGGATATCAGTCGGTCGCGCTGCGCTGGGCGCTTGCCGTGGCGTAGAGACAGACGGCAGCTGCCGTCGACAGGTTGAGGCTCTCGGCCTGACCCCACATCGGAACCCCCACCACCTTGTCCGCGAGACCCCGCTCGCGCTCGGGCAGCCCCCAGGCCTCATTGCCCATGATCCATGCCGTGGGACGGGCGAGGTCACCGTCCAGCTCATCCAGGTGGACTCCCCCACCATCGGCAGCGAAGACCTGCATTCCCTGCTGGTGCAACCAGGTGACGGCATCCGCGATCTCCACGCCCACCACGATGGGCAGGTGGAAGATGCTGCCGACGGTGGCACGCACCGTCTTGGGGTTGAAGACCTCGACGGAGCCCTTGGTGAAGACCACGGCGTCGGCGCCGAAGGCGTCGGCGCACCGGATCACGGTGCCCGCATTGCCCGGATCACGCACCTGGGCACAGACCACCACCAGCTTCGGGGCCACGATGTCGTCCAGACTGGCGAGCTCCTGCCGGACGATCGCCACCACGCCCTGCGGCGTGACGGTGTCGCTGAGCTGGAACATGTCGTCGGGGTGGGCCTTCCAGCAGATCTGCGGATCTGCCATGCCCAACAGCTCTGCGTGGATGTGTTCGTCATCGACGATCACGGCCTCGACCAGGTCGGGGCGGCGTAGCGCCTCCCGCACAGCCTGGGCACCCTCGGCCAGGAAGAGGCCCTGCTCGTCACGCTCCCTGCGGGACAACAAACGACGAGCCGAGCGCTGCTGCCCCCGGGAGATCAGGGGTAGTGCGCTCGGCTCGTCAAAAGTCATGCCGAAACCCTACAGGGTCTGGCTCAGGCGGCGGGCTGCTGCGGCTGGTTGGCCTTGGCAAGCTCGACGAGGGCGGAGAAGGCCTTGGGATCGCTGACGGCCAGCTCGGCCATGATCTTGCGGTCCACCTCGATGCCGGCATTCTTCAGGCCGTTGATGAAACGGTTGTAGGTCATGCCCTCGGCGCGGCATGCAGCGTTGATGCGCTGGATCCACAGCTGACGGAAATCGCCCTTCTTCTTGCGGCGATCGTTGTAGGAGTAGGTCATCGAGTGGAGGACCTGCTCCTTGGCCTTGCGGTACAGACGCGAGCGCTGGCCGCGGTAGCCCGAGGCCTGCTCGAGGATCTCGCGACGCTTCTTGTGCGCATTCACAGAACGCTTGACGCGTGCCATGTTTACTCCTTGTGGTTGTGCCGGCCCGGTTCACGGTGAGCCGTGGGGCCGAAGTGCGTGGTGCCGCGATGTCCTGCGGCGAGGGGGGTCCGGAATGACCTACGAGCTGCTTGCAGGCTCGAACCGGTGTGCTCCGGGAGGTACTGGACGGAGCCAGCGCGATGGATCAGCGGCCCTTCATCTTGCCCAGAAGCTTGCGCATCTTCTTGGCATCGGCGCCCTCGAGCATCTTGTCGGCAGACAGACGGCGGGTGCGAGTGGTGGCCTTGTGCTCGTTCAGGTGGCGCTTGCCGGCCTGACGGTGCGAGAGCTTGCCGCTGCCCGTGACCTTCACGCGCTTCTTGGCACCGGAGTGCGTCTTCATCTTCGGCATGGTTGCCGCTCCATTCATCTTCTTCAGGTGGCCCGTCGCAGCCTGCTGCGGCGGGTGAACCGGTCTCCCGGCTCGGGGTGGATGACTCCGTGGAACCATCCGAGGTCTGTCACAGATCGATGTCGGGATCCATGTTGTCCGCGGGCCCGCGCTTCTTCTTCGTGGCCGACGGGACGTGCTTGGCGCGAAGGTCGGCCTCCGCCTGGCGCTCCGCCTCCTGGGCCGCGGCGCGCTCGGCCATGCGGCGTTCGCGCTCGGCCTTCTCGTCGACACGGGCCTCGGTCTTCTTCTTCGTCGGGCCCAGCACCATGAGCATGTTGCGCCCATCCTGCTTCGGGGACGACTCGATGAAGCCGAACTCGGTGACGTCCTCGGCCAGCCGCTTGAGCAGGTTGTAGCCCAGTTCGGGGCGGGACTGCTCACGACCACGGAACATGATGGTGATCTTCACCTTGTCCCCGGCCTTGAGGAAGCGCACGACGTGACCCTTCTTGGTCTCGTAGTCGTGCTCGTCGATCTTGGGACGAAGCTTCATCTCCTTGATGACGGTGTTCGTCTGGTTGCGACGCGATTCGCGGGCCTTCTGGGCCTCCTCGAACTTGAACTTGCCGTAGTCCATGAGCTTCGCCACCGGCGGACGGGCCATCGGGGCCACCTCGACGAGGTCGAGGTCGTGCTCACGAGCAAGCTGCAGCGCCTGGTCGATCTTGACGATGCCCACCTGTTCGCCGGCAGGGCCGACCAGACGGACTTCCGAAACACGGATCCGCTCGTTGATGCGAGGTTCGTTGCTGATGTGTCCTCCAAGGTTTGAATTCCTGCGACCGGCTGACCGACGTTGCCGTCCACGCCGCACCGGAGCAATGAAAAAGGCTCCCGCACGCACGGAAGCCTGACAGCCGTCCCACGATGTCCGATGGTGGACACCATTGACGGTGGTTACCGACCCGCCGAGCTGGACCCGGTCAGGTGGGAGGTCAGGCCTCCACTTGCGCGGCCGACGCACACGGCGCGACCAATCCATCCCATGTTATCCCACCATGACGGTGGGCACGAAATCGGGTCAGCCGGCCTTCAGTCCTGCGCGACGAACATCCACCCGAACTGACCGGGCTCGACCTCCACCAGGCGATGACCCTGTGCGAGTTCCGCCACAAGCTCCGGGCCCAGCACGAACTGCTCGGGTCCCGCCACGTCCAGCAGCAGGTGGCTCGCACCCGACTGGGCGACGGTCGCCGCGAGGTCATCCAGGGTGCAGGGAACCGGGCGCGCCGCGGGGTCCCAGGCCTGCATGGCGTCGATGCCGGTGAAGCCGATCAGGGCACGCTCCCCTGCCGCACTGGCGATGGTGACGGCGGCCATCTCCGCGTGGCGTTCGGGATCGGGGCCATCCATCGAGTCATCTCCGCTGGCCACGATCGGCATCAGCAGCCGCGAGGTGCACAGCAGCGTGACGGCCCGCAGGTAGCCGAGCTGGTCCGTGCCCGAGGCGATCGCGGTACGAAGCTCCGGGTCTGGTTGGCCGGTGTCGCCCTTGAAGGCAGGGTTTGGCTGCGCCAGGCGCTGACCATGGGCGATGCCCTCGGCTGGCTGGTGGCTCACTGGATGCCCCGACGGTCGAGGATCGCCGCGATCTCCGCATCCTCGTCGGAGGCAGGAGCGGGAGTGGGAGCGGCGGGCCGCTTCGTGGTGCGCCCACTGGTGGAGGCGAGGGGCGCTGCCGTGCCGCGGCGCTGCAGCCGCGCCGCCTTGGCCTGTTCCCGGGTGCGTGGCCGCAGCAGGGTGCCAACCACCCAGAAGACGAGACCGGCTCCGGCCAGGGAGAAGCCCACCAGCATGGGGGTGCTGATCTGGGTGCGCTGGGCCCAGTCATGGATGGAGCGGACGCCGTTGCCCACCAGGTTCCCCAGCCCGCTGAGGTAGAGACCCACGATCACCAGGACCACGCCCAGCCCGCGCAGCAGGACTCGGGCTCCATGCCCCATGGACCAGCGGGTCCAGGTCCAGAACAGGGTCAGCAGGCTGAGTGCGATGGTGGCCACGAGGACCAGGACAGGCATGGAAGGCATGCCTCCATGCTGGCACAGATCCAGCGTCCGTTCCTGCCGCGCAGTCGGCTCAGGCCGTATGTCCCGGACGGTGTTCGGCGATCAGCCGCCGCAGTTCCGCGATGCGCTCGTCGGCCGCCGCCCCCTCGGAGCGCTGGATGGCCAGGGCCATTTGGGTGCGTCCCTCGGGGTGCTCCGCTGTGGGCACCAGCCGGACATAGGCCCAGGGATCGCCCTCGCCGAGCTGCACGCCCTGCACCTCGGACCAGGGGTACCGCCGGGTGAAGACGGCATTGCGCACGGTCAGGCCGTCCTCGGCGACGATGACCTTGCTGAGCCCCACCGACATCATCATGCCGACGGCGAAGGCCAGGAAGAAGATCAGCGTCCCCACCTGGGGCCCCGTGAAGCGGGCGCGGATCTCCGGACCCATGGCAATCCACAGGCCCACGGAGAAGGCCACCAGGACGGCGGACATGACGCTGCCCATCACGAGGGCGGGACGCGAACGGAATTCTGCAGGGCTGGAGGCCATCGTGGCAGTCACCGTCTCAGAGCCGACAGGCGGCAATGTCGGTGAGCAGGATGGCACGGGCGCCGGCCGCCCACAGGTCATCCATCATCTTCTGGGCGTCCTTGCGCGGCACCATGGCCCGCACCGCGAACCAGCCGTCCTTGGCCAGACCGGAGACCGTCGGGCCCTCGAGCCCCGGGGTGATGGCGGTGGCCTCGTCCAGGTTCTCCTGGGAGACGTCGTAGTCCACCATCACGTAGTTGCGCGCCACCAGGACGCCGGACAGGCGCCGCTTCAGCAGGTCCAGCACGTCGGAGGGCACATCATCCCCACGACGCTGGATCAGGATGCCCTCGGAGTGGCAGATCACGTCACCGAAGAGTTCCAGCCCCGCCTTGCGCAGCGTCGTACCGGTCTCCACCACGTCGGCGATGGCATCGGCCACGCCCAGCCGGATGGCCGACTCCACGGCACCGTCGAGCTTGATCATCCGTGCCTCGACGCCGCGCTCGGACAGGTAACCCTGGAGCAGGCCCGGGTAGGAGGTGGCGATGCGCTTGCCGGCCAGGGAATCCACACCCATCTGGGCTCCGCCCGGGGCCGCGAAGCGGAAGCGGGAACGGCCGAAGCCCAAGGCCATCACCTCGTCGGCATCGGCACCGGAGTCCAGCAACATGTCGCGGCCGGTGACACCGACGTCCAGCGTGCCCTCCCCGACGTAGACCGCGATGTCACGCGGCCGCAGGTAGTAGAACTCGACGTGGTTGTCCTCGTCCACCAGAACGAGTTCCTTGCTGTCATTGCGCTGCCGGTAGCCGGCCTCGCGCAGCATCTGCGCCGCGGCCTCGCTGAGCGCCCCCTTGTTGGGCACCGCGATCTTGAGCAGCTGGTCCTGCGACATTGACGTGTCTCCTTGGTCTTTCTGCTGGCTGGTTCTGCAGACGGGGTGGTTCAGAGGTAGCGGTAGACGTCCTCGAGCTCCAGACCCAGGGCGATCATCATGACCTGCACGTGGTAGATGAGCTGGCTCATCTCCTCCGCGGCCTCCTCACGCGACTGGAATTCGGAGGCCATCCACACCTCGGCCGCCTCCTCGACGATCTTCTTGCCGATGGTGTGCACGCCGCCGTCCAGCCGCTTGACGGTGCCCGACCCCTCGGGGCGGGTACGTGCGGTCTCGGTCAGCTGGGCGAAGAGTTCTTCGAATGACTTGCTCACCCGCACACCCTATCCGCCCTGCGCGGGGCTACAGCGCGATGCCCAGCACCGCGTCGGCGAAGGCTGCGATGTGCCCGGGGGCCTCGTGGTCGTCACCATCGAGCGCCAGACTGGCCTGGGCCCAGGCATCGATGGCCGCCAGGGCAGCCGGCGCGTCCATGTCCGTACGCAGCGCGGTGCGAGCCTGCTCGATGACCGGCCGGGCGTCGAGGGCGGCGTCGAGCCCGACGGCCTCGCGCCAGATCGCCAGCCGCTGTTCGGCCGTGGCAAGGTCCTCTGCCGTCCACTCCCAATTGCTGCGGTAGTGGTGCCCCAGCAGGGCCAGGCGGATCGCCATCGGGTCATGTCCCTGGGCGCGCAGCCGGCTGACCAGTTCCAGGTTGCCCTTGGACTTGCTCATCTTCTCGCCGTCGAGCGCGACCATGCCCGAGTGCAGATAGACCTGCGCGAAGGGCTCCCCCGTCGCGACGCTGCCCTCGGCGGCGCACATCTCGTGGTGCGGGAAGGCGAGGTCGGAGCCGCCTCCCTGCACGTCGAAGTGCTTGCCCAGGGCATCCAGCGCGATCGCGGTGCACTCGATGTGCCACCCGGGGCGGCCACGGCCCAGCGAGGACTCCCAGGCGGGCTCCCCCGGGCGCTCCATCCGCCAGACCAGACAGTCCAGCGGATGGTGCTTGCCTGGGCGCTGCGGATCCCCGCCCATCTCGGTGAACCGGGTCACCATCTGCTGCTCGTCCAGGTTGCCCACCTGCCCGAAGCCCGGGGCCATCTCGCAGCGGAAGTACCAGTCCGGGTAGTCGGGGTCGTCCACCTGGTACAGGGTTGCGCTGTCCTTCATCGACTCCAGGAGCGCGACCACCTGCGGAATGGACTCCACGGCACCGACATAGGCGTCGGGCGGCAGCACCCGCAGCGCCTCCATGTCGGTGCGGAAGAGCTGGGTCTGGTCCTGGGCGAGTTCGGTCCAGTCCTGGCCGGTGGCGGCGGCTCGCTCCAGCAGCGGGTCGTCGACGTCGGTGACGTTCTGTGCGTACCTGACCTGGAGGCCCAGGTCACGCCAGACGCGGTTGAGCAGGTCGAAGGTCACATAGGTGTTGGCGTGCCCGAGGTGGGTGGCGTCGTAGGGGGTGATCCCGCAGACATAGAGCCGTGCGGTGCCCTGTTCCGGGCCCGCCTCCACATTCTCCTGGCGGGCGGTGTCGTGCACGGACAGCCGCGCCGGGGCGGCCGGCGTGGGCAGTGTGAGCGACGGGACGACGGGTGCAGACCAAGCCTTCATGCGCACAACGGTATCGGCAGCGGGAAATCCTTGGCACCTTGATCAGATCGGCTTGATCAGATCGGCGGCCAGGGGATGCAGCGCCAGTCCTCGCCCACGGACGGGAAGCTGCCCGTGACCAGCAGGGCTGTGGCCCGGGCCTGACAGGCACTGACCTCCTCGGGCGACAGCCAGCCGGAGAGCGCTTCGGGAGCCACGTCGTGGGCCTGCGCCACCAGCTGGAGCTCAGCGGGGGTGAGTTCCGCGTCGGACCAGCCCCACAGGATGGTGCGCAGCTTGGGCTCCACATGGAAGCTCACCCCGTGGTCGACGCCCCGGACCTGCTCGCCGACGCGCAGGATGTGGCCCGCCTTGCGGTCGGCATTGTTCGCCAGCACATCGAACAGGGCGAGGCGACGAAGGGCCGGGTGGTCCGCGTGCGCCAACGCGACCTCGCGCTCTTCATCGTCCACTCCCACGACGATGGCGAACCAGTTCTCCGGCACGGCATCCAGCCCCACCAGGTCCGCCAGCTCGTCACCATCGGTCTCCACCCAGTCCTGCACGGAGCCCGGACCCAGGGGTGCCTCCTCCACCCAGGCGGTGGTGGGCACGACGTCGAAGCCGGCGGCGCTGCTCAGGCGGTGGGCCGCCACCTCTCGTCGCCCCAGGGTGTGTGCGGGGAAGTCCCACAGCGGGGCCTCCCCCGCCGTCGGCTTGTAGACCACGTGCCGGCCGTCGAGTTCGGCCAGGAAGGTGGCATTGGATGCCTCGACCAGACGCCCGAGCAGTTCCATGGCGTCAGGCGAACAGCGGACGTCGATAACCGTTGGCGCGCGGGCAGATGTGCCCCTCCGGGTTGATCGGCTGGGCGCAGAAGGGGCAGGCGGGACGGCCCGCGTGAACCAGCGCACGGGCACGCGCCGTGAATTCCCGGGCCTGCTCCGGACTCAGGGTGACGCTGAGGCATTCGGCGGCATGGCTCACCTCGTCGAGTTCCTCCAGGAAGTCCACCGGGTCCCGCGGCGTGTCCAGGTCCTCGGCGTCCACGACGCTGAACAGTTCCACCTGCACCGCATCCAACTGGCCGTCCCACGCGATGGTCATGGTGCCGGCCCGGAAGTCTTCCTCCAGCGGGGCATCCAGCGGGTCCAGGTCACGTGCCACGACGCGGCTGGCCGGGATGGCAGTGCTCCCGGCCGCGAGCTTGGCCAGCTCGTCGAGGATGCGCTCCAGATGGTCGGCCAGGACCTCCACCTGCTGCTTCTCGCACACGACACTGACCAGTTGGTTCTGCTGGCGGGCCTGGACGAAGAAGGTGCGCTGGCCCGGTTCACCCACTGTCCCGGCGACGAAACGGTCTGGGAACTCGAAGCGATGCGTGATGCGCGGCATGGCGTCCACTCTAGGTCGTGTTGCCGTTGTCGGCCTGACTGCCCAGTCCTCCCCCGAGCTGGGGTCCGTGCCCCGCGCCGGCCAGCCGGTCCGTGATCTGCCCCGCGCTGGTGTTCATGGCGATGACCGTGGGCATCCCCTGGCCGCCGGGTGGTGGGAAGCGCACCAGGCTGATCGAGGCCGGGTCCACGACGATCCGTTGGAAGTCGTCGAGCTGTTGCCCGAGGGCGTGGGACAGTACCGCCTTGATCGGGTCGCCGTGGCTCACCAAGAGCCAGACGGGCTCGGGCTCACCCTGCGGCACCGCCAACCTGGCATTCCAGTCCTGCACTGCCGCCACCGTCCGCCCGGCCATGGCAGTCATCGACTCCCCCTCCGGGAAGACGACCATCGAGGGATGCTCCTGCACCTGCTGCCACAGGCTCTCCTGGGTGAGTTCGGCCAGTGATCGGCCCGTCCACCGTCCGTAGTCGCACTCGGTGAGTCGATCGTCGACGTGCACCGGTGGTGTGATCCCCGCGCTGGACAGTGCCAGGCCAAGGGTCTGCTCGCACCGCAGCATCGGGGACCGGACCGCAGCCGCGAGCGGGACCCCGCGCAATCGCTCCCCGACGGCCATTGCCTGGGACTCGCCACGTGCGTCGAGGGTGAGGCCCGGACTGCGGCCGGACAGCGTGCCCGCCGTGTTGGACGTGCTTCGCCCATGGCGGACGAGGACAACAAGACTCATGCCGACGAGCCTACGCGGCGCCCGACGATATTCTCGAGGAATGCAGACCCGACGAGTTGGCCGCACCGGCCTGACCGTCTCCCGGCTGGGCCTGGGGACCATGACCTGGGGTGGGGACACTCCCACCAGCGACGCCCGCGCCATGCTGCGCGCCTTCGTCGAGGCCGGCGGATCGCTGGTGGACACGGCCCCTGCCTACGGTCACGGGGTGGCCGAGAAGGTCATCGGCAAGCTGATCCACACCGATGTGCGCCGCGAGGACCTGGTGATCGCCACCAAGGGTGGATTCGGCATCCACAACGGCAGACGTAGCGTCGACACCTCGCGTGGCGCCCTGCTCGACGACCTGACGGCCTCGCTGCGGCGGCTGCACACCGACCACGTCGACCTCTGGCAGGTGCACGCCTGGGGCGATGCCCCGCTGGAGGAGACCCTGGCGGCCCTCGACCACGCCGTGAGTACCGGAATGGCCCGCTATGTGGGGGTCTGCAACTACATCGGCTGGCAGACCGCGCGGGCGGCCACATGGCAGCAGGCCGTGCCCGGACGCACGCCGCTGGCCAGCGGGCAGGTGGAGTACTCCCTGTTGGCCCGACGGGCGGAGCTCGAGGTGCTGCCGGCGCTGCGCGCCCACGACATGGGCCTGTTCCCCTGGTCCCCGATCGGCCGGGGTGTGCTGACCGGCAAGTACCGCACCGGCACACCGCGGGCTTCCCGCGCTGCCAGCGACCACTTCGCGTGGTTCGTGGAGCCCTACCTTGAGAGCAAGTCCCGCGCCATCACCGAAGCTGTGGTCCGAGCCGCGGAGGGACTCGACCTGAGCCCGGAACAGGTGGCGATGCTGTGGGTGCGCGATGCCCCGGTCGTGACGGCACCGCTGCTGGGTGCCCGCACCCTGGAGCAGTTGCAGCCCTACCTGGACCTCGACGAGACCGAGCTGCCGCAGCCCATCGTCGCCGCCCTCGACGACGTCACGGGTGGCCCGAACCAGCTGCGGGAGCGGGACCGGCCAGCGTCGAACGCACCTTGATCACCTTGCGGCGCAGCCACGCCTGGGTCGAGCCGTCCCGGTAGCGACGCAGCCGCTGGAGCTCCCAGTGGCCGTACTCGGCCTCCTCGGTGAGCAGCTTGCGGACCTGGTTGCGGGTGGCCGTGTGCGGCAGGGTGATGGTCTGCACCTCGAAGTCCGCGCCGTGCTGGTGCTCGACGTGGACCACGCGCTGCGCGATGTAGCCGATCCGCTCCTCGATTCCCACGCCGCCATGATGGCACGGCCCCCGCGAGCCGAGGAGCCCGCAGCTCAGAAGTCCCAGTCCTCGTCGTCGGTGTTGACACTCTTGCCCATCACATAGGACGAGCCCGATCCGGAGAAGAAGTCGTGGTTCTCGTCGGCGCCCGGCGACAACGCGGCCAAGGATCGCGGGCAAGACCGCCGTGGCGTCCTTGGGGAACATCGCCTCGTAGCCCAGGTTCATCAGGGCCCTGTTGGCGTTGTGGCGCAGGAACATCTTGACGTCCTCGGTGAGGCCGAGTGGGTCGTAGAGGTCTGCGGTGTAGTCCTCCTCGTTGTCGTGGAGCTCGTAGAGCAGGCTGAAGGTGTACTCCTTCAGCTCCTCCCGGCGCTCGGGCGAGGCGTCCTTGAGCGCTTGCTGGTACTTGTAGCCGATGTAGTAGCCGTGGACGGCCTCGTCGCGGATGATCAGGCGGATCAGGTCGGCGGCATTGGTCAGCCGTGCCCGGCTGGCCCAGTACATCGGTGCATGGAAGCCCGAGTAGAACAGGAAGGACTCCAGCACGGTGGAGGCCATCTTGCGCATCTCGGGATCGTCGCCGTAGTAGTTGTCGAGGACGATCCGTGCCTTGCGCTGCAGGTTCCGGTTCTCCTCGCTCCAGCGGAAGGCCTCGTCGATCTCCGCGGTGGAGATGAGCGTGGAGAAGATCGAACTGTAGCTCTCGGCGTGCACCGACTCCATGAAGGCGATGTTGGTGTAGACGGCCTCCTCGTGCGGGGTCCGGGCGTCGGGGATCAGCGAGACGGCGCCCACGGCGCCCTGGATGGTGTCGAGCATCGTGACCATCTCGCGGTAGGAGTCCGTGACATTGCCCTCGCTGAAGGCCTTCCCGTACACCCGTTCGACGTCGTTGGGGCTGAACAGTTACATGTCCTCGTTGTCGCGGGCGAGCTGGAAGGTGATGTCCGGGACCACGACCCCGAGGGACAGGGTCAGGGACAGCGCCACCCCGCCGCCACGCTTGGACAGCTTCAGGAAGGCATTGATCGCACGGGAGATGGACTCCATGTTGTCCTCGACGCGCAGCAGGAAGCAGGAGACAAGCTCCCCTCGCTGTGCCTTGCCAGCATTGAGGAAGGTCGGGGTCGCGGGCTGGAACATGCCGACCATCACCTCGTCCACGACGGCCTCGGCCAACTGCGTGTCTCCCGCAGCAAAGGTCAGCGCCACCATGCACACCCGGTCCTCGAAGCGCTCCAGGTAGCGGCTTCCGTCGAAGGTCTTGAGCGTTTAGGAGGTGTAGTACTTGAAGGCGCCCATGAAGGTCGGGAAGCGGAATTCCACGGCGTGGGCGAGCATGAACAGCGACATCACGAAGGCCGAGTCGTAGGCTGCCAGCACCGGGGCCTCGTAGTAGCCCTCCGCCACCAGGTAGTCCAGCTTCTCCTCCAACGAGTGGAAGAAGACGGTGTTCTGGTTCACGTGCTGGCGGAAGTACTGGTGTGCCGCCTGCCTGTCGGCATCGAGTTGCAGGTGGCCCTGCTCGTCGTAGAGGTTCAGCATCGCGTTGAGGGCGTGATGATCGGTCTGGTCGCGGCGAATGGTCTCGGCGCCCGTGTCGGTCAGCAAGGTGGTGGCCATGAGGTGGTGAGCCTTTCCAGCACTCGCTCGACGTCGTCGGGTGTGCCCTTGAGTTCGAAACGGTCGATCAGCGGGACATTGGGAACGGCACCGCCCGCCTCGCCACCGCCATAGGTGGGCACCACGAGCACGAAGGGCTGTGTGTGACCTGCAGGGCGGGCTCGTGGCTGTGGAGCGGGATGCGCTGGGCTTCCAGGCCCAGCTTGCGCACGAAGCGATGGGTGTTCGGGGAGGCGGAGGAGAAGTAGACGAGGCGCACGGGGATGCGCGCCCTGCGGCACTCCGCAGGGCCGCCTGCTTGATCAGGTCCGGACGGAAACCCGACCAACTCTCGTCGCCGTCGACGACGACGGGGGCCTGCAGGTGACCCATCGCGGTCACTGTGCGCAGGGCCTGTTCGTCCCGGCTGAGATCCACGACTCGTAGTCCAGTCCGTGCTTGGTCAGGCCTTGTAGGTGGCAGTGCACTGCACGCAGGCAGGCTTGATGTAGACGATGATCGACATGCTCTCTCCTCGAAGCACACAGGGCCGCGCAGGCAGGGAGCTTCAAGACGCACCCGGTCCTCCCACGAGACCGACGGTCGGTTGCTCCGGGCGTGCCGCCCGGAGTGCTGGCAGGTATTCGGACTCGGAGGCGGGCACCCAGTGGGGTGTGTTCCTAGTGGACGACGCTTCCCAGCCAAGGGCCAGTGCTGATGTCGTCGGTCGTTCCTCCATACCGCTGCGGGGCAGTCCCGGATTTTCACCGGGTTCCCTGTTGTCTCCCTGCACCAACCACCAGATGCAGTGGCAACTGCAGGGAACCAGCACTAGGGGCAGTGGGTGATGCCACGGCCAGCGTCAACATGACGCGCCAGCGGGAAGAATGAGGGCAAAGAGAAACCCCGCCTGACCGTCTTGCCTGGTCAACCGGGGTTTTGAGAGTGTGTCCGGAAGAGGACTTGAACCTCCACGCCCTTTACGGGCACTAGCACCTCAAGCTAGCGCGTCTACCATTCCGCCACCCGGACAGGGTGAGCACCGGGGTCACCGGCAACAGCAATGAACAATAGCAGTCTGCAGCTGCGCCGCCAACTCGGGATCCACGGCTCCCCCGGAGACAACCGTTGCCACCCAACGGACCAGCACGGCCCGCGCACCGGCTGCCTCCACCCAGGCGTCGGCCTGCCGACGGCCAAGACCGGCATGGCGGCAGTAGGCAGCCAGGAAGTGGTCCGACAGGACGCCCAGTTCCTCGCTGATCAGCACGAGGTCCGTCGCCGGATGACCTCGGTGACTGGCCTGCAACCCGTCGGACATGGCGCGTAGCCCATCCCCGAGCACCCACAGGTTGGCCAACACGTCACCGCCCAGTGCGAGCGCTTCCCCCGGCCCTAGGCATTGCGTGAGGTGCCGCCGCAGCCGGGCCAGCTCATCCGCCGAGACCTCCCCCGCCTCGGCCGCCAGCGCCAGCATCACCGGCGACAGGAGGTCCTCCTCGACGGATCCGGACAAGCCCTCCGGCGCGATGCCATGGACTTGGACCAGCCAGGCGGCGAGAGCCTCCACCACTCGAGCACTGGCCAGATCGCCGTCCCCCACGGGGCGCCACATGCTCTGGGAGAGGTCCTCCAGCACCATCCATCCGTCGCCGCAGCCCAGCAGCTCACGAGAGGGGATCCCCACCGCGTGCAGCAGCCGGCGGGCGACGAGCTCGTCATCCAGAACTCCTTGCTGCCAACGCTTCACGACAACCCCGTCGCCCTCGAACTCGGCCTCACAGACCACCACGCCGTCGCCCTGGTGGATGACGTCGCCCCACTCCAGGTCCTGCAGATTGATCATGCCCATCCCCTGTCCTCCTCCCGGCAGCCGCTCGCGAGCAGGTGATTGAAGACTCATCCCATGGTGCAGGAATATGACGTACGACTTGCCGGTCATGGTCCGAGATGGCTTCAATGGCGGTGCTCTCATGCGTAGGGACGGGCCGGGGGGCCGCCACCTGTGACCACGATTCCAACACATCGGAGACCGCCTTGCGACGTCACCACTTGCGCCAACTCACGTCCGGACTCGCTGCCGCTACTCTCCTCGGCGGCTGCCTCACCACCCCACTCGCCCACGCGGCACCCTCCCCCAGCGGGCCCGCCCCGAAGGCACCCGCCGTCGATCCGACGACGCCGGCCCGCAGCACAGTGGACCTGGTGCCCAGCACCACGGCGACGACCGTCCCGGGCACAACCCAGAGGATCCTGGCGGCCACCCCCACGACGAGCCGAGAATTCACCATGCTGGGCGTCACCTGGCAGACCATGCCGGCTGGAGCCAGTGCCCAGGTCAGGGTCCGCACAGCTGCCGGTTGGCAGGCCTGGCAGACCCTCCAGAACGAGGCCACCAGCAACGAGGGTGGCCGGCAGGGAACCGAGGCAGTCCACGTTGGCGACGCCATCGCGGCCGAGGCCCGCATCGTGGCGCCCGCCACGACCACCGTCCGGTCCACCGGCGCACGCCTGTCCTTGATCGACTCACGCGTGCTCGAAGGAGACGGCGCGAGCCGGGCCACGGTCCAGGCCGCTGCCACGAGCAGCGCCGTCCCCGCCCAGCCTTCGATGGTGACCCGCGCCGAGTGGGGAGCCGACGAGAGCCTGCTGAGCTACAACGGAGCCGGCTGCGTGCCGGCCAGCATCGACACCACCATCAAGGCCGCCATCGTCCACCACACCGCGGGCACGAACAGCTACACGGCCAGCCAGTCCGCCTCGATCATGCGCGGCATCTACGCCTACCACGTCAAGGATCGTGGCTGGTGTGACATCGGCTACAACATCCTGGTCGACAAGTACGGCACCATCTTCGAAGGACGTCACGGTGGCGTCGTGAACCCGGTGCACGGGGCGCACGCCACGAGCTGGAACACCGACACCGTCGGTGTCAGCGTGATGATGAACTCCTCGCAGGCCAAGCAGAGCCCGGAGGCGATGAGCGCCGTGTCCCGGATCCTGGCCTGGAAGCTGGCCGGCAACTACCGCACCCCCACCAGCACGCTCACCCTCGCTGGCAAGAGCATCAACCGGATCGCACGGCACGGTGATGTGATGAGCACCAGCTGCCCCGGCACCAACATCACCGCCTACATGCCCACGCTGCGCCAGGACGTCGCCAACCGGATGTCGGGATGGCAGAACAGCCTGATCTACAAGGCCTACGTCGGAGCGGGAGGCGAGGCAAAGCTCGGCCCGGTCCATGTCATGGAGCGGCCCTGGAATGGCGGCCGCACCACCACTTTCACCAATGGCGGCATCTACCAGACGCCCGAGAATGTCACGCGCCAGCTGAACAAGGCAGCAGATGCTCGCTATCGATCGGGAGATGGATTCAGCCGGCTTGGCTGGCCCACCAGCGGGACCACTGTCGCGAGCACCTCCAAGAGCTTCGTCCGCTTCCAGAAGGGGACGATCCACGTTTCGTCGGTGGGTGGAGCACGGGCCACCACCGGATCCATCGACAGCTGGCTCAAGGCCAATCCGACGCAGTTCACTCGGCTCGGCTACCCCATCGCGGAGGCTGTCTGGAGCAGCTCGACCAATGTCGAGCAGCGCTTCGAGAACGGCACCCTGCGCATCACGGATGGCCGCGCCACCGTCACACTCAAGGTAGGAGGCAAGCAGGGGGACCTGAACGGTGACGGCCGTGCCGACGTGCTGGGCGTCAACAGTGCCGGCCAGGTCACGTGGTACCCCACCCAGACGAACGGCACGTCGGGAGCGGCAACCACGGGCAGCCTCCTGGCCGGGGCTCCGTTCACCTGGGTCTCCCAGGTCCCGGACATCAATGGCGACGGCCAGACCGAGCTGATGGCCATCCGCAAGGACGGGACCATGTGGGCATGGGACGGCCGAGGCAATGGGCAATTCGTGAACGCGCGGCAGGTGAGCACCGGTTGGCAGTACATGCGTCAGCCCAATGTCGCGCCCGACATGAACAAGGACGGGCTGCCCGAGATCATCACCATCGGCTCTTCCCAGCAGCTGTGGCGCTACTCCATCGCCAGCAATGGTGGCCTGCACCTGCGCACCCAGATCGGCACGAACTGGAGCATCATCACCAAGATGACCAGCGTCGGGGACTTCCGCAAGGCTGGCGTGGTGGACATCCTCGCCGTCACCAGCGATGGCCGCATGCTCGACTACTACGGCAGCCCGGACGGCAAGATCTCCGGGAACAAGCTGCTCGGTAGCGGATGGGGTGGATGGACACGGCTTCGGTCGATTGGTGACACGAATGGCGACGGCCGCTGGGACCTGACCAAGAGCCGCTCGACCGGCACGATGTATAACACCGCGAGTGGGACCGGCGCCTGGGGCGTCACGGTTGCCATGGTGCCCGACGTCTCCGTGCTCGGAACGTTTGCCTGAGTCACTGACCAGGTGGACGCACCGGTTCTGGCAGTGCCAGGCCGGTGCGTTCCAGTTCCAGCTCCGCGAGCCGCCGCACGACCTCCTGGTTGCCCCGCCGCCACTCGCCCACCGGGTCCGGAGTGATCCGGGCCAGGCTCGCCATCGGCACATTGGCCATCGCCCGTAGTGCGAAGAGGTCCAGGTCCGCGTCGGCGTCGATGAAGGCTCTGGCAGCAGCCGCCTGGCGCACGAACCGGATTCGTCGGGGCAACCAGAGGACGAGCAGGGTCAGGGTCGGGAGGAGGAAGACGACCAGCGAGGTGATCGTGGCCAGCTGGTGCACCTGGGTCACCTGCTCTGCCGTCTGGGCGCTGATCTGCTCGAGCCCGTCGGCCATCGAACCGAAGGGCGAGGCCAGTGTGTCCCCGACGCCGGGGACGCCTCCCACCCGCTCCCCTGCCTGACGCATCTGTTCGGACATGGAGTGTGCCGCCTCTCCCGTGCTGCGCGCGGGTGCGGCCAGCCGGTCCACCGCCCGCCCCAGGATGCGGGCGGCGATGGCCCAACAGACGATGGCGGTGAGCACCACCAGATCTCCGGTCAGCTGTCGGGCCATCCGCCAGCCGGGCTTCGCATACAACTTCATGGCCTTCTCCTGGTCAGGTCCTCGCGGGCATCGTGACGCGCCACTGGCCCATCTCGTCCTGACCGGCCAGCCGCATCTGTTCCAACTGGGCCAATGATGCCAGCGCCACCGCCATGCCAACCCCAGCTCGCCTGGCGACCTGCGAGACGGGCATGCTCCCGCGGGCCGGCAGCACCTCACGGATGGCCATCAGCTCCGGAGGGACGCGGTCCAGAGGTCTCGACTCACCGCCGACGGGGAGTTGGGGTGCCAACGCAAGCGGCGCCACCAGGGCAAGGACGTCCTGGCTGTTGGTGACCAGCGTCGCCCTCCCGTCGCGGACCAGGCGGTGCGGTGTGACGCTCAAGGACGAGGTGGCGGGGCCCGGAACCGCCATCAGGACGCGGCCGCATTCCGCGGCCCAGTTCGCCGTGTTGGCGGCTCCCGAGCGAGCAGCCGCCTCGACCACCACCGTTCCCACGGCAAGTGCGGCGATCAGCCGGTTGCGTGCCAGGAAGGCCAGACGCGTGGGACGGATGCCGCACGGCACCTCGCTGACCAGGAGGTGCTCACTCGCGAGCCGATCGAAGACCACCTGGTTGCCCCGCGGATATGGCTCGTCGAGTCCCCCTGCGAGTACCGCGATGGTTCGCCCCGAGGCGGCGATCGCCCCACGGTGAGCCGCTCCGTCGATGCCGTAGGCCCCGCCCGAGATGATGGTCCACCCTGCCCCACCCGGAGCCGGCTCCCCCAGGTCCATGGCCAGCTCCGTGGCCACGTGATCCCCGTACTGACTGCTGGCCCGCGACCCGACCAGGGCCACCGACTGCTCGGCCCAGGGCCCCAGCCGGCCCGGCCCGCGAAGCCACAGTCCCAAGGGAGCGCCACCCAGCGCGGCGACCGTGGTCTGGTCCAGCACGTCCAGCTGGACCGGCCATTCGCCGTCCGTGGGCATGATGAACCGCACGTCGTGCCGCTGCGCGCCTTCCAACAGCTCCTCGACCCGGAGGGACCTGGCGCGGCGGGTCCACCGGCCGTCACCACCACCGTGCCGCAGGGCCTCCCAGACCTCCTGCGCACCACGCATCGCCACCTGCTGGCACAGCGGTGGCGATGCTGCCTCGCAGACCGAGGTCAGGGCGGCTCGGGCCAACCGTTCGTCATCCCAGACCGAACTCACGCCGCCACCCCCGCCACTCCACTGCGCATCGCCAACGCCGCGGCCACGTCATCACGCAGGACGCGGTCATGCCCCTCAAGGTCTGCGAGCGTCCACGCCACCCGCATCACCTTGTCGGCACCCCGGGAACTCAGGCGCCCGGTCACGAGGGCATGGTCCACCAGATCCAGTCCCTCCGCGGTGGGCAGGTTGTTGCGCAGGAAGGGGCCAGGCACCTCGCCATTGGTCAGCCATGGCGTGCCGGACAACCGCGCCGCCTGCCTCGCGCGCGCCCCGGCGACCCGGCCGGCCACCGTCGCGGTGCTCTCCCCCAACCCGAACTGCTTTTGGAGATATGCCTTGCGCACCGGAACGAGGTGCTGCGTGAGGTCAATCCGGTCCAGCACCGGACCACTGAGCCTGTCCGCATACCGACGCACCTCCATCGGCGTGCAGCGGCAGGCGACGCCGACGGTGCCGTGGTTTCCGCACGGGCATGGATTGGCCGCAATGACCAGCTGGAAACGCGATGGGAAACGCGCCGTCACCTGCGCACGGCTGATGGTCACCCAGCCAGATTCCAGTGGAGTCCGCAATGCATCGAGCAGGGCTCGGCCGAACTGTGGTGCCTCGTCCATGAAGAGCACGCCCCGATGGGCCAGGGAAATGGCTCCGGGTTTGGGCACCCGCGATCCCGATCCCAGCATGGCTGCTGGGGACACGGTGTGATGTGGGTCCGCGTAGGGGGGCCGGCTGATCAGCCCGTCGTTCAGGTCATGCCCAGCCAGGGAATGGATTGCCGAGACCTCCAGCGACTCACCGCGGGTCAGGGGCGGGAGCAGGCCTGGCAGACGCTCCGCGAGCATCGTCTTGCCCACCCCCGGCGGCCCTGACAGGAAGATGTGGTGCCTGCCGGCCGCTGCCACCTCCAGGGCGTACTTGGCATCCTCCTGACCCACGATGTCGGCCAGATCCAACTGGTGCGGCTCCGGGGCCGCTGAGGGCCGCCCTGCGGCAGGCACCAGCACGGGCCGCCCGTGCAAGACCTCGACCAGGTCAACCAGTGAACTCACGCCCCAGATGGTCAACCCCTCGACGAGACCGGCCTCACCCACCTGGTTCGCCGGCACCACGGCCATGTCGAATCCAGCCGACTGCGCCGCCAGCAGCGCCGGCAGCACGCCCCGAACGGGGCGTACCCGGCCATCCAGACCCAGTTCGCCCATCGTAACCACACGCGCTGCCCGGTCGGCCGGCACGGTGCCGGCAGCGGCCAGGACCGCAGTGACAATGCTCAGGTCGTAATGGGTTCCGGCCTTGGGCAGGCTCGCCGGCGTCAGGTTGATGGTGACCACCTGGCTCGGCCAACTCAGCCCTACGCTGCCGACAGCCGCATGACAGCGGTCCCGTGCCTCATACAGCGCCGTGTCCGGCAGGCCCACCAGCACCGTCTTTGGAAGCCCGCTGCCGATGGCGGCCTCCACCTCGATCATCGTGCCCTCCATCCCGACGAGCGCGACGGACCAGGACGTCGCCGCGTTCATCGCGTGATCCCCCGCACATGTGTGACCTCGTGCGGCTGTCCGGCGCGGCGCAGGACACCAATCGCGTCGATCCGGATGTCTTCCGTCAGGGGCGGCCTGCCGCGGTCACGCTGCTGTCGCAGCCAGGTCAGCCCGAGCTGGCGCAGCTTCGCCACCTTCGCCCGCGTGACTGCCTCCAGAGGATCCCCGAAGCCCAGCCCGGAGCGGTACTTCACTTCGACGAAGACCAGCGTCCCCCGGCTGGCCGGGTCTGGATCCCGCGCGATGATGTCGAGCTCTCCCTCGCGGCAGCGCCAGTTGCGCTCGATGATCTGCCATCCCAGGCCCCGCAGATGGGCGTCGGCAAGGTCTTCCCCCAGCCGCCCCACGCGTTGGTCGTGACTGCGCGTCGGTGTGCGCGTGTCCATTCGAAACCACCTCCACACTGCAGTGTGTGCGCGGCGGCCCTGAAATTGTCAGTCATCCACAGGGACGCTTGTCCCACTGTGGCTGTGGAGAACTCAACCCTCGTCGTCCGGGACCTGCAGGTCCGAATGGGCGATCTCCTCGATCGACACGTCGCGGAAGGTCAGGACCTTCGCGGACTTCACGAAGCGCGCCGGCCGGTACATGTCCCAGACCCAGGCATCTCCCATGCTCACCTCGTAGTAGACGTCCCCGCCCTCGGTGCGGACCTTGAGGTCCACGGCATTGCACAGGTAGAAGCGCCGCTCGGTCTCGACGGCATAGGTGAAGATGCCGACGACGTCCTTGTACTCGCGGTACAGGTCCAGTTCCAGCTTGCTCTCGTACTGCTCAAGGTCTTCGGCGCTCATGGTGCGACCACCTTAGCGCGCGCGACGTTGGCATAGCTGAACCGATGGATCTCACACGGACCGAACTCGTCGAGGCGCTGTTGGTGCAGCTTCGTGACATAGCCCTTGTGCACGTCGAAGGCATAGTCCGGGTAGGCGTCGGCATAGCCCGCCATGATCCGGTCACGCGTCACCTTCGCCACCACTGACGCCGCCGCCACGCAGGCGGCGACTCGATCCCCCTTCCAGACCGCCAGACCCGGTACCCCAAGCCCGTCCACCGGGAATCCATCGGTCAGGACGTAGGAGGCCGGCTGGTCCAGCCGCAACAGGGCCCGGCGCAGGCCCTGGATGTCGGCCTCATGCATCCCCAGCTGGTCACACTCGGCTGCCTCGACCCTGACCCAGGCGACGCTGAGCGCCTTGGCCATCACCTCGCCGTAGACGCGCTCGCGAGCTCGGGCGGTCAGGAGCTTGGAGTCTGCCAATCCCTGGATACGGCGGCTGGGGGTGTCGCCCAGGATGACGGCGGCCGCCACCAGAGGGCCGGCGCAGGCTCCCCGGCCCGCCTCGTCGGCTCCGGCGACGGGTGCCAGACCAGCGCGGGCCAGGGCACGTTCATAGCCATAGATGCCCTTGCCAGGACGGATCACACCAGCTCAGCGCCCCGTGCCGGCGCCGGTCACGACGGTGGGCGCGTCCGGTGCTGGCTGGGTGGGTTCAGGCACCGCAGCGAAGGTGTCCGGCGTGGAGAAGGTGGTGATCCGGTCCAGCGGGGCAGCAACCGCCACCACGGGCCCGACCACCTTGGATACCGGGACGAAGGCGCGCATCCCCTTCGGCGTGCCCTCCTGCAGGTGGATCCGGGAGTCACCGGACTCGTCACGGTGGTCACCCATCATGAACAGCCGGTCCTTGGGGACGACCACCTCGAAGTCATTGTCCGAGGGGCGCACCTGGCTGCCGTCGGGACCCGAGTAGAGGTAGGCGGTCTCGTCCAGTGCGGCCCCGTTGACACTCATCCGCCCCTGCGCATCGCAGCACTTCACCCGGTCACCGGGCATGCCGATCACCCGCTTGACCAGGTGGTTGGTTCCCGTGGCGGGCAGCACGCCGATGGTCTCCCCCACCTTGCCCAGCTGCGAACGCTCCGCCGGGCGGGAGACGATCCAGTTGTCGGGGTCCTCGAAGACGACGATGTCACCCCGCTCGAAATCGGTGAGCTTGGAGACGACCACCCGGTCGTCGATCTCCAGGGTCGTCTGCATGGACCCCGAGGGAATGATGAACATCTGTCCGACGAAGGCCCGCAGGAGCGCCGAGATGACCAAGGCGCCGACGACCACGACCAGGAGCTCGAGGAGTCCAGAGCGGATCCGCGCCCCCAGACCACGGGAGGTGCCGGTGCTCGTCGAGCCCGTGTTCTCGTCGTGCCCAGGAGTCTGTTCGCCCACCGTGCCCACCTTCCGCAAACGCGACGCACCGCACGTCGCCCAGCACAGTCTAGGTGCTCCACGACAAAGGACAGGGCCCCTCACCGAGGTGAGGGGCCCTGTCCTTGACAGCTGGGAGGCGTCAGGAACGCTTCTCCTTGATCTTGGCGGCCTTGCCGCGCAGACCACGCAGGTAGTACAGCTTGGCGCGACGCACGTCGCCACGACGCTCGACCTCGATCTTGTCGATGATCGGGGAGTGCAGCGGGAAGGTACGCTCCACGCCGGTGCCGAAGCTGACCTTGCGGACGGTGAAGGCTTCCTGGATGCCGCCGGCATTGCGGGCGATCACGACGCCGGTGAAGACCTGCACACGCGAACGGTTGCCCTCGACGACCTTGACGTGCACCTTGATGGTGTCGCCGGCCCGAAAATCGGGGAGGTCGTCGCGCAGGGAGGCCTTGTCGATCTCCTGGATGAGCTTGCTCATTGTCTCTTCCTCGCCAGTGCCACAGGTCACCATGCTGATGGTTTCGTCTTGGGATCTCCGCGCCTTCGGACGATCCCCCTGTGGCAGGAGCCGAACGACGTAGAGCAACAGCAGATCATTCTTCCACAGCGCACACCCAAGGGGAAATCCTGCCCCAAGGGCGCGCTGTCCTTCCGCTTGGCCCCCTGACAGGCAAGACTGCTGACGTGGAGGGACCGATGACGGGAGAGCACGAGGAGATCGGATGACACCGGAGGAGTTCGACGCCTTCTATCTTGCGTCCTTCTCCCGCGTGGTGGCCCAGATCCATGCCATGTGCGGCAACTTCGCGGAAGCGCAGGACTGCACCCAGGAGGCATTCGTGCGGGCCTGGGACCGACGTGGCCAGCTGGACACCAACGCGTCCCCCGAGGCGTGGGTGCGGACGGTGGCCTACCGTCTCGCAGTGAGCCGGTGGCGCAAGGCCCGGCGCGCCTTCCGGCAGCCGGACCGAGCCCTTGAGGACCGTCCAGTGCCCCAGCCGAGCCCGGACCGCTTGGCCCTTGACTGGGCCCTGGCCCAGTTGCCCGAGGAACAGCGGCGAGCGATCGTGCTGCACCACCTGTGCGACATGGGTGTCAACGACATCGCCCAGGAAACCGGTACGCCGGCGGGAACCGTCAAGGCCCGCCTGTCGCGCGGCCGAGCCACGCTCGCCCGCCTGCTCGCCGACCAGGACCAGCCCAGCTGACAGGCCGCCCAGAATTTTCCCCAGCAACCATGCAACCAGGATGACCCCTCGCGCGTATACGAGGTGAGCGGCGGTCCGCCACCCCCACCCGAGACCGCCGACATGACCGACAGGAGGTGCGCCCATGGGTGACCAGGACCCCGAACGGCTGGACCCGCGTACCGCAGAACTCTTCGCGCAGCTCTCGCGCGAGACCGAAGGACTGCTGGTGGACTCACCGTCCCCCAGTGAGATCCGTCGGTTGGGAGAACGGCGCCGCACGATCCGCCGCACCGGTTACACCGCCGGCGCCCTCGGCATCGCCGTGCTCGCGACTGCCGGCGGCCTGGCCCTGCGCAATGGGCCGATGCAGGGCAATCCCGTGGTGGACGCGGCCGCAACGGCGCCCGCTCCCGCCCAGCACTCCACCACCGCACCCGGGCCGACGCCCAGCGCCACGCCCAGTGCCTTGCTCCCGACACCCATCGCCACGGCGACCCGGAGCGCGCAGCCGGCCCCCACCGCGGCAAGCGTCGCCCCCGCGAACAGGACCGCCGCCCCCGGCACTCCCGCCCCCGTTGCGCCCAGCAGCGCGACAAGCGTCAGCAGCAGGCCGAACGAACCCGCCGGCCCCAGCGCCACTGCACAGACGCCAGCCCAGAGCAGCAGCCCGTCGCCCGCCGGCACCACGGGTGGACAACCGACGTGGCAGACCGTTCCCACCAATGTCGGGGCCGGTGTGCAGCAGGACGCACAGTCAACCGACCTGCCGCAGGAACCATTCAGCATCTGTCAGGTGGACATCAACGACATTGCTGCCCAGTCCCGACTGGTCCGGCACTTCACCTCGGGAGATGGCCGGGTCAACTCCTATGCCGTGGTCTTCGGCTACGAGAACAAGGACCAGGCCGTGTCCGCCCGTCGAATCATGCGCGGCTGGTACACCGGCTGCGCCGCACGACTCCAGGCAGACGGCAATGAGGCCACCCAGACCAAGGCCCTCCCGCTGGCAATCGGCGGGTCCGCCGCCTCCACCATTGACCCGGTGGACGGCGCCAGCTACCGCACGGTGACTTGGGGATCCGCCGGCACGACCCCCATCGAGGAACAGGCCACCATCATCCAGGCCGACAACCGTCTGCTGTGGGTGGTCCACAACGTCACCGATCGCACCGACATGGGCTCCACGTCCAATGCCCAGGTCTGGGCGGAGACGCTCCTCTCCTGAACTGCGCACCACGACGGACCCACCGACCGCGGACAGACGACGAGGCGCCGACCGGAAGATCCGGTCGGCGCCTCGCACGCGTGTGACGACTCAGCTCACTTGCCGTCGCCCTTGAACAGCGACTTGATCAGGTCACGGTTCAGCTGGGAGATGCTCTCCAGCGGAATGCCCTTCGGGCAGACCTGAGCGCACTCACCGATGTTGGTGCAACCGCCGAAGCCCTCTTCGTCGTGCTGCGCCACCATGCCCTTGACGCGGCTGTACCGCTCGGGCTGGCCCTGCGGGAGCATGGCCAGGTGGGTGATCTTCGCCGAGGTGAACAGCATCGCCGAGCCATTCGGGCAGGCCGCGACGCAGGCGCCACAGCCGATGCAGGTGGCATTGTCGAATGCCTTGTCAGCCTCGCGCTTGGGCGCGGGGGTGGCGTGGGCATCAGGTGCCGAGCCGGTGTTCACCGAGATGTATCCACCGGCCTGGATGATCCGATCGAAGGCATCGCGGTCCACGACGAGGTCCTTGATGACCGGGAATGCTCCGGCCTTCCAGGGCTCGATGTCGATGACCGCACCGTCGGCGAAGGACCGCATGTGCAGCTGGCAGGTGGTGGTGTGCTGGCCGCCGTGCGCGATGCCGTTGATCACGACACCACACATGCCACAGATGCCCTCACGGCAGTCGTGGTCGAAGGCAACCGGCTCCTCACCCTTGTGGGTGAGCTCCTCGTTGAGGAGGTCGAGCATCTCGAGGAAGGACATGTCCTCGGAGACGCCGTCGAGCGGGTAGGTGACCATCTGGCCCTTGGCATCGGCATTCGCCTGACGCCAGATTCGGAGTGTGACCTTCACTTGTAGCTCCTCTGCTTGAGCTCGATCGCCTTGTAGACCAGGGGTTCCTTGTGCAGGACGGGCTTGTTCCCGTCGCCCGCGAACTCCCAGGCCGCCACGTAGGCGTACTGGTCGTCGTGGCGCAGGGCCTCGCCCTCTTCCGTCTGGCTCTCACCACGGAAGTGACCACCACAGGACTCGCGGCGGTGCAGGGCATCGATGCACATGAGCTCACCGAGCTCCAGGAAGTCGGCCAGACGGCCGGCACGCTCGAGGGTCTGGTTGAAGTCCTCGTTGACGCCGGTCACCTTGACGTCGCTCCAGAAGACCTTCTTCAGCTCGCGGATCTTGGCGATCGCGGTCTTCAGGCCCTCCTCACGACGATCCATGCCGCAGTACTCCCACATGATCAGGCCGAGCTCCTTGTGGATGGAGTCAACCGTGCGGGAGCCGTTGATGCTCAGCATGGTGTTGATGCGGTCGGTGGCTTCCTTGACGGCAGCGACGACCTCCGGGTGATCCTGACCGATCGGCTCGCGCTTGAGGGCGTCGGCCAGGTAGTCATTGATCGTGTTCGGAAGGACGAAGTAACCGTCCGACAGGCCCTGCATGAGCGCCGAGGCACCCAGGCGGTTGGCGCCGTGGTCGGAGAAGTTGGCCTCACCGGTGCAGTACAGACCCTCGATCGAGGTCATCAGGTCGTAGTCGACCCACACGCCACCCATGGTGTAGTGGACGGCCGGGTAGATACGCATCGGAGTCTCGTAGGGATTCTCCGCGGTGATCTGCTTGTACATGTCGAAGAGGTTGCCGTACTTGGCCTCCACCGTCTTCTGGCCCATGCGGTTGATCGCATCGGAGAAGTCCAGGTAGACGCCACGGCGGACCATGCGCTCCGCGCCCGTGTCCGGGTCGACCTCGCGCACGGCCGGGCCGACACCGCGGCCCTCGTCGCACATGTTCTTGGCCTGACGCGACGCGATGTCACGCGGGACAAGGTTGCCGAAGGCCGGGTAGATGCGCTCCAGGTAGTAGTCGCGATCCTCCTCGGGAATCTGGCGGGGATCCTTGTCGCAGTCCTCGGCGCGCTTGGGTACCCAGATACGACCGTCGTTGCGCAGCGACTCCGACATCAGGGTCAGCTTCGACTGGGTCTCACCATGCACCGGGATGCAGGTGGGGTGGATCTGCGTGTAGCACGGGTTGGCGAAGTAGGCACCCTTGCGGTGCGCACGCCAACCAGCGGTCACATTGCAGCCCATGGCATTGGTCGACAGGAAGAAGACGTTGCCGTAGCCACCGGTGGCCAGCACGACCGCGTCGGCGGTCCAGGCCTCGATCTTGCCGGTGACCATGTCACGGGTGACGATGCCCTTGGCCACGCCGTCGACGGTGATCAGTTCGATCATCTCGTGGCGGGTGTGCATGTGCACCGTGCCAGCGGCAACCTGGCGCTCCAGGGCCTGGTAGGCGCCGATCAGCAGCTGCTGACCCGTCTGGCCACGTGCGTAGAAGGTGCGCTGCACCTGGACGCCACCGAAGGAACGGGTGTCCAGCAGGCCGCCGTACTCGCGGGCAAACGGAACGCCCTGGGCGACGCACTGGTCGATGATGTTCGCGCTGACCTCGGCCAGTCGGTAGACATTGGTCTCGCGAGCGCGGTAGTCGCCGCCCTTGACCGTGTCGTAGAACAGTCGGTACACCGAGTCGTTGTCATTGCGGTAGTTCTTCGCCGCATTGATGCCACCCTGGGCGGCAATCGAGTGCGCACGACGCGGGCTGTCCTGGTAGCAGAAGTTCTCGACGTGGTAGCCAGCCTCACCCAGCGTGGCGGCAGCGGCGCCGCCGGCCAGGCCGGTGCCCACGATGATGACCTTCATCTTGCGACGGTTGGCGGGGTTCACCAGCTTGGCGGTGAACTTGCGCTCGCTCCAGATCTTGTCGATCGGCAGGTCCTTGGGGGCCTTCTGGTCCTCGATCTCGTTGCCGACGGTCCAGTAGTCGGCCGCCAGCTGGGCCTGGTGGTCCATGAGGTTCTCGGTCATCGTCCAATCACTCCAGTCAGGATCATCACCGGCGGAACCATGAAACCGATGAAGAGCAGGATGGCGATGATCGCCGACAGGCTCTTCAGGGTCTTGCGGGAACCGGCACTCACATTGGCGCCCAGGGTCATGAAGGCGCTGGCGCAGCCGTGGAAGATGTGCGTGCACACGGCGATCATGAAGACCAGGTAGGCCAGCACGACCCACCATTCGCTGAAGCCGGCGAGCACGCGGTGGAAGGGATCGAGGTCCGTCACGCCGGCGGCGTAGCCGGGGCGCAGCACCTGAGCGGTGTAGTGCAGCAGGTGCATGACCAGGCCGAGGACCAGGATGATGCCGCTCCAGATCATGGTGCGAGCCGCGAAGGAGCTCTCCATGTTCTTCTTGTTGGCGTACCGAGCGCCGCCGACGTTGCGGCTCTTGCGGCCGGTCAGCTGCGCCGCGGACCACATGTGCAGGACGATGCACGCCAGCAGGAAGACGCGGAAGGCCCACAGGAACCACATCGGGGGCACGATCGGGTAGAGGAAGCGGCGCAGGTAGTGCGAGTACTCGTTGAACTCGGCGCCGTTGTCGGGAAGCAGCAACTTGGTGTTGCCGAACATGTGCATGAGCAGGAAGCCGATCAGACACAGGCCGGTGACGGCCATGATGGCCTTCATCGCCACTGTGGATCGGGCTGCTCTCTGATGGTTGTTAAGAGTTGTCGCCACAGGCTCACCCTAGACAAGTTCGCTCGCCAGTGTGAACCGGGGGGCCACCTTGCGGGCCAAAATATCCGAATTGTTATCAATCCCACGCTGACTTGGGCTTTGACCCCCATCAAGTGCCTATTTACGGCACATTGCGCATGCGTAATTCGGTCATTCCGGCAGCAGATCCGGTCGCCGCCGACGGGTCAGTTCGACGGCCTGCTCGCGACGCCACTCGGCGATCCGCGCATGGTGCCCGCTGAACAGCACCTCGGGCACGTCGAGACCGCGCCAGCTCGGCGGCTTGGTGTAGACGGGATATTCCAGCAGCTGGTCCTGGCCGTCGGAGTGGGACTCCTCGGTCAACGACTCGGGGTTGCCGATCACCCCAGGGATGAGCCGCACGACGGCCTCGACCATCGCCAGCGTCGCCACCTCTCCCCCATTGAGGACGTAGTCACCAAGACTCAGTTCCCGGACCTCCATCCGGGTGGCGGCATGCTCCATCACCCGACGGTCAATTCCCTCATACCGGCCACAGGCGAACAGCAAGTGGCTCTTCTCACTCAGCTCATAGGCGATCGGCTGACTGAAGGGAATGCCGGAGGGTGTCGGCACCACCAGGACCGGGGGCTCTTCCAGTCCGTCGAGCAGCGCGTCGAAGCACTCCCCCCAGGGCTCCGGCTTCATCACCATGCCCGCGCCCCCGCCATAGGGGGTGTCGTCCACCGTGTTGTGCCGGTCATGGGTCCACTGGCGCAGGTCGTGCACACCGAGCTCCAGCAGGCCCTTGCCCAGGGCCTTGCCCACCAACGACAGGTGCAGCGGCGCGAAGTAGTCGGGAAAGATCGACACGACATCCAAGCGCATCACTCGGCCACCTCTGCCTCGTCGTCGTCGAGCAGGCCGGGAAGGTCCGCGAGTGACACGGTGCCGGCAGCGAGGTCCACCCGGGGAACCAACTCACTGACGAAAGGCACCAGACGCTCTCCCGCCTCCGTCCTGATGCACAGCATGTCCTGGGCAGGCAGGTGGACGACCTCGACCACGGGGCCCGCCTCGCTGCCGTCGGCCCTCAGCGCCATCAGACCCACCAACTGGCGGTCGTAGTACTCGTCCTCCTCCTCGGGCAGCTCGTCGGGATCGACGTCGACGACCAATACCTGGCCACGCGCCTGTTCGACGGCGGTGCGGTCCGACAGCTCGGCGAAGTGCACCAGGAAGCGGCCCGAGTGCCAGCGGGGCGCCTCGACCGTGAGACACCGTTGGGTCCCCTCGATGCGCAGCACCGCCCCGGGCGCGAAACGACGCTCCGGCTCGTCGGTTCGCACGTCGATCGCCACGTCACCTCGAATGCCGTGAGCGCGTCCGATGCTGCCGACCACCACCTCAACCGATGCTGCCATGTTCCGTCCTGTCCTCTTCCTGTACCAGATGTCAGCGCCACGAAGGCGCCCTGCTGTCCCACGCACGAACGCCCCACACCAGCGGTGTGGGGCGTTCGTGGCTACCAGTTGATCAGCGGCGAAAACCGCGCGAGCCCGAGGAGCGACGATCCACGTCGACGAAGTCGACGCGCACCTGCTCTTGCCCGGACAGGGCTGCGACCACGGTACGCAGCGCCGAGGCAGTACGCCCCTGGCGGCCGATCACCTTGCCGATGTCGGTGGGGTTGACCCTGACCTCGAGCATCCTGCCGCGGCGCAGGTCCTTGTCCTTGACGACCACGTCGTCAGGATTGGTGACGATGCCGCGCACCAGGTGCTCCAGCGCGTCCGCGAGCACGATCAGGCCTCTTCGGCGGGAGCCTCGTCGGCCTTGGCCTCGTCAGCCTTGGCCTCCTGGGCGGGGGCCTCGGTCTCCTCTGCGGGAGCCTCGGCCTCATCCTTGGCCTTCTTCTTGCTGATGGCCTCGCTCTTGGGGGCGTCGTCGGCCTCCGCCAGTGCGGCATTGAAGCGGGCCAGCTTGTCGGCCTTCTCCGGCTGCGGATCGACACCGGACGGGCTGGTGTCGCCCGAGAACTGCTGCCAGTCACCGGTGCGCTTCAGGATGGCGACGACGGCCTCGGTCGGCTGGGCGCCGACGCCGAGCCAGTACTGCACGCGCTCGGAGTTGACCTTGATGACCGACGGATCATTCTTCGGGTGGTACTGACCGATCTCCTCGATCGCACGGCCGTCACGCTTGGTGCGCGAGTCCATGACGACGATGCGGTAGTGAGGCGAGCGAATCTTGCCCAGACGCTTCAGACGAATCTTGGTTGCCACGTGTGTGGTTCTCCTGTTGGGAATGGCCCGGGAACTGCTCCTGGGCCAGGCGGGTGACCGGTCGGATCCCGTGTGGGGCACAGGTCTTGGGGTCGGATGAATCCGTGTCGCCAGAGTTAGAGGGCGCCGACGACGCAGACGCTCGCCCCATTCTGCCAGATTCCGGCGCCCAAGACCATCCGGACGCCTGAGCTCCTAACATGGGCAGATGCTACGCCGCCTCCTGTCCTCGCTCGCCTTCCTCGGGCCTGCCTTCGTGGCGTCAGTCGCCTATGTCGATCCCGGCAATGTGGCCGCCAATCTCACCGCCGGCGCCGAGTACCAGTACCGCCTGCTGTGGGTGCTTGCGCTGTCCAGCCTGATCGCCGTCGTCGTGCAGTACCAGTCGGCCAAGCTGGGCGTGGTCACGGGCGAGTCGCTGTCCGCCTTGGTCTCCCGGCACCTGGTGGGGCGTCGCGCCGGACGACTGTGGCGTGGCCTCTATGCCCTGCAGGCGATGGCGATGGCCATCGCCACGGACATCGCCGAGGTGATCGGCGGGGCCTTGGCGCTGAACTTGCTCTTCGGGGTACCGCTGTGGATCGGCGGGATCCTGGTGGGCGTGGTCACCCTGCTACTGCTCGAGGCGCTGCGTCGCCGGGGTGAGCATGCCTTCGAAGTGGTGGTGACCGGGGTGCTGGGCCTGGTGGCCGTCGGATTCATGGCCGGGCTCCTGTGGGCTCCCCCGTCCGCGTCGATGGCTGTGCGTGGCCTGGTCCCGGACTTCCCCGACGGGCGGTCGGTCTCCCTCTCCGCAGCCATGCTGGGCGCCACGGTCATGCCCCATGCCATCTACCTGCACTCGACGCTCGCTGCCGACCGGCACCGTCCCGGCGGACGCCTCGAGACGCCGATCCCACAGCTGCTGCACTCGCAGCGGCTCGACGTCGTGCTGGCCCTGGCGGTCGCCGGGAGCGTGAACATCGCGATGCTGCTGTTCGCCGCGTCCGCCCTGGCCGGACACCCCGCCACCGATTCCATCGAGACGGCCCACGACGCCATCCGCCGTGCCGTCGGAGCTGCCAGTGCCACCGTCTTCGCCCTCGGCCTGCTCGTCTCCGGGCTCGGCTCCGCCTTGGTCGGAACCCATGCGGGAGCACGCATCATGCGCGATCTGGTGCCGTGGCAGGTCCATCCCAAGGTGCGGCGGGCCGTGACCATCGTCCCCGCGGTCCTGCTGCTCACCCTCGGCCTGCACCCGACGACGATGTTGGTCACCAGTCAGCTCGTGCTCAGCTTCGGCATCGCCTTCGCCCTGCTTCCCCTGATCCTGCTCACGGGATCCCGCCGGGTGATGGGCGAGTTCCGGGACAGCCCCGCGATGCGGGTGCTGTGCGCGGTCCTGGTGGCGCTGGTCGTCGGGCTCAACCTTGCACTGATCGCACAATCCGTCCCTTGAGCACCACCAGACGCGGGTGCCGGGCGATGCCGAGGTTCACGCGGGGATCCTCGTCGAAGACCACCAGGTCAGCCGGGGCCCCCTCCTCGAGGCAGGGACGGCCCAACCAGTCGCGGGCCCGCCAGGAGCCTGCGCCCAGCGCAAAGTCCGGCCCACCGACCTGCCCCAACAGCTCGATCTCCTCGCCCAGGATGCCGTGCGGCATGACACCGCCGGCATCGGTCCCGGCGAAGATCGGCACGCCGGCCTCATGCGCCGTGCGGAAGCGCTCCAGGCAGGTGTCGTAGAGCCGACGCATGTGCGCCGCGTAGGTGGGGAACTTCTGCTCACCGCTGGCCGCGATGTCGTAGAAGTTCTCCAGGTTCACGAGGGTGGGGACCAGGGCCACCTGCCGTTCGGCCATCCGGTCGATCACGTCGTCGCTGATCCCGGTGCCGTGCTCGATGCCGTCGATGCCAGCCTCGACGAGCTCGGCCACCGAATCCTCACCGAAGCAGTGGGCCGTCACCCGGGCCCCCATCTGATGTGCCCGCTCGATCGCCTCGCGAGCCACCTCGACCGGCCACAGCGGAGCAAGGTCCCCCTTGTCCCGGTCGATCCAGTCCCCCACCAGCTTCACCCAACCGTCACCCGCTGCCGCCTGCTTCTCGACGGTGGTGACCAGGTCCTCGGGCTCCACCTCGTCGGCATAGTTGCGCAGGTAGCGCTTGGGCCGGGCGATGTGGCGGCCGGCGCGGATCACGTCGGGGAGGTCGTCGCGCTCGTCGATCCAGCGGGTGTCCGAGGGGCTGCCCGCATCGCGCACCAGCAGCGTGCCGGCATCCCGGTCCGCGATGGCCTGCTGCTCGGCCTCCGCCGGGCCCACGGCCCCGCTGGTGTCCAGGCCGATGTGGCAATGTGCGTCCACCAGCCCCGGCATGATCCAGCAGTCGGTGGCCACCGTCACGGCATCATCGATCCGCTCGAAGGTGACCACCCCGTCGTGGACCCACAGGTCCACCCGTTCCCCAGCGGGCAGCAGGGTGCCACGCAGGTGCAGGCGTGCCTCCGGTCCGTCGGGAACCACATGCTCACCGATGTGGGTGTGGGTGTGCCCGTCGTGCGTGTGCGTGTGCACCGGGCTCGGCATCGCGTCGTGCTCGTGGTGTGCGCTCATGCGCCCATCCTGCCGGGCCCGGCCGGTGCGCGGAAGACCTAGCGGGGTCCCTGGTTCTTCTGGTTGAACATGCGCTGCATCTCCGGCGGCAACTGGAAGTTCTCCATCGCGGCCGCCATGTCCGCCTCGGAGGGCTGGGCGCCGGCTCCGACGCCGAAGGCGGCACCCGCATCGACGATCTCACCGGCGGTCGGCTTGCCCTGGGCCGCCCGCTTGGCGGGATTCCCGGAGACCTTCTGACCCTTCTTGCCCTTCTTGGCCTGGGACTTCGCCTGCTTGCGGGGCCCGCCCATGCCCGGCATGCCCGGCATGCCGCCACCCTTGCCGCCCATCATCCCGGCCATGGACTGCATCATCTTGCGGGCCTCGACGAAGCGGTTGACCAGGTTGTTGACATCGCTGACCTCGACCCCGGCACCCTTGGCGATGCGGGCACGGCGAGAACCATTGAGGATGGCGACGTCGTCGCGTTCCGCGGGGGTCATCGAGTAGATGATCGCCTCGATCCGGTCGATCTCCTTCTCGTCGATGTTCGCGATCTGGTCCTTCATCTGGCCCATGCCCGGCAGCATCCCGAAGATCTTGCTCATCGGGCCCATCTTGCGCAGCTGCTGCATCTGGGACAGGAAGTCACCCAGACCGAACTCATTGCCCTTGCCGGACATGAGCTTCTCGGCGGCCTTGCGGCTCTGCTCCTGGTCGAAGTGCTTCTCGGCCTGCTCGATCAGGGTGAGCATGTCACCCATGTCGAGGATGCGGCTGGCCATCCGGTCCGGGTGGAAGACGTCGAAGTCCTTCAGGCCCTCGCCATTGGAGGCGAACATGATCGGCTTGCCGATCACGCGGGCGATGGACAGAGCCGCACCACCGCGCGCGTCACCGTCGAGCTTGGTGAGCACGACGCCATCGAAGCCGACCCCTTCCTCGAAGGCCAGTGCCGTGTTGACCGCGTCCTGGCCGATCATCGCGTCGACGACGAAGAGGGTCTCGTCCGGAGTGACGGCGGCCTTGATGTCGGCGGCCTGCTGCATCAGGGTCTCGTCGATGCCCAGACGGCCGGCGGTGTCGACGATCACGACGTCATAGAGCTTGCGCTGGGCCTCGAGGATGGAGGCACGGGCCACCGCGATCGGGTCACCGATGCCATTGCCCGGCTCCGGGGCGAAGACGTGAGCACCAGCGCGTTGACCGACGATCTGCAGCTGGTTGACGGCATTGGGGCGCTGCAGGTCCGCGGCGACCAGCAGCGGGGAGTGACCCTCGGACTTCAGCCACATGGCCAGCTTGCCCGCGAGGGTGGTCTTGCCGGCACCCTGCAGGCCGGCCAGCATGATCACGGTGGGCGGGGTCTTGGCATAACGAATGGTGCGATCCTCGCCACCGAGGATGTTGACGAGTTCCTCGTTGACGATCTTGATGATCTGCTGCGTCGGGTTCAGCGCCCCGGAGACCTCTTCGCTGCGGCAGCGGTCCTTGAGGTTCGCGACGAATTCCTTGACCACCGCCAGGTTGACGTCGGCCTCGAGCAGGGCGATGCGGATCTCGCGCGCGGTCGCGTCGATGTCGGCATCGGTCAGCCGGCCCTTGCCACGCAGACCCTTGAAGGTTGCTGCCAGCCGGTCGGAGAGTGTGTCGAACACTGTTTGTCCTTCGCATCTGGGGTGCCACGCAGACCCGTCGGGCGCGCAGCCATCGAGCCAACAATACTCAGTCGGCGTGCTCGGGTCGCATTTCCCGTACCGGGCGCATCAGCCATGCGGCAGCCACGAGCACCGGCAGCGCCACGTGTCCGGCTGCGACATAGCGGAAGTCCGTGACAGGCGCCGCCAACAGCAGTGTGCCCACGCACAGCAGGAAGGGCGCGAACGGGAGCACCCAGGCCGAGCGGCGGTCCAGGAGGGCACGGGCGGCCGCCATCAGGCAGAGCCAGAAGAGCAGGGGCATCGCAAACAGCAGGCTGACACCGGGCCACGAGGCGACGTGGCCGGCGATCCGCGCCAGCCGGGCGGCGTCCGAATTCTCCTTTCGGAGCTCTCCGAACAGGTTCGTCCGGGGCAGCTCGTCGGCGAAGTGACCGGCACCGCGTTCGGTGCCCACGTCAAACCGCGTGAAGAATCGTTCGGGGTCCACATAGCCGCCCGCCAGGCCGAACCAGGCACTGGCATAGGAGAGGTGGTTGGCCGCACGCATGTCGCGCCACAGCCCCATGAACTCCTCAGGATGCTCATTCAACCAGGCCGTGTCGAACTGCCGGTCGAACTTGACCGAGTCGACGATCGCCGGATTGAAGACCTCCCGGGCGCGGTCCGGGGGAATCATCCACCAGTAGGTGAGCAACTGCTCCGAGGTGGCCTGCCCATGCACGACGCTCCAGGATACCTGGTGCAGCGGCAGACCGACAGTCTCGGCATACTCGCCGGGAACGACCCCCCACTGGCGGTACAGCGGGCCTTGCACCCAGAAGACCGAAGCCAGCACCGCCACCTGGCACAGGACGGCCAGGGCCGTGCGCCCCCGCGACGCCCCCCGCAACCCGGGGAGCGTCCAGAGCACCACCAGGGCAGCGATGCCGACAGCGATGTAGGGACCATTGTTCCGGGAGAAGCTGATGGCCAGCAGCAGGACCAAGAGCCCCAGCATTGGCAACGGCCGCGTCAACCACCCCGGACCCCGCAGCGCAGCCTGGGTGAACAGCAGCGCCAGCAGTGCCACCCAACAGACGAACAAACTGTCCTTGTGCATCGTGACGGACCACATGCCCAGTTGGGGAGACAGGGCGAAGAAGAGCAGTGCCATGCCCGCGGCCCGTCGCCCCACGCGTGCCCACAACCAGCTGACGACCGTCGCCAGGACGCAGGCCATGACGACCGCCTGGACCACCGAGAAGATGGCCACGCCCAACGAGGTACCGCCCCCCGCCCAATGGGCGAACCGCAGACACTGGCCCACCCACAGGCTGAACAGGACGGGATGGTGGTTGTTCATCGGCCACTCCCCCTGGCCAAGAAAGAGCGAGCTCCACGAGTCCCGCACCAGGATCCCGGGCCAGAAGAGCAACAGGTAACCGGACCAGACGGCAAGCATCAGCACCACCGAGGCAGGCCACACCCACCGATGAAGGCCACGGGCACCAGCGGCGGCTGCACGCGGCCGACGAAGCCACGACTGGACGGCCAGCCAACAGACCAGCATCACGGCCCAGTCCACCAGGAACTCGGGCAGCTGTTGCCACCCGATGCGGCGGAAGGGTTGTTCGGCATGTGGAGTGAAGTGATGGCCGACGAGCCGCAAGGCCCCCATCACCGCCGCCACGGGGACCGCCACCAGCCACTCCCTGCGTGGCTGCGCGGTCCGGATCCCACAGAGGACCCAGGTGGTCAGCGCCCAGACCAACGGGAAGACCATGGGCCCCGTGTTCTGACTGCCCCCGTCAAGGGGACGGTTCAGCATGTGGTGGCCCACGGCCAGTGCCAGTCCGCACAGCACGGCAAGCACTGGCACCTCGCGGCCGCGCCAGGACGGTGACAGGGACATGGTCATCGCCTCACGCCACCGAAATCAGCACGACGCCCACCAGGATGAGCGCCACGCCGAGGACCTTGCGCCAGGTGAGCAACTCACCCAGCACCAGCCGGGCGATGCCCAGGGTCCAGACATAGGTCAGGGCCGTCAGGGGCAGCACCACGGACAGGTCCAGGTGACGCAGCACCCAGATGTTGAACAGCGCGGCGAGCAGATAGCCGAACCCGCCGGCATAGAAGTGCCAGTCACGCAGCAGGCTCGTCGGCCGAAGGTCCGCGGAAGCAAACTTCAGCATCAGACTGGCCACCGAGCCCAAGAGCGTCATCAGCAGGACCGCGCTCCACAACAACACGTCAGGCCTCCGAGCTCTTCGACTGGCTGCCGGCGACGAGGGCAACACCGGCAACCACGGCCACGACGCCCAGCACCCGTCCCGCGGTCACCTGTTCGTGCAGCCACCAGGCCCCGAGCGCCAGACTCAGCACATAGGAGAGCCCGAGGATGGGTTGCAGGACCGACAGTTCACCGAAGCGGTAGGCCACCAGCATCAGCACGGCACCGAGTGCGTACAGCGCGAAGCCCACCAGCACCAGCCAGGCGCCGTCGGTCGCACCGAGCTTCCACAGCAGCTGTCCGGTACAGGCGAACAGCGACGACACGACCATCAGCGCAATGCCCCGTGGTTGCGTCGTGGCGCCTGCCACCATCAGTTCACCTTGCCCGGCTCGGGGCGAGGGGCCTCGACGGGCCGCTCCGTCTTGCCCATCGCGATCCGCACGAGGTGCTCGTGGTAGTTGGTGACCACCTCGTAGAGCTGTCGATGCTTCTTCACCTCCACGTCGAGGACCAGACCAACACTCCAGAACAGCAACGAACAGGCGGCCAGTGTCACAGAGACGATCAAGGTCGGGAAACGAGGCACCGTGCGCGAGTGCAGGTATTCCACCAGCACGGGAAGGAAGAGGCCGAGACCGAGCATCGCGAGGACGGCGGCCACGGACCCGAAGAAGGCCAGCGGCCGGTAGTTCTTGAACAGGCGGAAGATGGTGCGCAAGACCTTGAAACCATCGGAATAGGTGTTCAGCTTGGAAGACGAGCCGGCGGGCCGGTCCCGATAGGAGATTGGGACCTCCACCACCCGCATGTTCTTGTCCACAGCATGGATGGACATCTCGGTCTCGATCTCGAAACCTCGCGACATCACCGGGAAGCCCTTCACGAAGGTCCGCGAAAAGGCCCGGTAGCCCGTCATGATGTCCCGGATGTTGGCATTGAACAGCCAGTTGATCAGCCCACGGACCATCGTGTTGCCCAGGTTGTGGAAGGGCCGCTGGTTCTCCTGCGCATAGGTCGTGGACAACCGGTCACCGATGACCATGTCCGCCTTGCGGTCCAGCACCAGGGAGACCATCTGTTCCGCGTACTCGCTCGGGTAGGTGTCGTCCCCGTCGATCATCAGGTAGCAGTCGGCGTCGATCTCCCGGAACATCGAGTGGATGACATTGCCCTTGCCCTGACGGTACTCGTGCCGCAGGTGGACCCGGGGGTCGTGCAAGGCGATCTCGGTGACGATCTCGCTGGTGCGGTCCGTCGAGTTGTTGTCGTAGACGTAGACATCGGCGTCCGGGAGGGCGCTGCGATAGTCGGCGACGACCTTCGCGACGGTCACCTCTTCGTTGTGGCACGGGATGAGGACTGCGGTACGGGGCATGGACGGACCTTCTCTTGCTCGACCCGATGCCCGGGTCCAGGACAGACCAATTCTAGCCCTGACAGGGATCAGAACCCACTCCCGGCGCGCTCGCCTCGCCGACCCAGCTGCAGGACGGGCTCCACCCCGCCCTGCAGCAGGTCTTCCGGGCCCGGGCGGACTTCGCCGCCCTGCACCCGCTCCGATCGGCGGGCAGAAGGCTCAGTCAGCCGTGGGGTGCTGGGCCCAGTAGCCGTCGCCCTCGAAGAGGGAGTCGATGACCTGGCCCAGCAGCCCGAGCTCCTGCAGGGTGTCCAGGATGGTGTAGCGGCTGCGGATGGTCTGGGCCTGGTAGTAGGTGAGCTTCAGCTTGTCCTGGTCGATGCCGACCTGGGCCGGGTGGTAGGGCCCGCCGACCTCCTTCAGCATCCGCGCCGCCTCCTCGGCGGTGACCAGCTGCGGGGTGACCCGCTCGATGATCTTCGGCCAGTGGGCCTTGATCAGTTCGATCCGCTCTCGGATCTTGTCCGGGCCGACGTACTTGGCGCGGGACTGCCCCAGTGCCGCCTCCCGGATGGCCTCGATGGGCTGCAGTGCGGCAACCCGCTCGTCATTGGCCTGCTCGTCCGGCCACGCGGCCACGGCGGCGTCCACGTCGACGGCCTCGATGTCCAGCTGCAGCACCTTCTCGTACAGGGCGCAGACGGCCACGGTGCCCAGGCCCACCTTGTTGCCGTGGCTCAGCGGCGGCTCCCAGTCCAGTCCGTGCCCCTCCATCTCCCACTGGTGGCTGAAGTTGTGCCCAGCGCCGGAGGCAGGACGCGAGGACTGGTGGGCCTGCATCGCCAGCCCGGACATCAAGAGCCCCTCGGCCAGGCCCTCGATGGCCTTCGGGTTTCCGGCCGCACAACCTGTGGGATCGGACAGCGCACCGCGCAGGTTGTCCTGCACCAAGGACCAGACGTAGTCGTCGACCTCCTCGACGCCCAGCTCGTCGGACAGCAGCCAGTCGGCACCGCCGGGCACCTTCTCGATCAGGTCCCCGAAACCGGTGGCGGTCAGGCGCTGGGGTGCGGCGCCCATGATGTCCAGGTCAGCCACCACTGCGGTGGGGGCGGGGCAGTTTCGGGTGATCTTGAAGCCGTCGCGCGTGATGGAGGCTCCGAAGGCCGCGTAGCCGTCCATGCTCGCAGCCGTACAGACATTCATGTAGGGCCGGCCCAGTTCGCCGGAGGCCAGCTTGGTGAGGTCATTGAGGGTGCCCGACGCGATGGAGACCGCGACGGCGTCGATGCCGCGCAGGTGCTCGCGCAGGATCTCCACGTTCTCATAGCCCGCGTAGAGGGTGGGGGTGCCCGGGAAGACGTAGGGCTCGGCCTGGTCGATACCGGCGGCGGTCAGGCTGTCGCGCACCGCGTCTCCAGCAACGGCCCAGGTGTTCTCGTCGGCGATGACGATGGCGCGCTGGGTGCCGAAGCAGTCCCGGAAGACCTGCCCGGTCTGGGTGACCACGCCACTGCCGGCGATGATCGCCTTGGTGTCCGTGGCCGTCTCAAGTGCCTTGGTGATCAGTTCGGAAGTCATGCCTCCATTGTGGCGCGACTCCGCCCGATTAACAGGCGCAGTCGCAAAAATTCACACAATTGATGTGAACTTGGTCATTCTCCCATCAGACCGGTGACGAATCCCTCGGCCTCGAAGGGCGCCAGGTCGTCGACTCCCTCACCCAGACCGATCAGCTTCACGGGAACCCCGAGCTCACGCTGTACCTGGACGACGATGCCACCCTTGGCGGAGCCGTCAAGCTTGGTGAGGACCAGACCAGTGACGTCCACGACGTCGCGGAAGATGCGGGCCTGCACCAGGCCGTTCTGACCGGTGGTGGCGTCCAGTACCAGGAGCACCTCGCCCACCGGGGCGATCTTCTCCACGACGCGCTTGACCTTGCCCAGCTCGTCCATCAGGCCGGTCTTGGTGTGCAGACGGCCTGCCGTGTCGATCAGCACGACGTCGACGCCGTCGGCGATGCCCTTCTCCACGGCGCGGTAGGCCACCGACGCCGGATCCGCGCCTTCCTCACCACGCACCGTCTCGACGCCGACCCGCTCGCCCCAGGTGGACAACTGCTCCGCGGCGGCGGCACGGAAGGTGTCGGCCGCACCGAGCAGGACGGACTTGTTCTCGGCCACCAGCACGCGGGCCAGCTTGCCGACCGTGGTGGTCTTGCCGGTGCCGTTGACACCCACCACCATCACGACGGCGGGCTTCCCGTCGCGGCCGGTCAGGTCCAGGGAGCGGTCCATCGTCGGGTCGACGATCTTGACCAGTTCGCGACGCAGCACGGTGGCAGCCTGGCCGGAGTCGTTGACACCATAGATGGACAGTTCGCGTCGCAGTGTGGTGACCAGTTCCGTCGTCGGCCCGACGCCGAGGTCCGACGAGATCAGCGTCGCCTCGAAGTCATCCCAAGTGTCCTCGTCGAGACGGTCGCGCGAGAGCAGGTCCGCCAGGCCACGGGCCAGGACATTGTTGCTGCCGGCCAGGCGGCGGCGAAGACGGGCCAGCCGCGAGCCAGCGGACTCGGGGACCTCGATCCCGGTCTCCGGTTCGACCGGCTGGAGGTCCGTCCCCTCGGACGGCACGGTCGGTGTGACCTCGGGGGTCTGCGCCTTGCGTGCCAGACCACGACGATTGCCGACGTAGATGATGCCCGTCGCCAGAAGCAGGCAGGCGATGACGCCGCCGATGATCCACCAGAAGAATTGGTCCAGGAATGGGTTCACGCGCCCACCCTACCGGGGGCTCAGCGCTTGGCGGTGCCCACCAGCTGCTCGGGAAGCAGGTCGATCAGGGCCTGCGGGGGCTCCGCGTCACCGTTCATGTGCCGAGCGGCCTCGGCCAGGCCATTGGCCATCCGCGGTGCGCGTTCCCGGAAATTGCCCTCCATCCCGACGGCGACGACGGCCATCACGGCGACGCCGATGACGAGGATGAAGAACAGGGCGATGAAGAAGGCGGTCACTGGTGCTGCTTCCTTGCTGAGGTGGTACCCCCATTCTGCCGCTCGGATGGGCATCACAGCGACGCAACATGCCCACCACTGAGTGAACACACAGCAAAGACTCAGTTGCGCCTCACTGTTCGTGATGCAAGCGCTGGCTGATCACCGTCGAGACCCCGTCACCGCGCATGGTGACGCCGTAGAGGGCATCGGCGATCTCCATGGTCCGCTTCTGGTGGGTGATCACCAGCAGCTGGGAGTTCTCGCGCAGCTGCTCGTAGATCCCCAGCAGACGACCCAGGTTCGCGTCGTCCAGCGCCGCCTCCACCTCGTCGAGGATGTAGAAGGGGCTGGGACGGGCGATGAACAGGCTGACCAGGAAGGCCACGGCCACCAGGGAACGCTCTCCACCGGAGAGCAGCGACAGCCGCTTGACCTTCTTGCCGGCCGGCCGCGCCTCGACGTCGACGCCGGTGGTGAGCCACTGGCCGGGTTCGGTGAGCACCAGCCGGCCCTCGCCGCCGGGAAAGAGGCGCGGGAAGACGTCGTTGAAGGTCTTCTCCACGTCCTCGTAGGCCTGGGCGAAGACCTCCTCGACGCGTCGGTCCACCTCGTCGACGATGTCCATCAGGTCCTTGCGGGTCTGCCGCAGGTCCTCCAACTGCTCGGCGAGGAAGGCGTGGCGCTCCTGCATGGCGTCGAACTCCTCCAGCGCCAAGGGATTGACCCGGCCCAGCACCTGCAGGTTGCGTTCGGCTGTGCGCAGTCGCTTGGCCTGCTGCTCACGCACGAAGGGAATGGGGTCGGGAACCTCGTCGTCCTCATCCAGGGCCGTGCCGTCGGGCCTGGTGATGACGGGGACGAACTGGTCCGGGCCGTACTCCTTCATCAGGATCTCGGCCTCGATGCCCAGCTCGCTCATGACTCGCTCTGCCAGTGACTCGATGCGCATCTTCACCTCGATGCGGGCCATCTCGTCACGGTGGGCGCCCTCGACGAGCTTCTCCACCTCCTTGGCCAGCTCGCGGGTCTCCCGACGGGCCACACCCAGCGCACCCTCGGCGGAAACGCGGGCGGCCTCGGCGTCATTGCGTTCGGTGGTGGCCAGGGCGCGGGAGGCATCGACGCGGGTGAGCAGCCAGCCGGCCGCGGCATGCACGGCGGTGGCGGCCTCGGCCTCGCGTCGCAACTGGGCGGCGCGGGCGGCGGCCTTCTCCCGGGCCTGACGCTCTGCCAGCGCGGCGCGGCGCAGCGAATCGGCCCGGCCGGCCAGGGCGCGCACCCTCTCCTCGGCGGTGCGCAGCGCGAGCCGGGCATCCATCTCGTCGGTCCGGGCCCGACGCGCCTCGTCAGCATGCCGGTCGCGTTCGGAGGAGTCCGGCTCGGCGATGTCCTGTTCGTCGGAGGCGCGCGCCAGCCGCTCCTCCAACTCGGCCAGCCCGGCCTCGTCCTTGGCGCGGGTGGCCTGGGCGGTGGCGATGGAACGTTCGAGACGCTCGGCCTCGCCGCGGGCGGACTTCTCCGCCTGGGCCAGCACGCTGACCTGGCGGTTCAGGTCCGAGGCCTCGCGTTCCGACTCCTTGACGGCCTGGCGTACAGCGATCCGCTCCGCATTGGCCGCTTCCAGCAGCCGGTCCTGCTCCTTGATCCTGCACTGCAGCTCCCCGATGGCGGCGACGGCATCGTCGAGGCCGCTGCGGGCGGTGTCGACGGCGGCCTGGATCTCCAGCAGGGAGGATCTCGAGGCGGATCCACCGGTGACGAACCACGCCGAGACGACGTCGCCCTCGCGGGTGACGGCGGACAGGTCCGGATTCTGCCTGGCGACGGCGGTGGCCTGCTCGATGTCCTCCACCAGCACGACGTGCCCGAGCAGCCGCTCCAACGCGGGCAGCAGTGGCTGGGCGACCGTGATCACGTCGAGGGCGCTGTGCAGTCCGTCGGGGATCTCGGTGGTGCCGCTGCGGGTGGCGCCGGCCAGCAGCAGTCCGGCGCGGCCCAGGTCCCCCTCCTTCAGGTGGGTCAGGGCATCCTCTGCGGCATCCAGGGAGTCGACGGCGATGGCCTCGGTGGCCGTGCCGAGGGCCGCGGCGATGGCCGTCTCCCAGCCGGACTCGATGCCCAGAAGTTCGGCGAGCTGGCCCAGCACTCCCCCGAACCTGTCCCGCGCCGCCAGCAGGGCCGCCGGGGCATCGGTGCGGTCCAGCCCCATCTCCAGGGCCTCGATGCGTGCGGCCAGACCGGCGCGTTCCTGCTGTGCCTGCTGCTCGGTGCGGCGCAGTTCCTGCACGGCCTGCCCCAGCGCGGAGACCTTCTCGGTGGCGCGCTGCTGGGCGGCGACGAGTTCCCCACCGTCACCCTGATGGGAGTCGGCCCGCTGCTGTGCCTCGGCGAGTTCGGCTGCAGCCTTCTCGGCGCGGGCCAGCGCCTCGTCGCGCTGGGCGGCCAGACGTTGGGCCTCCTCGGAGCTGGCGTCGAGACGGGACTTCAGTGAGTTGACCTGGCCCGTCAGTCGGGCCAGGCCCTCCCGACGGTCCGCGATGGCGCGCAGCTGGGCGGCATGGGCCTTGTCCGCCTCGGCGTGGGCCTTCTCCGCGGCGGTGCGGCGCAACTGCGCGTCGGCGAGCTTCTGGGTGAGCTCGTCGACCTCCTGCCGCAGCTCGTTCTCCTCGGTGCGGGCCGTCTCGGCGTCACGCTCCAGCTGTTCGGGGTCGCGCCCGGGGCGTCCCAGTTCCGGCTGGGCATCCGCATGCCGCATGCGTTCGGCGGCGATCTGCTGGGTGGTGGTGACACGTTCCCGCAGGGCGGCCAGGGCGTACCAGGTGTCCTGGGCCCGGTTGAGGCGCGGTTGGGCCTGGGCCACGACGAGCTCGGCGGCCAGTTCCGCCTCCCGAGCGGCCTCCAACCGGGCCTCGGCACGCGCGCGGGCGTCGTTGAGTGCCTTCTCGTCGGCCAGGTCCGTCTCCAGCGCGAGGGTGGCCTGGGTGAGGTCGTCGGCCAGCAGCCGGGCCTTGGCATCGCGCAGTTCGGCCTGGATGACGGCGGCCTTGCGGGCGACGGCAGCCTGACGCCCCAGGGGCTTGAGCTGGCGTCGGATCTCCGCGACGAGGTCCTGCAGTCGGTCCAGGTTGCCCTGGGTGGAGTCCAGCTTGCGCAGCGCCTTCTCCTTGCGCTTGCGGTGCTTCAGGACACCGGCCGCCTCCTCGATGAAGCCACGACGAATCTCCGGGGTGGCCTGCAGGATGGTGTCCAGCTGCCCCTGCCCGACGATGACGTGCATCTCCCGGCCGATGCCGGAGTCGCTGAGCAGTTCCTGCACGTCCAGCAGGCGGGCCGAGTGGCCGTTGATGGAGTAGTCACTGCCGCCATTGCGGAACATGGTGCGGGTGATGGTCACCTCGGTGTACTCGATGGGCAGCGCACCATCGGTGTTGTCGATGGTCAGGCTCACCTCGGCGCGGCCCAGCGGCGAACGGCCGGAGGTGCCGGCGAAGATGACGTCCTCCATCTTGCCGCCACGAAGGCTCTTGGCGCCCTGCTCGCCCATCACCCAGCTCAGGGCGTCCACGACATTGGACTTGCCCGAGCCATTGGGGCCCACGACGCAGGTGATGCCGGGCTCGAAGTTCAGCGTCGTCGCCGACGCGAAGGACTTGAAGCCTCGCAGCGTCAGGCTCTTGAGGTACACCCGTTCACTCCGTCTCGGCGGCGTCGAGCACCTTGTCCGAAGTCAGGGCCTCAGGCGCGACCACGGGCGCCACGAGCGGCACTTCAGCCTGGCCGTGCGGATGCTTGACGGCGCGGAAGGTCCACAGCTTGTTGACCACGAAGTTGATCGGCAGCGTCAGGATGATGGTGATCAATTGCGCCCAGTAGGCCCGCGCGCGGAGGCCTTGGTCCTCATTGAAGATCGAATCTGGAAGGTAGACCGGCGACGTTGGATTGCGCAGGTAGGTCTTGATGACCAGACCGACAAGGGCGGCAATGCTGCCGACGGCGAAGAAGGGCCAGAACTCCGCCCACCAGCCTCGCCGGTGCTCGCGCTTGAAGGTCCAGGAACGGTTCAGCTGGAAGTTCCAGAAATTGGCCACGATGAAGGCGCCGATCCACACCACATGTGTGTAGCGGAGCGCGTGCCGACCGGTGACATACCAGATGGGGTCGTTGTCGTGGGAGGTGCCACCGTGCAGCTTCGTCATGATGACGGCCACGACCATGTTCACCACGACACCGGATCCCCCGACCATGCCGAACTTGACGAACTGGCGCATGTGACGCTTGCTGCGCTGCGCGCGGGTCTCAGGGTTGTGGCTCACAGTCACAGGAGTTTACCGGCCGTTCGCCCACAGATCGGCAGGCTGCCACCGTGGTGTGGCGCATCGAAGACCTAGGTGGGAGGCCTCCTCCCCCGGGTGCACGATGGTGGAGACATGTCAGCGCCTCGTCCTGCGTGGAAATCCGCTCGATCCGACCGTTGGGCACGGCCCACGTCACGCTTCTTCCTGGCCCTGGTGGGTCTGGCTCTGCTGAGGCTGGCCCTGGGGGCGACGGGCGACGAGCACCACGGCTTCGTGCATGCCCAGCCCTGGGACATGGACCATCTGTGGGCGCCCCTCGCGCTGCTGTCCGCACTGGCCGCCCTCACCGCGTGGCGGCGCTGGCGCGTGGTCACCCATCGTGGTGGTCCTGCTGTCGTCACCGGCGCTCTTGCTCTGTCTCCTGGTCGGTTCCATCCCCATGGGGGTCGCGCGCGGCGATGCGGTGGTCTCCCCCACCGGACTTCGCGGCGCCCCGGTGGACCAGTGACGACACCGTCGAGATCCGCAGCGATCGTCGCGTCTGGACCTACCGGATGACGCCCGAGGGGCCGGCGACCCTGAGCACCGTGCGCTGAATGCTCCCGCTGGGGTGGCCCCTTCGACATGGGGAGCCGACGGTGCACGTCGAAACCACGTGATGCACTACTTGCAGGGACAGCACTGTCGAAGTCCGACGTGCACCGTCCCCTGATCAGTGGTCAATCCACCAGGGATGACGGATGGGCGACTAGCTGTTGGTGGCAGGGACGTTCATGACAGTTTGCGGGTTGACGTGAAGGGAGGACCCCCGTTGGGTTGTGGCTTGTCGAAGGTCACAGATGAACAACGGAGGTCCTCATGGCCCACTCTAAAGCCCGTCTGAACGTCAACGGTCGGCGTCTGCTGGTCCAGCGCGTCCGCGAGCAAGGCTGGAAGGTCGCCCACGCCGCCAAGGCGATGGGAATCTCACGCCAGTGCGCACACCACTGGCTCAAGCGCTACGACCAGCACGGCGAACCAGGTCTGCATGACCGCTCCAGCCGACCCCGAACCATGCCCCGGCGCACCAACCACCAGGTCGAGGTCCGGGTCCTGGCGCACCGCGCGCTGCACCGGCAGGGCCCAACCCACACCAGCGCCGCGACCGGTGTTCCCGCGCGCACCGTCTCGGCGATCTGGAAGCGTCATCACATGCCCCCGTTGGCCCACCTCGATCCGATCACCGGAGCAGTGATCCGCGGCAGCCAGGCCACCACCCGCCGCTACGAACGCGAACACCCCGGTGAGTTGATCCACCTCGATGTCAAGAAGATCGGCAAGATCCCCGACGGTGGAGGCTGGCGAAGCCGCGGACGGGCCGCGACCAGCGCCGAGAGGAACAAGCGGGCAAAGATCGGCTACGACTACGTCCACGCAGCGGTCGACGACCACACCCGGCTGGCCTACATCGAGATCCACGACGACGAGAAGGGACCCACCTGCGCTGGTTTCCTCACCCGCGCCGCGGCCTTCTTCGCAGACCACGGCATCACCCGTATCGAGCGGGTGATCACCGACAATGCCTTCGCCTACCGCAACAGCAGCGACTTCATCGCCGCGGTCGAAGCCCTCGACGCGAAACAGAAGTTCATCAAGCCCCACTGCCCCTGGCAAAACGGCAAGGTCGAGCGCCTCAACCGGACCCTGGCAACCGAATGGGCCTACCGACAGCCCTTCACCAGCAACCAAGCACGCCGCGACGCCCTTGCCGACTGGCTCACGTTCTACAACACTGAACGAGGCCACAGCGCCCTCGGCGGGAAAGCTCCCATCACCCGAGTGTCATGAACCTGTCTGCCACCAACAACTAGCCGCGCGCCGGACGGGGGCGCCGCTGGCAGCTCGGACAGAAGTGGCTGGAGCGGTTCATGAATTCGGCTCGCACGATGGGCTCCCCGCAGCGCGGGCACGGCCGGTCGGTCTGGCCATAGGCATTCAGCGATCGATCGAAGTAGCCGGACTCCCCGTTCACCTTGACGTACAGGGCATCGAAGCTCGTGCCACCCTGTTCGAGCGCCTCGGCCATCACGCTGCGCGCCGCCTCCAGCACGGCGACGGCCTGCGTGCGCGTCAGTCGCTGGGTGGGGCGCTCGGGGTGGACCTGGGCGAGCCAGAGGGCCTCGTCGGCGTAGATGTTGCCGATGCCGCTGACCAGCGCCTGGTCGAGCAGGGCACGCTTCACCGTGGTTCGCTTCTTGCGCATCCGTTCGGCGACGGCGCCGAGGTCGAAGTGCTCGTCGAAGGGGTCCGGGGCGATGTGGGCGATCTCGAACGGGATCTCCGCTCCCCCGATGCTCAGGGACAGGCCGCCGAACATTCGCTGGTCCACGAAGCGCAGCTGGTCGTCGGAGTCCGCCAGGTCGAAGAGCACCCGAGTGTTGCGCAGCAGTGGGTCCGCGACGCGATCCATCCGGAACTGCCCGCTCATCCCCAGATGCGCAAGCATCGCGTCACCGTCGTCGAAGGGGAACCACAGGTACTTGCCGCGACGCCGCGGAGTGCAGAAGGTGCGGCCGGCCAGCGTGGTCTCGAAGTCCCGCGGCCCCAACTCGTGCTTGCGCACCGGCCTGGGGTGCAAGACCCGGACATGTGAAACCGCGCGGCCCCGGAGCATTGGCTCCAGACCCGCGCGGACGGTTTCGACCTCGGGAAGCTCAGGCATCCTGCGCGTCGGCCGTCTGTTCGACGACCTCCTCGCGGGCGGTGGCCTCGGCGGCCTGCGCCGCCTGGATGGCGGTGAAGGCCTTGCCGGCGGCCTCCTGCTCGGCCTGCTTCTTGTTGCGCCCTTCGCCGCTGCCATAGGTGACGCCGTTCACGACGGCGCGCGCGACGAAGTGCTTGTCGTGGTCCGGCCCCGAATCCTCGATGAGGTAGGTGGGCATCGGGAAGCCGGCATTGGCACAGACCTCCTGCAAGGAGGTCTTCCAGTCCAGCCCGGCGCCCAGGTGGTCGGCCTGCGTGACCAAGGGGTCGAACAGATGATGGACGAAGCGCTCCGCCATCTCCATCCCCCCGGTCAGGAAGATGGCACCGATCAGGGCCTCCATGGTGTCGGCCAGGATGGAGGTCTTGTCATGGCCACCGGTCGTGGTCTCGCCACGTCCGAGCTTGACCATGGGGCCGATCTCCAGCCCACGGGCCACCTCCGCCAGGGTGACGGCATTGACCACCGCCGCGCGAAGCTTCGCCAGACGCCCCTCCGGATACTCCGGGAAGGTGCCGTAGAGGTGCTCGGTGACCACGATGCCCAGCACCGCATCGCCCAGGAATTCCAGGCGCTCGTTGGTCGGGATGCCGCCATTCTCATAGGCGTAGGACCGGTGCGTCAGCGCAAGCTCGAAGAGCTGGGCGCCCATGGGGACACCCAGCTCGTCGAGAAGCTGCTGGAAACGGCTCGGCTGAGCCGCCATGTCAGGCGTCGAGAACCTGGCGGCGGCTCGCGCGGGGGCCGTACTGGCCGCACGCGGGGCACGCGGTGTGCTGCAGGTGGGCCTGGCGGCACGCCGGGTTCACGCAGGTCACCGTGTTGACGGCGGTCGCCTTCCACTGCGCGCGACGGCTGCGCGTGTTGCTCCGGGACATCTTCCGCTTCGGGACTGCCACGATCTTCTCCTTGGGCCATCCGAGCCCTGGACGGGTTCGGCTATCTGTCTGTCTTGGGGTGAACGGACCGGAAGACCGGTCAGTTCTTGTCTTCGGCGCCGCTCACGTCCAGTTCGGAGAGCTTGCCCCAGCGGGGGTCGATCTCCTCACCGTGGCTGTGGTCCGGATCACCATTCAGCACGAACCCGCAATCGGGGCACAGTCCCAAACAGTCATCCCGACACAGGGGCGTGAAGGGCAGGTCGAGCACCACGGCATCGCGCAGCGCGGGATCCAGGTCGATCATCTCTTCCTCGATCCGGCTGGCCTCCTCCTCGGCCTCCTTCTCGGGGTAGAAGTACAGCTCCTGCAGGTCGAAGCTCTCCTCCACGGAGAAGTCGACCAGGCAGCGTGCACATTCGCCCTTGAGGGTGACGTCGGCGGTACCGGTGACCAGGACACCCTCCACCACGGACTCGAGCCGAAGATCGAGTTGGATGTCGGAACCCTGGGGCACTCCGATCATGTCGATACCCAGGTCCGCAGGAGCCTCGGCAACCCGATGGATCTCCTTCATCGTTCCAGCCCGACGTGCCAGCTCATGGATCTCAAGGACCAAGGGCGAGCGATGGTCGAGGTGGTGATGCGAGTTCATCACGGATTCCCTTCAACGCACTGTGGACATGGCAGCGCCATGACCGAGGGCCTACTCTATCCGAGCACTCCCCACGAACCAAACCGTGCCGCGTGTGCCAGTCTGGCCGGGTGGACCGTTACCGTACCGTCGCCCGTGACGCCGTCGCCGAGATCGAGGTCAAGCGTTCGGTCTTCCGCTGTGACATCGCGCGGATCACCGACGAGGAGCAGGCTCGTGCCGTCGTCGAGCGAGCTCGCAGTGCCCACCGTGACGCCCGCCACCACTGCTCGGCCTTCATCTGGACAACGACGGGATCCATGTCCCGCTCCTCCGACGACGGCGAACCCTCCGGAACCGCGGGCGCCCCGATGTTGGAGGTGCTCAAGGGTGCCGGACTGACCGAGGTGGTGGCCGTGGTCACGCGCTGGTTCGGCGGAACCCTGTTGGGCGCCGGAGGCCTGGTGCGGGCCTATTCCGATGCGGTCGCGGCCGGTCTGCAGGCGGCCGGCACCCTGGAGCGACGCCTGGTCACCGAGCAACAGGTGGTGCTGGACCATGCCCTCGCCGCCCGCGCCGAATCCGAGCTGCGCAATCGCGGGTTCAGCGTGCTGGACGTCGGCTATGCCGAGCGGGTCACCCTGCGGCTGGGCGTGCCGAAGGTGGAAGTCCCAGCGCTGGAGACCGTGCTGGCCGAGCTGAGCCATGGCGACGCAGCCCCGGAACGGGTCGGCGAACGATGGGTCGACCTGCCCTGACCCCAGCCATCCGGAGGGCGGTCCTTCAGCGCTCCCCCCGTTGCGCCACCTTGCGGGCGATGGCCTCGGCCACATTGGGGGTGACGAACTCGCTCACGTCACCGCCGTAGTTGGCAATCTCGCGCATCATCGTCGACGAGATGGTGGCGTACGGGCCACCGGCAGGCAGGAAGACCGTCTCGATGCCGCTGACATGGGTGTTGATGTGGGCCATCTGCAGCTCGTAGTCGAAGTCACTGGCGAAGCGCAGACCCTTGACGATGACGCCGCAGCCCTGTGCCTTGGCGTAGTCCACCAGCAGCCCCTCGATCATCCCCACCTGGACGCCCGGGATGTGGGCGGTGGCCTCGCGCACCAGCTGCATCCGCTCGGCGCCGTCGAACATCTGTCCCTGCTTCATGGAATTGCGCCCGACGGCCACCAGCACCTCGTCGAAGACCTTGTGGGCGCGCTCGATCACGTCGAGGTGACCCTTGGTGATGGGATCGAAGGAGCCGGGCACGATCGCCTTGACGTGGCGTCCCCGGGCTTGCCCGGTCAGGTCTTCACTGGTCATCATCGGCCTCTCGCTGACAGAAGTGCAGGGTGGTCTCACCGTATCCGCGGCTCCAGTGCTCCGTCCCCCCCGGGAAGGCGGGCTCGCCACTGCGGGCGCTGCGTTCCAGCACGATCAGCCCGTTGTGCACCAGCCGGGGCAATGCCAGGGCCAAGGTGTGGGAGATCTGCTCATTGGTGAACGGATAGGGCGGATCCAGCCAGATCACGTCGAAGAGCTGCCCGCCCTCGCGGGACAGGAAGGCGTCCACGCCCGCGCTGACCACCTCCGCCGTCAGCTTGGTCTTGCCGGCATTGGCCTTGATGATGCGGGCGGTGGGCTGGTCCTGTTCGACGAGCACCACCGGCGCGGCGCCACGGCTGGCGGCCTCCAGCCCCACCCCACCGGACCCCGCGTACAGGTCACAGAGGGCGATGTCCGCCAGTTGCGCGTCGGCACCCGCGTCGGAGCTGCCATTCCACGTCGCGAGGGTGCTGAACAGCGCCTCACGCACCCGGTCCGTGGTGGGGCGGGTCTTCTCCCCCGGAGGCGTGGCCAACCGCATGCCCCCGGCGCTGCCGGCGATGATCCTGCTCATGGGGCCCCACCCTACTGGCGGCATTGGGTGGGGTCAGGGCACGCGCGCTGCCGAGGGTAGGCAAGAATGTAGCCATGGCTGACATGGACAACCCGATGACCGAAATTGAAGAAGACACTTGCTGGGGCTACCTCGCCAGCCAGGAGGTTGGACGCCTGGCCACGGCCAAGGACGGCAAGCCGGAGATCTTCCCGATCAACTACTGCGTGGACGGGCAGTCGATCGTCTTCCGCACCGCCGGAGGCTCGAAGCTCCAGGAGCTCGCCGAGAACGCCAACGTCGCCTTCGAGGTGGACGGCTGGACCGTTGACGGCGGCTGGAGCATCCTGATCAAGGGTGTTGCCGAGGAGATCACCAACGCCGCGGAGCTGGCCCTGGCCGACAAGATGCCGCTCAAGCCGTGGGTGCCCACCGTGAAGCGCCACTACGTGCGTGTCACCCCGGACCAGCTGTCCGGACGTTCCTTCTACTTCGGCCCCGAACCGAAGAACTGACCACCATCGCTTCCATGGGGGCGCCCGCCGGTCCGGCGGGCGCCCCCATTTCTTGCCCGGCATGACTAGGGTCGAGACGTGAACCTGCCCGAGGCTTGGTGGAACCCGATGTCATGGGACGCGCCCTTTCCCGTGGTGGCCGCGGCGCTGTCCATGATCGCTTTCCTGCGCGCCGGCCTGACCTACCTCGTGGGCCGATTCATCGCGGCTGGTGGCAGCCGGACCCGGGCCGGCCAGATGATGGAACGCCCCGGCTTCGTGCGCGCCGTCGAGCGCGTGAACCGGATCGGGGCACCCGTGGTCTCCCTGTCCTTCCTCACCGTCGGGGTGCAGACCATGGTGAACCTGGCGGCGGGATTCCTGCGGATGCCCTTGTGGCGCTACCTCCCGGCCCTGGCCGTCGGCAGTGCCCTGTGGGGCATGATCTACGCCTCGGTCGGCTTCGTCGGATTCGCGGCCCTGGCCCTGGCCTGGCGCCAGCACCCGGTGCTGGCGGTCCTGCTGCTGGTGGGCTTCATGGCCGTGATGGCCCTGCTCGTGTCCACCCACCGAACCCGCCCGAGCGAGCTCGACGAGTCCTAGGCTTGGCGCATGTCCACCGACGTGCTGATGATCGACGACGAGGCCGAGCTGGTCAGCAGCACCCTGGAGTACCTGGCCGCCTTCGGCGTCACCGGCCATGGACTGGGCAGCGCGGAGGAGGCGCTGGCCTGGCTCGTCAGCCACGACGCCCGACTGCTGCTCCTGGACGTCAACCTCCCGGGAGCCAGCGGCTTCGAGCTCTGCCGGACCCTGCGTGCCACCAGCCAGACCCCGATCATCTTCGTCAGCGCCCGGAGCAGCGAGGACGACGAGATCATGGCGCTGATGCTGGGCGGCGACGACTACCTGCGCAAGCCCTCCTCGCTGGGCGTGCTGCTCGCCAAGGTCCGCCGCACCCTGGAACGAGGCCGCGGACCGCTTCTTCGTCGACGGAATTCCGCTGGATCTCACCGCCAGGGAGCACCGCCTGCTGCGCCACCTGGTCACCAACCCAGAGCGGGTGCTCACCAAGCAGGAGCTCTTCGAACAGGTCTGGGGAGACTCCATCACCGGCGACGGCACCCTGAGCGTGCACATCCGTCGGCTGCGCACCCGGATCGAACCGGACCTCGACCAACGGCGCTACATCCAGACCTTGTGGGGCCGCGGCTACCTCTTCCGGGACCGGACCACCTGCCGGGCAGTGTCGCCGGCCACAGAGCGCCTTCGTGGTGACCGACGACTTCGCCCAGCAGTCACACACCAGCGTGCACACCGGAAGGGAACCCCGCCAACCCAACGAAGTGGCCGTCGGCAGCCAGGTCCTGCAGTCGAGTGGCCTTGCCGTCGGTCAGGAGATCACCCTCGACTTCGGCAACCGCACTGCCCGGTACCTGGTGGTGGGCGAGCTGTCCACCATCCAGTACGGCGGCTACCGGGTGGACCTGGCCACCGACGGCTACCGGCGACTGGTGCCAGGTCACCGGCTGACGGACCTGGAGGTGCTGGGCACCTCGGAGGCGGACCTGGATGCCGTGACACAGTCCATCCGCGGGCTGCCGGGCGACCACTTCAGCAATGTGCAGGACCAGCGCGAGTCCATCGACTCCCAGCTGGGGGTCTACCTACGGATGATCGGCCAGCTGGCCGACGGGGTGCTGCTGCTCAGTGCGGTGGTGACGGTGCTGGTGCTGGGCCTGATGACCACCACGATGCTGCGACGGCAGCGTGCCGGGCTGGGAGTGCTTTCCGCGAACGGCCATTCCCGGGGGCAGCTGCTCACCCACGTGCTGTGTGCCTACCTACCGCTGGTCCTGCTCGGTTCCGCGATCGGGACGGTCCTGGGGCTGGCCCTGGTGCCTCGACTGCTGACCAGTGCCCTCGGCGATCTGGGCATCTCCCGCTTCGACGTCACGACGTCGGTGGGGCTGGTCTGCGGACTCGTGGGACTGCTGGTGCTGTTGGCGACGTTGATCACCGTGCTGGTGGCACTACCCATCCTGCGGCCAGCGCCCGGTGGAACTGCTGGGCTGACCCCTCGACGGGCTCGGGGTTCGGGTGAATCGCTCGGGGTTCGCAGAAGGTCAAGCCTTCTCGAGCCAGTCCCCCGCGGCCAACAGTTCGGTCTGGGTGACCATGTCTGCCAGATAGGGGTTCACCCGGTCCGGATCCTCGGCCACCAGCCGCTCCGCCAGGTCACGGCAGTGGGCAATCAGGTCCGCGTGTTCGATCACCTTCAGCAGGCGCAGGGCGCTGCGGCCACCCGACTGGTTGGCGCCCAGCACATTGCCCTCCCGTCGCTGGGCCAGGTCCAGTTCGGCCAGCTGGAAACCGTCGCGGGTCTGTTCAACGGCCCGCAGCCGCACCATCGCGTCGGAGTCCGGTGGGGCCTGGGTAATCAGCAGGCACAGGCCCGCATGGCCACCACGGCCGATTCGGCCACGCAGCTGGTGCAGCTGGCTGATGCCGAAGCGGTCCGCGTCCATCACCACCATCACGGTGGCATTGGGCACGTCGACGCCCACCTCGATCACCGTCGTGGACACCAGCACGTCCACCTCCCCCGCGGCGAAGCGGTTCATTACCGCATCCTTCTGCTCCGGGGTCAGCCGGCCGTGCAGCATCTCCAACCGCAATCCCTTCAGCGGCCCGGTGCGCAGCTCGTCGAAGAGGTCGTTGACGGTGGCGCTGGGCTTGGCGGCGGGATCCTGCAACACCTCGCTGTCCTGTGGGTCGATCCGGGGGCAGACCACGAAGGCCTGGTGGCCGGCCTCGACCTCCTCGCGGATCCGCTGCCAGGCGCGCGGCAGCCAGGCCGGGTGCTGCAGCGTGTTGACCAGGTTGGTCTGCACCTCCTGGCGGCCGGCTGGCACCTCGGTCAGGGTGGAGACCACCAGGTCACCGAAGACGGTCATCGCCACCGAACGCGGGATCGGGGTGGCGGTCATCACCAGGACGTGGGGCCGCAGTTCCGCCTTCTCGTTCAGCACGGCGCGCTGTTCGACGCCGAAGCGGTGCTGCTCATCGACCACCACCAGGCCGAGGTCCGCGAAGCTCACCTTGTCCGCCAGCAGCGCGTGGGTGCCGATCACGATGCCCGCCTGGCCACTGGCGATCTTGAGCATCGCATTGCGCTTGGCGACGGCGGACATCGAACCGGTGAGCAGGACCACCTCGGTGGCACCCTCCGGGGCACCCAGAGTCTGGCCGGCCGCCAGGTCCCCCAGTTGCGCGGTGATGGAGTCGAAGTGCTGGCCGGCAAGGACCTCCGTCGGCGCGAGCAGGACGGCCTGTTTGCCGGAGTCGACGGCGCGCAGCATGGCGCGCAGGGCCACCATCGTCTTGCCCGAACCCACCTCGCCCTGCAGCAGGCGCTGCATGGGGCTCGCGGTGGCGATGTCGGCGAAGATCTCCTCCCCCACCGATCGCTGACCGTCGGTGAGGGTGAAGGGCAGCCGGGCGTCGAAGGCATCCAGCAGCCCCGCGTCGACGCCGGCCAGGGACGGGGCCTGGAAGTGGGCATTGTCGTGGCGGCGGTAGGCCATCGTGAGCTGCATCTGCAGGGCCTCGTCGAAGAGCAGCCGGTCCGCGGCGGCCTCGGCATGGTCCCGGCTGATCGGCTGGTGTGCCTGCACCAGGGCATCGTCGAGCCCCATCAGCCCCTCCTGCGTGACCAGCCAGTCGGGCAGCGGTTCTGCGACCCGACCCATCTGGGTGTGCACCAGCTGCACCGTCTCACCGATCTCCCAGGTGGGCATCTTGGCTGTGGCCGGATAGATGCCCACCAGGCCGGAGCGCGAGACCTGCTGCACCATGGCCTTGGCGTCCTTCTTGCCGATGACCTTGCCGGACGCGTCGAGGATGACGTAGTTGGGGTGGGTCAGCTGGGGACGGTCCATGAAGGTGCCCACCTTGCCGACGAAGATGCCGCGGCTGCCACGCACCAGCTGGCTGGACCAGTACTTGATCAGGTGCGCCTTGCCGAAGAAGGTGACGCCCAGCGTCCCCTGGCCATCGGTGAGCGTGACCTCGAGGCGCTGGCGGGGCACCTGCCCGGCGATCCGGGTACTGCCCACCGTCGCCATCACCGCGACGTCCTCGCCGATGGGCAGGTCTGCCAGCGACGAGTTCTCCGTGCCCGACAGGTAGCGGCGCGGCAGGTGCCGCATCAGGTCCCCGACGGTGTGCAGGCGCAGCTTCTCGCCGAGGATCTTCGCGGTGGGGGCACCGATCACCTGGCCGAGCGGACGGTTCAGCTCGGCGAAGGTCTCGGTGCGCCACTGGGGCTGCCAGGTGCTGGAGGGAACTGCCACGCTCGCGAGCCTACCCACCGGGTCTGACAAAACCCGGGAAGGCAAGAAGGCCACCGTCCCGGAGGACGATGGCCTGCAAGTGTCCAGCCGGAGCCGGAAGGGATCAGCGAGAGACCTTGCCAGCCTTCAGGCAGGCGGTGCACACGTTGACGCGCTTGGCGGTGCCATTGACAACCGCGCGAACACGCTGGATGTTCGGGTTCCAACGACGGTTGGTCTTCTTCTTCGACCACGGCACGTTGTGGCCGAAGCCCGGGCCCTTGGCGCAGACGTCGCACACGGCAGCCATTGGAGTACTCCTCGGTAGATGGATCAGATGTGGGGACGAGGTCCCCGGTGGGTCAGCCCAAAACGGGCAACCCGAGAATGATAGCCCGCCCGGGCCGCGAGGTCCAAACCGGACGACGAAGCAGCCCAGCGGCCACCACTCAGGTGACAATGACCACCGGCACGATCATCGGACGACGACGGTAGGTGTTGGAGACCCACCGGCCGATGGTGCGTCGGACCACCTGCTGCAGGCGATGCGTGTCGTCCACGCCGTCGGTCAGCGCCTTGGTGAGCTCCGAGGCAATCTGCTTCCTGACCTGGGCGAAGGCCTCGTCATTCTCACTGAAACCCCGGGCGTGGATGTCCGGGCCGCTGACCAGGCTCTGCGAGTGCAGGTCCACGGCCGCGACGACGGAGATGAAGCCCTCCTCGCCCAGGATCTTGCGGTCGGTCAGCTCGCTGGTGGTGATGTCACCCACCGTCGAGCCGTCCACGAAGATGTAGCTGGCATCCACCGCGCCCACCACCGTGGCCCTCCCGTCGGCCAGGTCGACCACGGCGCCGTCCTCCACCACCAGGGTGCTCTCTGCGGGGATGCCGGTGGCCTGCGCCAGCTTGGCATTGGCAATCAGGTGGCGGATCTCACCGTGGATCGGCATCGCATTGCGGGGCCGGATCACGTTGTAGCAGTAGAGCAGTTCGCCCGCCGACGCATGCCCGGAGACGTGCACCAGTGCATTTCCCTTGTGCACCACGGTGGCGCCCAACCGGGACAGACCGTTGATCACCCGATAGACGGCATTCTCGTTGCCGGGGATCAGGCTGGAGGCCAACAGCACCGTGTCATGATCCCCCACCTCGATCACCGGGTGCTCCCGGTTGGCGATCCGGCTGAGCGCGCTGAGCGGCTCGCCCTGCGACCCGGTGGAGATGACCACCACCTGGTCGTCGCGGTAGTTGTCAATGTCCTTCAGCTCGATCAGGGTGTCGCCGGGCACCTTCAGAAAGCCCAGGTCCCTCGCCACACTCATGTTGCGCACCATGGATCGCCCCACGTAGACCACCTTGCGGTCATGCTTCACGGCCAGGTCGAGCACCTGCTGCACGCGGTGCACGTGGGAGGCGAAGCAGGCAACGATCAGCTTGTTCTCGGCCCGCTCGAAGACCCGCTCCAGCGCGGGCACGAGGTCCTTCTCCGGCGTGGTGAAGCCGGGCACCTCGGCATTGGTGGAGTCCGCCATGAACAGGTCGACGCCCTCTTCACCCAAGCGCGCGAAGCCGCGCAGGTCCGTGATCCTCCCGTCGAGGGGCAGCTGGTCCATCTTGAAGTCGCCAGTGTGCAGCACCGTCCCGCCGGCAGTCCGGAGGCAGACGGCCAGGGCGTCGGGGATCGAGTGGTTGACGGCGAGGAATTCCAGGTCGAAGTGCTCGCTGACCTTCGCCCGGTCCCCCTCGGCCACCTCCTGCAGGTCCATGTTGCGGATCCGGTGTTCGCGCAGCTTGCCCTCGACCAGGGCCAAGGTGAGCCTGGAGCCCCAGATCGGGATGTCGCTGCGCCGCCGCAGCAGGTAGGGCACCGCCCCGACGTGGTCCTCGTGGCCGTGGGTGAGGACCATGCCGACGATGTCGTCGAGCCGGTCGTCCAGGCGGTCCAGGCCGGGCAGGATCAGGTCAACGCCGGGGTGGTCGTCGTCGGGGAAGAAGACGCCGCAGTCCACCAGCAGGATCTCGCCATTGATCTCGAAGCAGGTCATGTTGCGGCCCACGTCGCCAAGACCGCCCAGCGGGATGATGCGCAGGGTGTCGGGAGCCAGGGCCGGGGGAATCGTCACGTGTGCTGACACGCCGCCAGACTAGCCCGGGGCAGCGCACCGTGTCAGGGCATGAAAAAAGCTGGAGTTGTCCGCTCGGGGGTTCGGACAACTCCAGCCAGGAAGAAGTCTTGCACACATCTGCCATGGTTCAGAAATTGTCCTTCCACGGCGTGGTCGAGGTCTTCTCGGGCGCCCCTAGGATGGCTGCCATGTCCAGTCCCGAGACACCCCAGACGCCCACCCCGCCCGTGGCCCCCAGCGTGCGCCTCGCGATGCCCGCCGAGGCCCTGCAGATCTCCGAGATACAACGCCGTGCCTGGGCGCGCGACGACCTGCAGCGTCGGATGCTCGACGAGGTGGACCTCGACCAGATGGCCGAGGTCTGGCACCGGGCCATCACCCGTCCCCCCTTGGCACACTTCCGCGTCCTGGTGGCCGTGCAGGCCTTTGGCGCGGCCGAGCCGGGAACCGAGCCCGGCAGCACTCGCCAGCGCACCTCCGTCTGCGGTTTCGCCGCCGTGGGGCCCAGTGATGACCCGGATGCGGACCCGACGGACTCGATGGTGGCCGAATTCTGCGTCGACCCGCTGCTGGCGGGGCAGGGGCACGAGGACCGCCTGATGCACGCCGCGGTCAACACCATGCAGGCAGACGGCTACCTGCGCGCCACCTGGTGGTTGCTGTCCACCGACGACCAGATGCGTTCCTGGCTCACCGAGGCGGGTTGGGCGCCGGATGGTGCCCACCGTGAGGTGGGCACCCCGGATGGTGTGCTGCGGGTCAAGCAGATCCGCATGCACACCGACATCTCCCCCTCGACAGGCTCGGGGAACGAGTAGCGGCTAGGCCAGGCCGAGCAGCGCCTCGATTCCCAGGGTCAGCCCCGGGTGCTCGGCGACATTCTCGACGCCCATGATCACCCCGGGCATGTAGGAGGCTCGGTTCATCGAGTCATGCCGGATGGTCAGCGTCTCGCCGTCCTGGCCGAAGAGCACCTCCTGGTGGGCGATCAGGCCCTGCAGGCGCACCGAGTGCACGTGGATGCCGTCGACGACGGCGCCGCGGGCACCATCGGGGTCGATCGTGGTCGCGTCGGGAACCTCACCCAGCCCTGCCTTTTCGCGTGCCTCGGCGATCATCCCGGCGGTGGTGTCGGCGGTGCCGGAGGGAGCATCGGCCTTCTGGGTGTGGTGCAACTCGATGATCTCCACGCTCGGGTAGTACCGGGCGGCCTGCTTGGCGAAGTGCATCATCAGCACGGCACCGATCGAGAAGTTGGAGGCGATCAGGATTCCCACCTCGGGCTTCTCGGACAACCAGCCGCGCAACTGGTCAAGGCGCTCGTCGGTGAAACCCGTCGTGCCGACGACGGCGTGCTTGCCGTGGTCGATGCACCACTTCAGGTTCTCCATCACCGCATCGGGGTGCGTGAAGTCGACGATGACGTCGGCCTTCTCCGCCTCCTCGTGCGGATCACCAACGTCGACGGCCGCCACCAGCTCCAGCCCAGAGGCCTTCTGCACCGCACGGCACACCTCCGCTCCCATGCGTCCATTGGCACCAAAAACTGCGACTCGCGTCACGTCATCTCCTTGGTCGGTTGAGCGGGCGACTGACCCTCTCACGGGCGGACGGGCAAACCCCGGCCGGTTCCACTGCCATTGTGGCAAATCTCACGACTCACGGGGGACTATCTTGGAGGCGTGCCTCCCCTCTTCGACATGCCCAGTGCCGCGCGCCTCGCGACAGTGCCCAGCCTGAAGATCGACGGCGCCCGTGCCGTATGGATCGACGAACACACCATCGCGGTGCCGCGAGAGATGGATGACGCCTCCGGGGCGGTCCGCACCTGGCGCGGCGATGACGTCTCCGACTGGCTGTTGATGTGGTCCCCGTCGGCGCAGACCTCGATCGGTGAGGGCGGCGTCCACGCCCGGGACCTCACCACCATTCCCCTTGCCGTGAACGCCGCCGGGATGGAGACCCGACAGCGCGCCCTGCACCCGCATCTGGTGGGTCACACCGTGCTGCGTGTCCCCGACCAGTGGCAGCGCAGCGTCGCGGAGATGCTCACCGGGCAGCTGCTGGTGGCCCGACGTACCCACGGGCGGATCGCCGAACTGACCGGCCTCCAGCTCGGCCCGGTGATCGACGCCGTCTACGGGCGCAAGGCCTATGCCGACCCCCAGGGCCCGACCTTCCACGACGGACGGATCCAGCTGGGACTGTGGGCCCCCACCGCCCGTCGCGTGGACCTGCTGCTCTGGGAGCCCGATGCCGGGCCGGCGCCCCGGGTGGAGACCGCCCGCCGTCGCAGCATGATGCGCGGCCCGCACGGCACCTGGACCGCACGCCTGGCCGGCGAGGCCGTCGGCTCCCGGTACCTCTTCGAGGTACACGTCTATGTCCCCAGCACCGGCCGGTTGGAGACGAACTTGGTCACCGATCCCTATTCCTCCGGGCTGACCGTGGATTCCCAGCGCTCCGTGCTGGTGGACCTCGAGGATCCCGCCTGGATGCCCGATGACTGGGCGAACTCGGTCGGCCCCCGGCTGGTCAGCCTGGCCGACGCTGCCGTCTACGAACTGCACGTCCGTGACTTCTCCATGACCGATGCCCTGGTGCCGGAGGACCTGCGTGGCAGCTACCTGGCCTTCGGCGTCGACGGCCATGGATCCCGGCACCTGCGACGGCTGGCCCGGGCCGGGCTGAACACCGTCCACCTGCTCCCCTGCTTCGACGTGACGAGCATCCCCGAACAGGCTCTCCAACCGCAGCCCGCCGAAGAGGAACTGCGGATGCTTGCCCCGGACAGCCCGGTGCAGCAGAAGCTGGTGGCCCGCGGCGCCGCACACGACGCCTTCAACTGGGGCTATGACCCCTACCACTGGGGCGCGCCGGAGGGCTCGTACACCTCGCGACCGGAGGCCGCCGATGGCGCCCGCCGGACCCGCGAGTTCCGCCAGATGGTGCACGCCCTGCACGGTCTGGGGCTGCGAGTGGTGATGGACCAGGTCTTCACCCACACCGGCGCCTCCGGCCAGAACCCGTTCAGCGTGCTGGACCGGATCGTGCCCGGCTACCACCACCGGCTGGATGCACGTGGCGCGCCGGAGGGCTCCACCGCGGCCAACAATGTCGCCACCGAACGGCTGATGACCGAGCGGCTGATGGTGGACATGGTCGTGCGCTGGGCCAAGCACTACCACGTCGACGGATTCCGCTTCGACCTGATGGGCCACTCCAGCGTCCGCAACATGGCCCGGGTGCGGGCCGCGCTGGACAAGCTGACCCTCACCGATGACGGCGTCGACGGCCACGGGGTCTACCTCTACGGCGAGGGCTGGAACTTCGGCGAGGTGGCGGACAATGCGCTGTTCACCCAGGCCGTCCAGGGGCAGCTGTCCGGCACCCGGATCGCCACCTTCAACGACCGGATCCGCGACGCCGTGCGCGGCGGGCGCCCCTTCGACGAGGACCCTCGACGGCAGGGCTTCGGCACCGGCCTGGCCACCGATCCCAATGGCGCGGCCTGCAATCGCGAACCGGAGCGGATGCTGGGCCACGACACGGACCTGCTGATGCTGGGGCTGACCGGAAACCTGGCCGACTACCTGGTGCCGTGCACCGACGGCACCACCCGCCGCGGAGCGGACATCGACTATGGCGGCCGCCCCGCCGGCTACGCCATCGAGCCCACCGACGTGATCAACTACGTCGACGCGCATGACAACGAGACCCTGTGGGACGCCCTGCTGCTGAAGCTGCCGGTGGGGATGGACATGGGGAGCCGGATACGGATGAACACGCTGTGCCTGGCCACCGTTGCGCTCGGCCAGGCGCCCTTCCTGTGGCATGCCGGGGCGGACCTGCTGCGCAGCAAGTCCCTGGACCGCAATTCCTACAATGCCGGCGACTGGTTCAACCGGCTCGACTGGACCGGCGAGGACAACGGCTTCGGCCACGGCCTGCCCAGCGCCGACGACAACATGACCCGCTGGCACTGGCTGCGCCCCCTACTGCGCGAGAGCTCCCTGAAGCCCACGGCCGAGGACGTGATGGAGGCGGCCCGGCAGGCCGAGATGCTGCTGCGGCTGCGCCGATCCACCCGGCTCTTCCGGCTCGGCACCGCCGAGCTGGTCCGCACCAAGCTGTCCTTCCCCCTCTCCGGCACGGAGCGTGCCGTTCCCGGCGTCATCACCATGCACATCGACGACCGCTTCGGACCCCGGATCGACCAGGACCTGCTGGGCGTCGTGGTGGTCTTCAACACCCGGGGTGAGGACGTGCGGCAGGAGATTTCCGGCCTGGCCGGCGAACGGCTGGTCATCAACCCGGTGCAGCTGGACGGCCCCACCGACGTGATGCGCCGGGCGCGCTTCGACGGCGGGGTCTTCGAGGTGCCCGCCCGTACGGTGGCGGTCTTCAACCACATGCCCTCCTGAGCCCGCCGTGACCCGAGTCTGGCTGCGCCGTGGCCCCGCCGCGGACGCCCACCGGCTGGTGCTCGCCCTGGCTGCCGAGCTGGCCGGGGGACGGCCCCGGCTGGTGCACGCCTGCGGCCGGTGCGGCAGCGATGCGCACGGCCGCCCGGTGGTGCTCTGCACCCCGCGCCCGGTCCACGCGAGCGTGGCGCGGGACAGCTCCGGCCGGCTGGCCGTGGTGGCCGCCTGCCTGGACGGCCCGGTGGGCGTGGACGTGGAAGGAGCCGGAGCCGCTGACTTTCCCGACTTCGACGCAGTGGCGCTGCACCCGTCGGAAGCGGCCGGCGATGCGGCGGAACGAACCCGGCTGTGGGTCCGCAAGGAGGCGGCACTGAAGGCCCGCGGCACCGGTCTCACCGTGGATCCGCGCAGTCTTGCCGTGCAGCAGGAGCTGGCCTGGCTCGTCGACGTGGACCTGGGGCCGGGCTGGGCCTGCGCAGTCGCGCTGGGGGACGAGGCCGTCAGCGGCGAAGGACCGGTAGCCCTGGAAGTCGTGGCTGGTTGAGCCACGCGTCGAGGGTGGCTGCCAGCTCGAAACCGTCGTCGGAGGCGAATTCGATGCAGTGGTCCACGAACATCTTGGTGGTCACGATGCCGCCGGCGTGGGTGGCGGTCCAGGACTGCAGCATCCGGAAGAAGGCGTCATCGCCGAGGCAGGCACGTACCGCGTGCAGGGTCAGCGCGCCGCGCTTGTAGACCCAGTCGTCGAACATGTTGGGCATGCCGGGTTCGGTGAGCACCAGCCCCTGCTTCTCCTGCGCCAGGTCCCGGTGGTGGCGTTCGGCCTGGGCCTGCACGTCCAGCACCCGCGGATCCGTGGCGGCGCGGTGGTCCGCCCACAGCCATTCCGAATAGCAGGCGAATCCCTCGTGCAGCCAGATGTCTGCCAGCTGGCTTGCGGTGACGCTGTTGCCGAACCACTGGTGGGACAGCTCATGGGCCACCAGGCGTTCGTTCTCCCAGGTGGGCCGGGCGAAGTTGCGCCCGAAGGAGCTCAGCCCCTGGGCCTCCAGCGGGATCTCCAGCACGTCATTGGCCACCACGGCGCGGTACTGCCGGAAGGGGTAGGGGCCGAACAGGTCGACGAAGTGGCGCACCATCTCCGCCTGGTGCTCGAAGGCGGTGCCGGCACCGACGGCGACGTGCGGCGGGTGGACGATCTGCACCGGCACCGGAGCACCCGAGAGATCGGTGGTGACGTAGTGGCCGATCTGCACGGTGGCCAGGTAGGGCGCCATCGGGGCGTCCATCTCGTAGACCCAGCGCGTGCTGCCGCCACGGTTCTCCTGGTCCACCAGGGTGCCGTTGGCGACGACGTGGTAGCTCTGGGCCACGTCGAGCTGGATCCGGTAGGTGGCCTTGTCCGCGGCGTCGTCATTGCACGGGAACCAACCGGGCGCGCCCTGCGGCTGGGAACCGACCAGGACCCCGTCGGTCAGTTCCTCCCAGCCGGCGGCGCCGTGCACGCCGGGCACGGGGCGCGGCTTGCCGGCACAGTTCACCGTCACCCGGAAGCGGTCCCCCGCTTCGGCGGCGCCCAGCTCCACCAGGAGCTTGCGATTGCGGGTACGGTGGCGGGCCTTGGTGCCGTCGACGAGCACCTTGGAGACCTGCAGGCCGGACAGGTCCAGCTCCAGCTGCTTGGCGTCGGCCACCATCTCCACGTCCAGCACCGCGACCTCGTCGAGCCGATTCGTGGTGACCTTGTAGTCCAGCCGCAGGTCGTAGTGACGCACGCGGTAGCGGTCGTCGCCGTGTCCGGAAAGGTACGGATCCGGCGCGGCCATCTGGGTCTCCTCGTGCTCGTCGTCTTCGTGCGGACTCTTCGTGCGGACTCTTCGTGCGGACAGGGATACAGCCTAGGCCCCTCAGTCCTCCCACGGTCCAATCGGATTGCCGATCCAGCGCGTCTTGTCCGGCACGGACTCGCCGCGCATCACCAGCGAGACCGGTCCGACCGTGGCGTGCTTGCCCAGCGTCGAGGCCGGCAGGATCACCGAGTTGGGGCCCAGGGTGGCGCCGCGTCCCAGCGTGACGGTGTCCATGGACAGCACCCGGTCGTGGAAGAGGTGGGTCTGCACCACGCACCCCTTGTTGACCGTCGCCCCTTGTGCGAGGTGGATCAGGTCGTGTTCGGGCAGCCAGTAGGTCTCGCACCACACGCCACGGCCAATCTTCGCACCCATGCTGCGGAAGTAGACATTGAGCAGCGGGGTACCGGGGATCCAGCGCAGCAGCCACGGCACGGCGACGGACTCGACGAAGGTGTCGGCCAGTTCGCCGCGCCACACGAAGCCGGACCACAGCGGGTGTTCCGAGGGCTTCCAACGGCCCACCAGCAGCCACTTGGCGGCCACCGCGAAGCCGACCGCCACGGCACCACAGGCGAGCAGCACGACGCCACTGGCCAGGGCCGGCGCCCACCAGCCGATCCGGTGCGCCAGCCAGAACAGCGCGGCGGCAACGGCCAGGTGGATGCCCAGGTGGGTGAGCAGGGCCAGCACCCGGCAGGTCTCGACGAGGCCGCGGGCCACCCGCAGCCGGCGCGGCGGGGCGTACGTGCGCTCAGCGTCGACGTCGTTCTCCACCCGTCGTAGCTTCGCCGGCGGGGAACCCACCCAGGAGGCACCCGCCTTGGCCTTCTTGCGACGCGGCGCGGCGGACAGCACCGCCACCAGGGAACGCTTGGGCACCTTGCGTCCGGGGGCTGCCATGCCGGAGTTCCCGACGAAGGCGCCCTTGCCGATCTTCACCTTCTCGATCCGCAGCCAGCCACCGCCCAGCTCATAGCCGCCGATCAGGGTGTCGTCGGCCAGGAAGGCCCCTGCACCGACGCTGGTCAGCGACGGGATCATCAGCACGGTGGAGGCCTCGGCGTCCTTGCCCATGTCTGCGCCCAGCGCGCGCAGCCACCAGGTGGTGGCCGCCCCGGCGTAGAGCGGGAAGAGCCAGGTGCGGGCCTCGTCCATCAGGCGCATCGTCGCCCACGCCTGCAGCGCCTGACGGCCCTGGACGGGGTGGTGACCGGGACGCAGGCCGACGCCGAGGGCGCGGATCCACAGCCAGACCATCGCCACCAGGGACGCATATCCGGCCAGGCCCGCCAGCGGCAGCCAGAGCAGCGCGGCGCGCAGGGCGCCGGTCAGGCTGGTCGTCGCGGACATCGCGGGCCAGGCCACGGCCGCCCCGACGCCGATCGCGAGCACCGGCAGCAGCGAGATGCCGATCCCGGTCAGGCCGTAGAGCCAGGTCCACGCCTGGCGGGCCGGCGGACGGGCCTCCCACGGACCGCGGGCCTCCCCGATCCGCACCGCCGGGGAACCCGACCAGTGCTCACCGGGCGGAACCTTCCCGAAGACCGCCGAGCCGGGTGAGATCTCGGCACCGGCACCCACCCGGGCCCCACCCACCAGGGTGGAACGGGCGCCGATCCGCGCCTCGCGCCCCACCTGGACGTGCCCCAGGTGAAGGGTGGCGCCATCGATCCAGTGCCCGGACAGGTCCACCTCGGACTCGATGGAGCAGCCGTCCTCCAGCGTCAGGTGGCCGGTGATGGGCGGCATGGCGTGCAGGTCGATGCCGCGGCCCACGTCGCACCCCAGCAGTCGGGCGTACCAACGCACCAGACCGGCACCGGAGATCAGGCCGGCTCCCAGTTCGTCGGCCACGCGTTCGGCCAGCCAGACGCGGAGGTGCACCTTGCCGCCGCGTGGATAGCTGCCGGGTGTGATGCCGCGCAGGATGGTGCGAGCGGCCAGTGCACTCAGCGCGAGGCGGCCGGGCGGGAAGACCAGCATCGCCCAGCCCAGCGTCAGCGCCCACCACGGTGCCACCGGGAGCGCGGTGACCGGGAAAGCCCAGCCCAGTTCCCCGGCCAGCCGACAGCCCAGGGCCAGCCAGAAGAGCCAGCGCAGCCCACTGATGGTGCGCAGACCCAGCAGGGCGGCCAGCTGGCCGGCCTGGGTCTTGCGCGGTACCGGGTGGACGGGCTCGTTCAGACGCCCGGACGGGGAGGTCTGGGCGTCGAACCAGTCGGCGAAGGAGCCGATGGCCGGGTGTTCGTAGACGTCGGCGACGGTGACGCTGGGGTTGCGCTCGCGGACCCGGGCCACGATCTGCGCGGCGGTCAGCGAGCCGCCGCCCAGGGTGAAGAAGTCCTCGTCGGGCATGGCGGGGCGACTGCCCAGCACGTCGCGCCAGATGCCGGCCACCCAGCGGCCCGTCTCTGTGAGGTCCGAGTCTCCGCCTTCGGCGTCGGGCAGTGGCCAGGGCAGTGCGTCGCGATCGATCTTTCCGCTGGTGCGGGTGGGCAGGTCCTCGACGACGGCGAGCCGCGGCACCAGGGCAGCAGGCATGTCGGCCCGAAGCTTGGCAAGGCTGGCAGCCTTGTCGAAGGTCTCGTCGACGGTGAGGTAGCCGACGATCAGTGCATTGCCGCTGGCGGTCTTGCGCACGGCGGCGGCGGCACCCTGCACGCCGGGCAGCTGGAGCAGGGCGGAGTCGATCTCGCCCAGCTCGATCCGGCGGCCACCCACCTTCACCTGGTCATCGGCGCGGCCGCGGAAGAGCAGCCCGGCCGGGTCGTTGACCACCACGTCACCGGAGCGGTAGGCGCGTTCCCAGCCCAGGCTGGGCATCGGGGCGTACTTCTCGGCGTCCTTCTCGGGGTCCAGGTAGCGGGCCAGCCCGACGCCGCCGATGATCAGCTCCCCCTCCCCGCCCTCTGGGACCGGGTTGCCCTCGGCGTCGACGACGGCCAGGTCCCAGCCGTCGAGCGGAAGCCCGATCCGTACGGGCGGTGTGCCGTCGAGCTGCGCGGCGCAGGCGACGACGGTCGCCTCGGTGGGGCCGTAGGTGTTCCACACCTCGCGGGACGCGGTGGCGAAGCGGGCGCCCAGTTCCGGCGGACAGGCCTCGCCGCCGACGATCAGCAGCCGGACCCGGTCCATTGCCTCGGTGGGCCACAGACTGACCAGCGTGGGCACGGTGGACACGACGGTGATCCGGTTGGCGATCAACCACGGCCCCAGGTCCACGCCCGACTTCACCAGGCTGCGGGGCGCGGGAACCAGGCAGCCGCCGTAGGCCCAGGCCAGCCACATCTCCTCACAGCTGGCGTCGAAGGCCACGCTGAGGCCGGCCATCACCCGGTCCCCGGGGCCCAGCGGCTTGCCCTGCAGGAAGAGGCGCGCCTCCGCGTCGACGAAGGCAGCGGCACTGCGGTGGCTGACGGCCACGCCCTTGGGTTTTCCGGTGGATCCGGAGGTGAAGATCACCCAGCAGTCGTCGGCCAGACCAGGTTCGGTGTCCTCGTGGGGCTCACGAACTGCGGTCAGACGGCTCGTGACCACCAGGTCCTTGGTGATCACGGCGGCCGCCGCGGACTCCTCGAAGACGGTGCGGGCACGTTCGTCGGGGTCATCGGCGTCGACCGGCACGTAGGCGGCTCCCGCCAGCAGGATGCCCATGATGGCGACATAGAGGTCTGCGGAGCCCGACGGCACCCGCACCCCCACCTTGTCCCCACGGCCGATCCCCAGACCTGCCAGTTCTGCGGCCACCTCACCGGCGGCCTCACTGAACTCGTCGTAGGTCAGCACCTGGCCACCGGCATCCAGGGCGGGCTGGTCACCGAAGCGTTCGCAGACGTCGTCGAAGCACTCCACCAGCGTGCGGGGGGCCGGGGCACGGCGGCCCCGCAGCAGTGGGTCGACGACGGTGGGTTGGGGAGGTTCTGCAGCACTCACCCCGCGCAGTATGCCCACCTCAGGTGAACAATGCTCGACGACATGCCAACGACCGGGATGATGCCCGGTGTGCAGCTACCCGTGCTGGCCATGCAACGGGTCCAGCACCCGTCGCAGGAAGGCCTGGGTGCGGGGATGCTGCGGGTGGTCGATCACGTCGGCCGGTGCGCCCTGTTCCACCACCACACCGGCGTCCATGAAGAGCACCTGGTCCGCCACATCACGGGCAAAGCGCATCTCATGGGTGACCACCAGCATGGTGCGTCCCTCGTCAGCCAACTGCCGCATCACGCCCAAGACCTCGCCCACCAGTTCCGGGTCAAGGGCACTGGTGGGTTCGTCGAACAGGAGCAGGTCTGGGCGCTGGGCCAGGGCCCGGGCGATGCCCACGCGCTGCTGCTGCCCGCCGGACAGCTGGTGCGGATACTTGTCCGCCTGGTCGGCCAGGCCCACCTTGGCCAGCAGTTCACGCCCCTCCTGCTCCGCCTCCGTGCGCGGGTGGCCCTGCACCAGAACGGGGCCCTCGGTGACATTCTCAAGCACGGTGCGGTGCCCGAACAGGTTGTGCTGCTGGAAGACCATGCCGCTGTGGGCGCGCAGCACGACCACCTCCCGGGCAGACTCCCCCACGGCGTGACCATGCCGCCCGCGCCTGAGCGTGGCGAAGTCGACCGTCGTGTCCTGGATCCGCACGATGCCCTCGTCGGGCAGGTGGACGGGAGAGGTCATAGCGGGCCGTGCGTTCCGGATTCTTGGTGACCTGGTTGGCGATGATGTCGATCCGGCCAGAGTCCAGTGCGGCGAAGATCGAGTCCCACGGCGTCTCGACATAGCTCACCTCGACACCGAGGCGGCGCGCCACCTCGTTGAAGTACTCGATGTCATAGCCGGTGAGTTTGCTTCCCTCGTGGAAGCTGAAGGGCGGGTATACCCCCTCAGTTCCCACCTTCAGGGTCTTGGGAAGCTCGGCGGGGCGCGGGTCGGACTCGGCGCGGGCGGTCTGGGCGACGGCCGGCACCGCGAGCAGGGCGGCCAGCGCCAGCGCGAGCCCGGTGAACCACCGGAGGAGGGCCCGTGGACGGGCGGGATTGCTGTTCACACGGCGAGACTAGGGGCCGAAACCAACCTCCACCGCGGTGTGTCAGTGGGCGATATCGCCCCGGGCCCAGCCTTCGCGCAGCCGGTGGGCGGCACCGCGCGGGGCCGCGGCACCGGCCATGCTGATCACGGGAGCCGGGGCCAGCACGTCGCGGGCCAGCGCGTTGACCTCGTCGAGGGTGACGGCATGGAAGGCTTCGAGCATCTCGTCAAGGGTGCGCTGTTCACCGGCCAGTTCCGCGGCACCCAGACGGCTCATCCGGGAACCCGGATTCTCGTAGTGCAGGATACTCTGCCCCACCAGTTGGCCCTTGGCAGCGTCCAGTTCGTCGGCGGTGATGCCGTTCTCACGCACGTCGACGACGATGGTGCGCACCACGTCCATGATCTCGGCGGTGCGTCCTGGCAGTGCCTGCCAGTCGATGGTCATCAGCCCGGCATCACTCCAGGCGGACTCCGAGCAGTCGATGGTGTAGGCCAGGGCGCGACGTTCCCGCACCTCCAGGAAGAGGCGGGAGCTCATCCCTCCTCCCAGGGCGACGGCCAGCAGGGCCAGCGCCTCCCGGCGGGGGTCTCGGTTGCCGAAGGTCTCGAAACCCAGCACCACGGAGGTCTGGGACAGGTCATTGCTGCGCACCCGGACCGGCCGGCGGGCCGACGGGCGTGCGGGCGTGCGGTGCGCTTCGCGGGGGCCGGTGAGGGCTTCGTCGAAATCGGCCAGGGCGGCGCACAGCGAGTCGTGGTCGACGTCACCGACGGCGCAGACCACGATCCTCCCGCTGGTGTAGGTGCGCCGCCAGTAGTCACGCACGCGTTGGGTGCTCATCCGACGGATCGACGTGGATGATCCGATCACCGTGGGAGCCAGCATGGTGCCGTCGAAGAGGGCCGCGATGACGCCCTCGATCGCCACCTCGGAGGGGTCGTCGTCGTGCATGGCGATCTCGTCGAGGATCACCTCCCGCTCCGTCCCCAGGTCTGTGGCGGTGACCAGTGAGCGGGAGAGCATGTCGGTCAGCACGTCCAGGGCGGTTACGGCCTGGTCGTCGAGCACCCGGGCGTGGAAGCAGGTGTACTCGCGGGTGGTGTAGGCATTGAGGTCTCCGCCGAACCGTTCGACGGCGGCGGAGATCTCCTCCGCGGTGCGCGTCGGGGTGCCCTTGAACAGGACGTGCTCCAGGAAGTGACTGGCACCGTGTTCTCCGGGGCCCTCGTCGCGGGAGCCGACACCGACGAAGACGCCGATGTTGAAGGCGCGGGCCCCCGGCACGTGTTCGGTGACCACGCGCAGGCCATGGGGCAAGGTGCTTCGACGGATCGGGTTCATGGATTCCTTCGTCCCCTCGACAGGCCCGGGGATCGTGAGGTTCGGGAATGCCCACGGCCACGCCACCGGTGGGTGGCGTGGCCGTGGGGTTGTCTCAGGCGAGTGGGATCACTCGGCGGCGGGAGCCTCGGTGGACTCCTCGGCCTTCTCCTCGACAACGGGGATCAGCGAGAGCTTGCCGCGCTCGTCGACCTCGTTGATCTCCACCTGCAGCTTCTGGCCGACGCTCAGCACGTCCTCGACGGACTCGACGCGCTGGTTGTTGTTCAGCGGCTTCAGCTTGGAGATGTGCAGCAGGCCGTCCTTGCCGGGGAGCAGGGAGATGAAGGCGCCGAAGGCCGTCAGCTTGACGACGGTACCCAGGTAGCGCTCGCCCTTCTCCGGCATGGTCGGGTTGGCGATCGAGTTGATCATGCTGCGCGCAGCCTCGGCCGCCTCGCCGTTGTCGGCACCGATGTAGATGGTGCCGTCGTCCTCGATGGAGATGTTGGCGCCGGTCTCGTCCTGCATCTGGTTGATCATCTTGCCCTTCGGGCCGATGACCTCGCCGATCTTGTCGACGGGGATCTTCACCGTGATGATGCGCGGAGCGTAGGGGTTCATCTCGTCGGGACCCTCGATGGCCTCGCCCATGACCTCCAGGAGGGTGTGGCGGGCCTCACGGGCCTGCAGCAGCGCACCGGCCAGCACATCGGCGGGGATGCCGTTGAGCTTGGTGTCCAGCTGCAGGGCGGTGACGAACTCGCTGGTGCCGGTGACCTTGAAGTCCATGTCACCCAGCGCGTCCTCGGCGCCCAGGATGTCGGTCAGCGCGACGTACTTGGTCTGGCCGTCGATCTCCTCGCTCATCAGGCCCATGGCGATGCCGGCGACGGGGGCCTTCAGCGGCACACCGGCGTTCAGCAGGGACATGGTGGAGGCGCAGACGGAACCCATCGACGTGGAGCCGTTGGAGCCCAGCGCCTCGGAGACCTGACGGATGGCGTAGGGGAACTCCTCGCGCGGCGGGATGACCGGCACCAGGGCGCGCTCGGCGAGCGCTCCGTGGCCGATCTCGCGACGCTTGGGGGAACCCACACGGCCGGTCTCACCAGTCGAGTAGGGCGGGAAGTTGTAGTTGTGCATGTAGCGCTTGGTGGTCTCCGGGTTCAGAGTGTCCAGCTTCTGCTCCATGTCCAGCATGTTCAGGGTGGAGACGCCCAGGATCTGGGTCTCGCCACGCTGGAAGAGTGCCGAACCGTGCACACGCGGGATCACGCCGACCTCGGCGGACAGGGTGCGAATGTCGCGCACGCCACGGCCGTCGATGCGGACCTGCTCGGTGAGGGTGCGGTGACGCACGATCTTCTTGGTCAGAGCCTTGAAGGCGGCCGAGACGTCAGTGGGCTCGAGCTCCTGATGGGCTTCGATGACCTGCTGGCGCAGGGCGTGGGTGGCATCGTCGCGCTCCTGCTTGCTGGCGATGGTCATCGCCTTGGCCAGCTCGTCCTTGACGGACTGGACGGCGGCGAAGGCCTCGTCGGAGTACTCGGCGAAGACCGGGAAGTCGTAGGTCTCCTTGGGCAGCTGGGCGGCCAGCTCGGACTGGGCATCGCACAGCGCCTTGATGAAGGGCTTGGCGGCGTCCAGGCCCTGGGCGACGACCTCCTCGGTGGGAGCGGTCTTGCCGGAGCGCACGAGCTCCCAGGTGGCCTCGGTGCCGCCGGCCTCCACCATCATGATGGCGACGTCACCGTCGGGCAGCACGCGGCCGGCCACGGCCATGCCGAAGGTGGCGTCCTTCATCTGCTCCACGGTCGGGAAGCAGACCCACTGGTCGTCGATCAGGGCGACGCGCACGCCACCGATCGGGCCGCTGAAGGGCAGCCCGGCGATCTGGGTGGACATCGAGGCCGCATTGATGGCGATGACGTCGTAGTAGACCTCGGGGTTGAGGGCCATGACGGTCACGACGACCTGGACCTCGTTGCGCAGACCCTTCACGAAGGAGGGGCGCAGCGGGCGGTCGATCAGGCGACAGGCGAGGATGGCGCCCTCGCTGGGGCGACCCTCGCGGCGGAAGAAGCTTCCGGGGATGCGGCCGGCGGCGTACATCCGCTCCTCGACGTCCACCGTCAGGGGGAAGAAGTCGATGGAGTCGCGCGGGGTCTTCTGCGCGGTGGTGGCACTCAGCAGCATGGTGTCGCCGTTGAGGTAGACGGCGGCGGCGCCGTCGGCCTGCTGGGCGAGCAGGCCCGCCTCGAAGCGGACGGTGTGCTTGCCGTGCTTGCCGTTGTCGATGATGGCTTCTGCGAACTTCACGTCGGGTCCCTCCATGGGGACTCCTTTCTCTTGTGCAGGCAACACCCACACCAGGTGGCAGCCTCGTGCTGCCGGCCGACATGTGCCGGTCTTCGATCGAGGCTCGCGGGGCGTCGGCGTCGACGTGGACGCGCTGACCCGAGAACCACTACCGAGGACCAGGCGACGATGACCGACGGTCTGGGTGTCCTGCGGATACTTTCTCGAACTGTTCAGTTGTATGACCCAGCCTAGCGAAGACCGCCGACAGAACCGGCGAATCGCTCCCCGAGCCTGTCGCGACGAACCCGTACCGGGCCGGATGCGACGAGGGGGAGTGGCCACGAAGGCCACTCCCCCTCACACGGTGTCTGCGATCAGCGACGCAGACCCAGGCGCTTGATGAGCTCACGGTAGTGCTCGATGTCCTGCTTCATCACGTAGTTGAGCAGGCGGCGACGCTGGCCGACCATCAGCATCAGGCCACGGCGGCTGTGGTGGTCGCCCTTGTGCTCCTTGAGGTGCTCGGTCAGGTGGGAGATGCGCTTGCTGAGCAGCGCGATCTGCACGTCGGGAGAGCCGGTGTCGCCGGGAGCGACTGCGTACTCTTCAATGGTCTTCTTCTTCTCGGCAGCGTCCATGACGATGCTCTCCTCTCGGTTTCCCGTTGCGCGGCGCCCCCGTGCCGGTGCAGTGGGGGCTCTTTGTGGGCCGCGGCCGATCAAACGGCAACGGTCAACGATAGCAGCTCGAGCCTGCGGGCAACCAATCGAGGCCCCGCCCACCCGGGGCACCCGGGGCACCCGGGGCACCCGGGGCACCCGGGGCAACCGGGGCAACCGGGGCACCCGAAGCACCCGAAGCACCCGAGACCAGACCGTGGACTGATCCCCGGCGGACCGGGCGCCGACTACTGTGGGCCGTGATCGGTGCGTCACCCCGCACCCCTTCACCCCGTTCGTAAGGAGCACACGATGAGCGAAGTCACCGCACGCCGCGCAGAGGAGCGCGATCTGGACGACCTGCGTGCCCACCAGCCCCGCCCGGAGATCGACCTGGTCGGACAGCGTTTCGAGGAGATGGCGAAGGAGACCGGCATCCTCGCCGTGGCCGAGCACGAGGGCCAGATCGTCGGGAGCGGCTTCCTCGACTTCGTCGACGAGGCCCTGCAGCCCGAGGTCAAGAACCTGTGGATCTACCCCGAGCACCGGGGCCTCGGCGCCGGGCAGGCGCTGTGGACCTGGTTGGAGGTCCAGGCCAGGGACAAGGGCTATGACGAGGTCTTCCTCTCGGTGGCCCCGGACAATGCCAAGGCCATCTCCCTGTTCCTGCAGCTTGGCTACGCCCCCACCGGCGACCACCTGATCATCGACAACCCCTCCACCCATGTCGTCGCGGACCCGGACCAGGTGAGCATGCACTACGCGATCTACCGCAAGAGCCTGCGCGCCTACTGAGCCGCTTCCTTCGCCTTCTCGCCCCACTCCTGATGGAGTGGGGCGATTTTCTTTTTGACAAGCCCTTTCGCCGATTTGATCGTGTCGGATTGTTCACAGCCAGCAGGCGACATCTCCCATTGGAAGCAGTCCCGCGTTCAAATAGGTTGAGGGCGACAACGATGTCCCGACCGGAGACGAGGCAATGACGCAACGACTCGACACCCTCCGCCAGATGCGCGAACAGGCACTGGCCGGCGGTGGCCCCAAGAGGATCGACGCCCAGCACGCCAAGGGGAAGATGACCGCCCGCGAGCGGCTCTCCTTCCTGCTGGACGAGGCCAGCTTCCAGGAACTGGGCGCCCTGGCCACCCATCACAACACCGACTTCGGCATGGCCGACCAGCGCTTCCCGGGCGATGGCGTCATCACCGGCTTCGGCAAGATCAACGGCCGACGCGTGGCCGTCTTCGCCCAGGACTTCACGGTGCTGGGCGGCTCCTTCAGCGAGGTGCAGGCCCAGAAGATCAGTCGCATCCAGGACCTGGCACTCGAGTCCGGCATCCCCCTGATCGGTCTCAACGACTCCGGCGGTGCCCGCGTCCAGGAGGGCGTGCGCTCCCTGGCCGCCTATGGCGAGGTCTTCTACCGCAATGTCGCCGCCTCGGGCGTCATCCCGCAGATCAGCCTGATCCTCGGCCCCTGTGCCGGTGGCGCGGTCTACTCCCCCGCCCTGACCGACTTCACCGTCATGGTGGAGACCACCTCCAACATGTTCCTGACCGGGCCGGAGATCATCAAGGCCGTCACCGGCGAGGAGGTCAGCTCCGAGGACCTCGGCGGTGCCTTCGTGCACAATGCCCGCTCCGGCGTGGCCCAGTTCAACGCCGCCAACGAGCAGGCAGCCATCGAGAAGTGCAAGCTGCTGCTCAGCTACCTGCCGCAGAACAACACCGAGGACCCGCCACAGGTGGTTCCGCACGACTCCCCGGACCGGATGGACGAGGCACTGAACTCGATCATCCCGGAGGACGACACGGCCGCCTACGACATGCGCGACGTGCTGGACGCGATCTTCGATGCCGGCTCGGTGATGCAGGTCCACGAGCAGTGGGCGGGCAACGCGATCTGCGCCTTCGCACGGCTCGACGGGCACGCGGCGGGCATCATCGCCAACCAGCCCACCGTGATGAGCGGCTGCCTCGACATCGACTCGTCGGACAAGATCAGCCGCCACATCCGCATCTGCGACATGTTCAACATCCCGATCGTCACCTTCGTCGACTGCCCCGGTTACCTGCCCGGCGTGCAGCAGGAGTACGCGGGAGTCATCCGGCACGGCGCCAAGGTCATCTACTCCTATTGTCAGGCCACCGTGCCGAAGCTGTGCGTGGTCACCCGCAAGGCCATCGGTGGCTCCTATGTCGCACTGTCCAGCAAGCAGATGGGCAATGACGTCGCCTTTGCCTGGCCCACCGCACAGATCGCCGTGATGGGCGCCGAGGGCGCCGCCCGGCTGCTCAACCGACGCGAGATCGCCGCCGCAGAGGATCCGAAGACGGTGGAGCAGAAGTTCATCGACGAGTACCGGGAGAAGTTCTTCAACCCCTACCGCGCCGCCGACGTCGGACAGATCGACGAGGTCATCGAACCCTGCGAGACCAGGCCCCGCCTGATCCGTGCCCTGGAGGTGTTGCGCACCAAGGTGCAGACCAACATCCCCAAGAAGCACGGACTGTTCCCCGTCTAGGAGGCATGGCAATGAGTGACCTTGCATGGGGCCTGGAGATGACCGTGGTGGGGATGGGCGTCGTCTTCGCCCTGCTGCTGTTGCTGATGGGCGTGCTGATCCTGACAGCACGCCTCGATTCCCCCGACAAGCCCGCCGCCGACGAGCCCGAACCGCCCCAGGCGACCCCCGCACCGCTGGCCACGACGCCAGTCCCAGCAACCGAACCGGCGGTGGAGATCCTCACCGCCGGGCTCACGGTCCAGCAGACCACAGCCGTGGCGCTGGCCGTGATCACCCACGCCGAGGTGCGCCGCCAGCAGGCCGCCCCGGCGATGCGAACCCACGCACCGGGAAGCCAGATCCACACGAGCCGGTGGGTTTCGGTGGGCCGCGGTGCGCAGAACCAGTCCTGGAACAGGAGATGACCTGATGCGCCGCTACACGATCTCGATCGACGGGTCCGACCACGAGGTCGACGTCGAGGAAGTCACCGCCAACACCTTCCGGGTGCACATCGCTGGCAAGAGCGTCGACGTCCGGCTGCGTGACCACCAGGACCTCGCCCAGGCCATGATCACGCCGGAGGTGGAGGTGGGCCGCGGCGTCGTGGCCACGGCCGCCCCCTCCGCGCTCCCCCACCAGGCAGCTCCCCAGCCCGCCATCGGCACTCCTGGGCCCGGCGCCTCGCCACACCCCGCTGCCCCCGCCGGTGGCGGCGCGGCCAGCGGCGTGAACACCCTGACCGCCCCGATGCCCGGTGTCGTGCTGAGCATCAGTGCCCAGCCCGGCCAGAGCGTCAAGCGGGGCGATGCCCTGCTGGTGCTCGAGGCCATGAAGATGAAGAACGAGCTCAGGGCCACCCGCGACGGCATCATTGCGTCGATCCCCGCCGAGGTGGGAGCCCAGGTGAAGTTCGGTGATGAGCTGGTGGTGTTCGAATGAATGCCGCGATGGAGTCCACCATCGACCTCCTGCTGCGCGGCGTCACCAATGTCACGTGGCAGTCGGTGGTGATGCTCGCGGTGGGCTGCCTGCTCATCTGGCTGGCCATCGCCAAGGAGTACGAGCCGCTGCTCCTGCTGCCGATCGGCGCCGGCTGCCTGCTGACCAACCTGCCGCTGTCCCCGCTGGTGGGCGAGGACGGCATGCTGACGGTACTGCGCCATGCCGGCGTCGACAATGAGCTCTTCCCGCTGTTGATCTTCATCGGCATCGGCTGCATGACCGACTTCGGCCCACTCCTGGAGATGCCCAAGATGGTGCTGCTCGGTGCCGCCGGCCAGTTCGGCATCTTCCTCACCCTGGTGCTGGCCGTGCTGCTGGGCTTCAGCCACAACGAGGCCGCCAGCATCGGCATCATCGGCGCCATCGACGGGCCGACGTCGATCTACGTCTCACGCCAGCTGGCACCGCAGCTGCTGGCCCCGATCACGGTGGCGGCCTACTCCTACATGTCGCTGGTGCCGATCATCATGCCGCCGATCATGCGCGCACTCACCACGCAGAAGGAACGCCAGATCCGGATGCCCTACTCCTCGCGAGTGATCAGCAAGCGGACCCGGATCTTGTTCCCCATCGTCGTGACGCTGCTGGTGGGCATCCTGGTGCCCTTCGCCACACCGCTGGTTGGCATGCTGATGTTCGGCAACCTGATGCGGGAGTCCGGCGTCGTCGAGCGCCTCACCGGCGCCTCCTCCAACGAGATCGCCAACACCGTCACCCTCTTCCTGGGCCTGGCCATCGGTTCGACGATGGTCGGCACGTCCTTCCTGAAGTGGTCGACGCTGATGATCCTGGTGCTGGGCCTGGTCGCCTTCTGCCTGGACACGGCCGCCGGCGTGCTCTTCGGCAAATTGATGAATGTCCTGTCCGGCGGCAAGTTCAACCCGTTGATCGGCGCCGCCGGCATCTCCGCCTTCCCGATGGCTGCCCGCGTGGTCCAGAAGGAGGCCGCGCGGGAGGACTTCGAGAACTTCATCCTGATGCACGCCATGGGCGCCAATGCGGCCGGCCAGGTGGCCTCCACCGTCGCCGGTGGTGTGCTGCTGGCCCTGATGGGCGCCGCCTGAGTCAGCCCTTCGTGGCCCGTGCCAGCACTTCCCTGGTGCGGGCCACGTCCGCGTCCATCTGGGTGATCAGGCCTTCAATGCCCGTGAAGGTGATCTGTCCGCGCAACCGGGCGACGAAGTCGACGGCGATCTCCACCCCGTAGAGCTCCAGATCGGTGCGGTCCAGTACATAGGTCTCCACCCGCCGCTCCAGGCCCTGGAAGGTGGGATTGGAACCGACCGAGATGGCGGCAGGCAGCGGCTCGGCCGCCGGATCGTCCAGCCGGGTCAACCAGCCGGCGTAGACACCGTCGGCGGGGACGGCCATCCCGGCGGGGACGGGCAGGTTGGCGGTGGGGAAGCCCAACTCGCGGCCGCGCTGGTCACCCATCACCACCACGCCCTGCACCCGGAAGAGGCGTCCGAGGTGCTTGGCGGCCAACTCCACGTCGCCCGCGTCCAGCGCGGTGCGCACCAGGGTGGAGCAGGTGGACTCACCGTCGACGCGGACCAGGGCAATCGCCTCCACCGCGAAGCGCTCCTTGCCCAGCTCGCGCAGCGTCTCCACGGTGCCGGCGGCGCGGTAGCCGAAGCGGAAGTTCTCCCCCACCACGACGTGCGAGGGGTCCAGCGGGGTGATGACCCGGGAGACGAACTCCTCCGGGCTCCAGGTGGACACGTCCCGGGTGAACTGCACGACACGCACCTGCTGTGCTCCGGCGCGCTTGAGCAGGCTGATCCGGTCGGCAAGCCCGGTGAGCAGTCGCGGGGCCTGTTCGGGGCGCAGCACGTGCATGGGGTGGGGCCAGAAGGTCACCACGACGACGGGCTGGTCCGGCGCCAGGGACTGGGCGTGCCGCAACACCTCGACGTGGCCGGTGTGCACACCGTCGAAATTTCCGATCACCACTACAGACCTGGTCACGTTCCGCCCCTGTTCCCTGCGTCGCACCGGTGGCGACGACGACACCGCAGTCTAGTTCGCCCACCGGACCCGGTCATGCCGAGCCGCCGCCAGCGCCTAGCATCGCCGTCACCATGCAGATCACACCAGCAGTGCGGATGGGCCTGTCCGTCTCCGTGGCCACGGGCCTGTACGGCATCTCCTTCGGCGCGCTGGGCATCGCCGCAGGCCTGTCCGTGTTGCAGACACAGGCCCTCAGTGCGCTGATGTTCACCGGCGGCTCCCAGTTCGCCTTCGTCGGGGCCATTGCCGGCGGCGGCGCCCCGGCCCTGGTCTCAGCAAGCCTGCTGGGCATCCGCAACCTGATCTACGGCGCGCAGATGAATGCCGCCTTCGCACCCCGCGGCCTCACCCGCCTGCTGCAGGCACACGTCACCATCGACGAGTCGGTGGCCACCTCCGTGGCTCAGGACATTGCCGACGAGCAGCGACGCGGCTTCTGGAGCGCGGGGCTGGGCGTGTTCATCTTGTGGAACCTGTTCACCCTCCTGGGGGCCGTGCTGGGCAATGCGCTGGGCGACCCGAAGACCTGGGGTCTCGACGGTGCCGCGGTGGCCGCCTTCCTGGGCCTGCTGTGGCCGCGGTTGCACAACCGGGACACGGTGGCCATCGCGGTGGCCTCGGCCTTCGTCACGTTGTTGCTGGTCCCAGTGTTGGCCCCCGGCCTGCCGCTGCTGGCCGCTGCAGCCGTCGCAGCAGGGATGAGCCTGTGGCTGGGGCGGAGGGCGACGCGATGAGCCTGTGGGGATGGGTTCTCACCGCCTGTCTGGTGGGCTACTGCACCAAGTTGGCCGGCTACCTGCTGCCCACACACTGGGTGGAGAAGCCGCGGGTGATGCAGGTCACCTCGGCTATGACCATCGGCCTGTTGGGTTCCCTGGTGATGCTCAATGCCGTCGGCGACGGGCAGCGGCTCGTGCTGGATGCCCGGCTGGTGGCCCTCGTGGTGGCCGGGGTGGCGCTGTGGCGGCGCGCCCCCTACCTCGTGGTGGTGCTGCTGGGGGCGGCCGCGGCGGCACTTGCCCGGTTGGTCAGTTGACCCGCCGAAGTCAGTGGAGCATGGTCTGGCCGCCGGTGACGGGAATTGCCTGACCCGTCTCGTAGGCCTGCTCCACGCAGTAGCGGATGGCCCGCACCACGTCTGCGGGCCGGCAGCCCCGGCCCATCGGCACCTGTGCCTCGTAGTGACGACGCACGTCGTCGACGGTGGTGGCGCCCGGGACCTTGCCAGCGGCCAGGTACTGCACCAGCAGCCCAAGCTCCGGATCCGTCCACAGCGGCCCGTCCAGGTAGTTGCCGGGGCAGACGGCGTTCACCTTGATCCCCTGCTCGACGAGTTCCAACGCGAAGGACTGGGTGAGCCCGATCCCGCCGAACTTGCTGCCCGCATAGGCGAAGTTCTTCCGGGAACCGGACAGCCCGGACTTGGAGTTCACCTCGACGATGTCGAACCAGTGCTCCGGCGCCGCGGCATGCTGGGCGGCCAACACGGGTGCGACGGCCCGCACCCCGACGAAATAGCCGCGGTAGTTCACCCGGGTCACGAGGTCGAAGTCCTCGGGGGTGATTTCCCCCACGGACCCGGCCCGCACGATCCCGGCATTGGAGACGAACAGGTCGATCCCGCCGAAGAAGGCCACGACGTCCTCGACGGCCGCCGCGAAACTGGCCTCGTCGGCCACGTCGACCTCCACGGCGAGGCTTCGGCCCGTGCCGTGCCGTTCGTTGATCCCGCGGGCAACCTCTCGGGCTCCCGCCAGGTTCAGGTCGGCGACGGCCACCCAGCAGCCCAGGTCCGCCAGCTGCTCGGCGATCTCACGGCCGAAGCCCTGCGCCGCACCGGTGACCAGCGCCACCCGGCCCAGGACGGCACCGGAAGCGGGCCATTCCACGTCCAGGCGCAGGACTGCCCCGTCCCCGGGCAGCACCCGGAGACGGGGCAGGCCCCGCTCGTCGGCCAGCCGGCCCCGCAGGTGCGGGAGCCAGCTGGCCACTGATGAATCGCTCATGCCTCGATGGTGAGCACGCTGCCCACCGCGACCTCGGGCGTGCCGTCCTCGCACAGGATGTGGATGGCACCCGACAGGCTGGCCTTCTGGCCGCCGTCGACGTTGACGGTGATGTGACCCAGACCGTTGAGATTCTTCTGGGCCGCCTCCCCGACGGCGGTGATGGGGAAGGGCTTGCCATCGACGGTGAAGACCTGTCCCACCTGCAGGTCCGCGGTGGTCTGGCCCATGTCGATGATGAAGCAATAGTCCTTCAGGGCGTCGGGGGCGTTCTCACCGAAGGTGACGAACAGCCCGTCGGAGATGAAGGCGGCGGCCATGCTGCCGGCGTCGCGGACGGTGGTACGGAAGATCTCGGTCATGTCAGCTCCAGTTTCTGGTGCGTACGGTCAGGAATAGAGGCCAATGCTTGCCAGCCAGGCGATCGCCACGCGGGGGACGCCGTTCAGGAAGCGGGAGTAGAGCACTGCGGGCACGCCGACCTCGACGGTCTCCGGCTCGGCCTCGGCAAGGCCCAGGCCGACGGGGATGAAGTCGCACGCGTTCTGGGTGTTGATGGCGAACAGGGCCGGCAGGGCCAGGTGCGGAGCAACATTGCCCTTGCCGATCTCGACACCGATGAGGGTACCGATGATCTGGCCGATCACAGCTCCCGGGCCGAGCAGCGGCGACAGGAAGGGGATCGAGCAGATGAAGCCCAGCACCATCAGGCCCCAGCCGGAACCGGCCAGCGGCGTCAGGAAGTGGGTGAACCACTCGCCGAAGCCCGAGGCATTGATGATGCCGATCAGCATCGAGATGAAGGCCATGAACGGCAGGATGGTGTTGATCATGGTCTGGATCGCGTCGCGGCCAGCCTGGTAGAAGATGGCGACGACCTTGCCGGCCCCCAGGCCGATCTTCATCATCAGGCCCTGCTTCTTCTGCTCCGCCAGGGTCTCGGAGACCTTCTTGTCCGCGGTGAACTTCACCTTGGCGGCCTCGTCGGCGGCGCCCACGGCGGCGGCCTTGGCCTGGGTCTCGGCACCATCGGCCAGGCGGACCTGGTCCGAGGAGACAGCGGAGACGTAGATGCCCTCGTGGATGAACTGGGCCAGGGGGCCGGTCTTGCCGGTGTTGATGATGTTGATCGTTGGGATGTTCTTCTTGGGGTAGATGCCGCAACGCAGGGTGCCACCGCAGTCGATGACCACCATGGCGATCTGGTCATCCGGAACCGAGGTCTGGAAACCGTTGACGGCCTCGCAGCCGGTCAGCTCCACCAGGGTGTCGACGACGGCGGGCTTGCTGCCGCCACCGACGATGTAGACGATCTTGTTCTTCTCGGGCGTCGGGGTGATGGTCAGCGGGCCGCCCCAGCCACCCTGCCCCTTCTCGACGACGACGGACCTGTACTCGCTCATGCCGACACCTTCACTTCGGAGCTGAGGGTGACGCCCTGCTGCTTGGCGACCCAGGGGGTGATGAAGTCGGTGGTCCAGCCACCGATGAAGTTGAGCACAACGCCCAGGATCAGGTAGCGCACGGCCAGCTCGGCGGAGTTGAGGCCCAGCTGCTCGATGCCCTTGGCGATGCCCAGCCAGATGAACAGCTCACCGGCGTTGATGTGCGGGAAGATACCGCTCGAGGTGTGGCAGAACTGCGCGCCACTGGCGTAGTAGCTGGGCTTGTACTTCTCCGGGAGGAAACGGCCCAGGGTGAAGCCCATCGGGTTGGCCAGCATGAAGAAGCCCAGGAAGGGCAGGACCAGGTAGCGGCTGACCGGGTTTCCGGAGGCCTTGCGGGCCAGGTTGTTGATCTTGTCCTCGCCAATCATCTGGATCAGCGAGTTCATGGCGATGAGCAGCATCAGGACCAGCGGGACGATGCCCGTCATCCAGCTGATGAAGGTCTCGCCTCCAGCCCGGAAGAGCCCGATGAACCAGGTGGCTGCATCGGCAAAGTAATTCATGGTCATTCCTTTCAGAGGTGGAAGGGATCCGTCAGGCCATGGCCTGCTGCTTGCCGCCGAAGCGGCTGAACAGCTTGGTGACCGGACCCGGGGGCTCGGGGGGAATGCGTCCCTCCGAGACGAGCAGGAAGTTGTCGCGGGCATTCGCGACGGCCGCCCGCAGGCTCTTGTTGAGTTCGCGGTGGGTGCTGGCGTCGACGTCGGCCAGGCGCTGCCCGTCGAAGGTGGTGAAGGGCTTGAAGCGGGAGAAGACGGTCACCCCGCTGAGCCGCACACCCTCGACGACCACGTCCTGGTCGTCCAGCCGGAACATCACGATGGCGCCATTGGCCACCAGGTTCTTCTGCTTGCCGATGGCCACGCGTCCCTGGCGGCGCATCGTGCCGTAGTGCTTGGTGTAGTTGGTGGCCTGTCGCATGGCCAGGACGGTCTGCAACAGGTAGAAGACGGCAAAGCCGATCATCACGGGCCAGAACATGTCAGTTCCCCTGGTTGTGGTCTCGAAGGTCCTCGAACAGGCCGAGGAGGTCTGGGTAGGTGCTGATGGCACACAGGCGGTCCATCAGGCGCGGGTTGGTGCCGACGCGGATCAATTCCTCGTAGGTGCGGATCAGCACCTGGTCGTCGTAGTTCTCCTTCTCCGGGACCGCCATCAGGAAGACCAGCCGGGCCGGCTCCTCATCGGTGGCAGCCACCAGCCCGAGTGCACAGCTGACGCTGGCCAGCCCGGGCGAGCTGGCGTGGGGGAAGGCGAGGCGGTCCCCCACCAGTACCGGTTCGGTCTCGACGAGCCGCTCGGCCAGCGCGTCCAGGAAGAACTCGTCCACCAGCCCGAGGTCGGCCAGGTGGTGGGCCAGGCGGGTTGCCGCCTCGTCGTGCCCGCAGCCGGCGGGCAGCTGGACGATGCGGTCCGGCCCCAGCAGCAGCACCAGCATCGACCCGTCGGCGCGGTCGTTCAGCAGCGGGCCGAAGTGCGGGAAGTGCATCCTGGACAGCTTGTTGATCAACTCACCACGGTCGAAGAGCTCCGAGAGCTCGATGGTGGGCACGGCCACATCCAGGGAGGTGCCGGGGGCGGTGACCAACAGGTCCACGCCCTTGTCGGTGACCTCCTGCGCCGAGCTGACCAGCAGGTATTCGGTGGGAACGGACAGGGCACGGCCGAGCTGGCCCTTGAGCAGCGAGGCGGCGGCCGGCCCGCGTCGGGTGTGGATCCCGATCCGGAAGGGCCGACGGCCCTGCTGTTCACTGTCATCGAGGAAGACCTGGAAATACGTGGCGGCCAGGGCGAGCTCCGTCTCGTCCATCGTCAACCCCACCTGCTCCCGCACCACGTCACTCGCGAGCTCAGCCATCCGGACCGCCAGCGGGAAGCGGACGCGCAGTTCCGGCACGTCCAGGTCCGCCTCCACCGAGAGGCCGTAGCGCATCCGGTTCACCATGAAGCCGACGTGCTGGGTGAATTCCGTCAGCAGCTCCCGGGGCTGCACGTCGATCTCCAGCACGTCCGCGATCCGGGCAAAGACCTGGTCGACCAGCATCCGGGTCTCGGCCTCGACGGACTCCCGGGTGGCGACGCCGGTGCCCATCGGGGTCCTGCGTCCGGCGGCGGGAATGGCCAGGTAGAGCACCTCGGCCGACGGCAGGCTCTCCCCCGTGACCCGCTCGATGCCCTGTGCCACGCGGATGGCGAAGGCGTGGGCGTCGGTGCCGGTCAGCTGCTCGTGGCTCTGGGGCAGCTCGTCCAGGCCGTGGCCGGACAGCCGGCGGTCCAGCGCGACGGTCATCCACCGCACCACCTCCATGGCCACGCCCTCGTCGAAGCTGAACTCGGCGCATGCCTCGTCGAGGATGTCGAGCAGCGCGGTACCCAACGGGTAGCTGCCGTAGGCCCGCCGGTAGGCGTGGCGCAGCACGGCAAGCCGGATTGCCAGCTCATCGCCCTCCAGCTGCAGCCCGACGTGGGGCCGCCCCTGGACCCGCACGTCCATCTCGGCCAGCAGTCTGCGCAGCGTCACCAGGTCTGCGGTGACGGTGGTGCGGCCCACATTCATGCCGCGGGCCAGGGTCTCGATGCGGACCGGGCCGGTGCTGAGCACCAGTTGGGCGAGGATGTGGCTGACGCGGTGCTGCGGATCGTTGAAGGAGTCCTTCACCCCGGTGACCTGGCGTCGGGCCTCCTCGAAGGCCGCATTGTCGACCACGCGCAGGCGGTAGCGGCCATTGATCAGCCGCACCTGGCCCGAGCCCGCGAGCATCGAGTTGAGGTTGGCGACCTCCGTGGCGACGGTGCGCATGCCCACGCCCAGCAGCCGGGCCAGTGCGTCGGGCGCTACCGACAGGCTGGTCTCCAGCTGGTGCAGGATCAAGGCTGGCCGCTGCATCGCTCCCCCTTCGTTGGTGGTCGTTGGAACGCTATGCGAGATGAGTGGTGAAAGTCCCGCGGGAATGAGCCGGGTCCTTGCGAGCACCTGCGCAAGTCTCCGACACCACCCGCCCTGCGTCGCGCGACGGGCCGACCGTGGAAGGATGGGCGGACCCAGCGCAGGAGAGGCACAGACCATGCGACAGCAGACGGTGACCGTGACCATCCCCGGCGGCATCCATGCCCGCATTGCCGCGGAACTTGCGGCGGTGGTGGCTGCCCACACCAGCTCGGTCTTCCTGATGGCCGGGCGGATGACCAGCCTCGCCCGCTCCTGGGAGGTGCTCGGCCTGGGGGTCGCCCACGGGGAGCAGGTGACGGTGATTGCCGATGGGCGCGACGAGGAGCAGGCCCTCGCCGCCGTCGTCGCCCTACTGGGTCACTGAGCCAGCACTGCCACCGGCCGTGCGATGGCCGGGTCCTCCTCGTCGGGACGGTAGAGCGCCAGCAGCTCACCATCCGGGGACAGCACCCCCGTCGGGTTGCCCGGGACGGCCAGTCCCTTGAGGCTCCGGCCGAAGCCCACGTCGCGGACCTGTTCCTCGTCGAGGGTGACTACGGGGAAGCTCAGTGCGGCGGCCCGCGCCATCCCCAACAGCTCGGGCTGGTCATCGGAGTCCAGCTCCACCACGGGCAGGTCGGTCAGGTTGTAGCCACCGATCCGGGTGCGACGCAGCGCCGTCAGGTGTCCGCCCACCCGCAGAGCCGCACCCAGGTCCCGGGCCAGGGCACGGATGTAGGTGCCCGAGCTGCATTCCACCTCCACGTCCACGTCACAGTAGGTGCGCTCACCCTCGGTCACGTGGCGCAGGTCCAGCACCTCGTAGTGGCTGACCGTCACGGCCCGGCTCTTGAGCTCCACCTGTTCCCCGTCGCGCACCAGCTTGTAGGCACGCTGCCCGTTGACCTTGATCGCACTCACCGAGCTCGGCACCTGCTGGATCTCCCCGCGGAAGGCGGGCAGCTCCGCCTCCACCGCCGCCCGGTCCAGGTGTGCGGCGTCGGCTCCCCCGCTCGGCTCGCCCTCGGCATCGTCGGTGGTGGTGGCCATGCCCAGCCGGATGGTCGCCTCGTACCGCTTGTCGTGCAGGGCCAGGTGTCCCAGCAGCCGCGTCGCCCGATTCACCCCGACGATCAGCACTCCGGTGGCCATCGGGTCCAGGGTGCCGGCATGCCCCACCTTGCGGGTTCCCATCAGCCGCCGGACCCGGCCCACTACCTGGTGGGAGGTCCAGCCCTGAGGCTTGTCGCAGATCAGCAGGCCGGAGTGCAAAGTCATGGACCCATTGTGACGGCTGCGGGGCTGCCTTCCGAACGACCGCAAGCCTAGGGTGAGGGAACAGCCTTCGAGAGGATCGATGATGGACGAGACCGTACGGCGCGCCGTGGCCGACGCTGACCAGACCGACGAGGTGGCAGTGGCCCGTGGAGCCCTGGCCCAGACGGGTGCCCTGATGGCCACGTGGATGCCTGGCTCCGCCGCGCTCCTGGTGGCCGACGAGAAGACCTGGGCCGCGGCCGGGGACCGCACCGAGGCGTCGCTGCGTGAGGCCGGCGTCCCGCTGGCCGAGCCGCTGGTCTTCCCCGGAAGCCCCACCCTGTACGCGTCGCTGGACAATGCGGCACGCATCCGGGAGGCCATCGTCGCCGCCGACCAAGCCACCGGGACGCGCGTCACACCCGTCGCAGTCGGCGCCGGAACCCTCAACGACCTGGTCAAGATGGCCGCCCACGAGCTGGAACGTCGCTATGTCGTGGTGGGCACGGCCGCCAGCATGGACGGCTACACCGGGGCCGGCGCCCCGATGAGCAGCAATGGCGTCAAGATCACGGTGAACTGCACGGCGCCGCAGGTGGTGGTCTTCGACCTCGAGGTGACGGCCCGCGCCCCGCAGTGGATGGTGGCATCCGGTTACGGTGACCTGGCCGCCAAGATCCCCGGCGGCGCTGACTGGATCCTCGCCGACGCCGCCGGCGTCGAGCCCATCGACGAGCATGTCTGGAGCCTGGTGCAGTCCGGGGTCCGCGACGCCCTGGCCCATCCGACGGAGCTGGCCGCGGGCGCCCCCGAGGCCTTCGAGGGCCTGGTCAACGGGCTGGTGCTGTCCGGGCTGGCCATGCAGGTGCACGGCGGCACCCGGCCGGCCTCCGGTGCGGAGCACTACTTCAGCCACATCTGGGAGCTGGACCACCTGGGCGCCGACGACGACCCGCCGCTGTCCCACGGCTTCAAGGTGGCCATCGGCACCCTGGCCATGCTGGCCTTCTACGAACCCTTCATGGCCCGTGGCCTCGCGGACCTGGACGTCGACGCCGCCGTCGACGCCTGGCCCAGCTGGCAGGCGGTGGAGGCCG